>NZ_LZIK01000006.1:0-120295 GCF_001667105.1 Mycobacterium sp. 852002-51152_SCH6134967 | reverse complement strand
TCGCTCGTGATCGTCGTGTCGGTCACCCTGCTGGTATCCCTGGCCGTCTACGGTTCCAACGGCAACTTCAACCTGTCGGGATAGAGGCGCCGGTGAAAAGCAGTGTGGTACGTCCCCTGACAGGGTTGGCCCTGATCGTCACGATCGTTCTGATCGTCGCATTGGCGGTGGCCCTGTTTCAGGGCAGCTTCACCAAAACCGTTCCCGTGACGGTGATCTCGGAGCGGGCCGGCTTGGTGATGAACAACGACGCCGAAGTGAAGATGCGAGGCGTCGACGTCGGCAAGGTCGAGTCGATCGAGACCCGCCCGGACGGCACGGCAGCGCTGCACCTGGCGATGGATCCCGCGCAGATGCACCTCATCCCGTCGAACGTCGACGTCGACATCGCGTCGACGACAGTGTTCGGCTCGAAGTTCGTTCAGATGAAGCCCCCGGAGAATCCGTCGGCCGAGAAGTTGCGTGCGGGTCAGGTCATTCAAAGTGGCAGCGTCACCGTCGAAATCAATACGGTGTTCCAACAGCTGGTCAACGTGCTCGACAAGATCGACCCCGCGAAGCTGAACCAGACGCTGGGTGCGATCGCCACCGCCTTCAACGGTCGAGGGGAGCAGTTCGGCCAGACGTTAGTCGACTTCAACGCGTTATTGGCCAAGATCGACCCGAGCCTGCCGAATCTGGAAGCCGGCATCGAGGCCGCGGTACCGGCGTTCACCGCCTACGCCGACGCGGCACCCGATCTGATGTCGACCATCCGCAGCACCACATCGGTGAGCAACTCCATCGTCGACCAGGAGCAAAATCTCGATACTTTCCTGGTCAGCGCAATCGGGTTGGCAGACATCGGCAACGACGTGATCGGCGGAAACCGTGAGGCGCTCGGCGATGTGCTGGAAAACCTGGTCCCCACCGCTGAGTTGCTCAACCTCTACCGCAAGTCGCTGTGGTGTGGCATCGGCGGGCTGGTGCCCTTCGCGAAGTCACCACCGCAGTTTTCGGGCGTATTGGTGAATGCCGGTCTGACCCTCGGGGTCGAGCGGTACCGCTTTCCGGGCGACCTGCCCAAGGTCGCCGCCAAGAGCGGGGGACGCGACTACTGCCAGGAACTCGGCCTGCCCGAATTGCCGCCAGAGTTCGTGCCGCCTGCGCTCGTCGGGGACGTCGGCTCCAATCCGGCGCAGTACGGAAACGCGGGAATTCTGCTGAACTCCGAGGGCCTCAAGAACTGGTTGTTCGGGCCGCTCGACGGGCCGCCGCGTAACACTGCGCAGATCGGAATGCCGGGATGACGGGATCAACGGGCACTCTCATCAAGTTCGCCGTCTTCGGAGTCATCATGACGGTCCTGACGGCCTTCCTGTTCTTGATCTTCAGTGATTCGAGAGGCGGTGACACCGAGGGGTACAAGGCGGTGTTCACCGATGCCTCCCGTCTCAAGACGGGTGACAGCGTGCGCATCGCGGGGATCAGGGTCGGCACCGTGCAGAGCGTGTCGCTGCAGCCCGACCGAAACGTGCTCGTCGAGTTCGATGCCGACAAGAGCACCAAGCTGACGACCGGAACACGGGCCGCCATCCGGTATCTCAACCTCACCGGGGATCGTTACCTGGAACTGCTCGACACCCCGGACTCCACCCGGATACTCGCGAAGGGCGCCACGATCCCCGCCGACCGGACAGCGCCGGCGCTCGACCTGGACCTGCTGCTCGGCGGGCTCAAGCCCGTGATCCAAGGCCTGAATCCCGAAGACGTGAACGGGTTGACCTCGTCGCTGATCCAGATCCTGCAGGGCCAGGGCGGCACCCTGGAGTCGCTGCTGTCGAAGTCGTCCTCGTTCACCAACTCGCTGGCCGACAACAACCAGGTGATCGAGCAGTTGATCGATGAACTGCGGACGGTGCTCGACACATTGTCCAAAGACGGTGAGGAGTTCTCCGGCACCATCGACCGGCTGGACAAATTGGTCGAAGGGCTGTCCGCGGACCGCGACCCCATCGGCGAGGCCATTGAGCAATTGGACAACGGCACGTCGTCGCTGGCCGACCTGCTCGGACGTACCCGTCGGCCGCTGGACCATACGGTCAACGAGTTGCACCGGCTCGCGCCGCTGGTCGGAAACGACCTGCCGCGCTTGGACGCGACCCTGCAGCGCCTTCCCGAGATCTATCGCAAGCTCGCGCGCGTCGGGTCTTATGGGGCGTTCTTCCCGTACTACATCTGCGGCATCACGTTCCGCGCCAGCGACCTGGAAGGCCGCACCGTGGTGTTCCCCTGGGTCAAGCAAGAAACGGGAAGGTGCGCTGAAGAGTAGATGGACAAGTACAGGGGCTCCCGTCTCATAAGGGCCGGCGTCATCGGCGTCGTGCTGGTGATCCTTGTGATCACCGTCGGGTTGCAGCCGGAGCGGTTGATGTCGTACGCCACCGGGCTGCGATATCAGGCGCTCTTCACCGAAGCGGGCGGCCTCGTGGGAGGTAACGACGTCACGTTGTCCGGGATCAAGGTCGGCTCGGTCTCGTCGATCGAACTCGTCAACGGCGATGCGCTGGTTGATTTCACGATCCAGAGCAAGTACGCGCTCGGCTCGGACTCCACCGCACAGATCCGCACCGGCACGTTACTTGGTGAGCGGGTGTTGGCACTCGAGTCGGCGGGCAGCGGCACGCTCGACCGCAGCAAGCCCATCCCGACGTCTCGGACATCGTCGCCGTACTCGTTGACCGATGCAATCAGCGATCTCACCGCCAACACGGCGGCCACCAACACCGACACGCTGAACCAGTCGCTGGACACGCTGGCCGCGACGCTCGATCAAGTTGCGCCGCAACTCGGTCCGACATTCGACGGATTGTCCCGGCTATCGCAGTCGCTCAACAACCGCAACGAAAGCCTGGCCGAGTTGCTGAAGACCGCCGGCGATGTCACCGGGATCTTCGCCGAACGTAGCAATCAGGTGAACTCGCTGATCCTCAACGCCAATGACCTGCTGGCGGTGCTCAACGAACGTCGGCACGCGATCGTCAGCCTGCTCAACGCCACCTCGGCGGTTTCACAGGAGCTCACCGGTGTGGTTGCCGAAAACGAGCAGGAGCTCGCGCCCACGCTCGACAAGCTCAACGAGGTGGTGGCGGTGCTGGAGAAGAACCGGGACAACCTGGCCAAGATGCTGCCCGGCGCGGCGAAATATTATCTGACACAAGGCGAGATTGTGTCCAACGGTGCCTACTACAACGCGTTGGTTCCCAACGTGATCCCATTGCCGCCCGCAATACTCCAGCCGTTCATGGACTACGCCTTCGGCTTCCGCCGCGGCATGGACGCGGGCCAACCGCCCGACAATGCCGGACCACGGGCGGAACTACCGTTCCCCGTCAACGCCATTCCGCAGCCAGGAGATCTTCCCGATGACGGCACCCCGTAAGCGCTTGGTGACCGCCACGGCGGTCCTGCTGGCCATCGGATTGGTCGCCGGCGCAGCGTTCCTCGTGCGTCAGGTGTTCTTCGGGCCGAGCACCATCACGGCCTACTTCCCGACCGCGACCGCCATCTATCCGGGTGACGAGGTGCGCGTATCCGGTGTGCAGGTGGGCACGATCGAGTCCATCACACCTGAGGGCACCCAGACCAAGATGGTCCTCAAGGTCGACAGCGGTGTGCCGATTCCGGCCGATGCCAAAGCGGTCGTCGTCGCGCAGAACCTGATCGCGGCCCGCTATGTCCAGCTCACGCCCGCCTACCGCAACGGCGACGGACCGAAGATGCAAGACGGTGCGGTCATCCCGATGGACCGTACCGCCGTTCCTGTCGAGTGGGACGAGGTCAAGACGCAATTGATGCGGCTGGCAACGGAACTGGGGCCGGACACCGGGGTGTCGGACACGTCGGTTTCCCGGTTCATCGACAGTGCCGCGAACGCTATGGGAGGCAACGGCGAGAAGCTCCGGCAGACGCTGGCCCAGTTGTCGGGTGCAGCGAGAATCTTCGCCGAAGGCAGCGGCAACATCGTCGACATCATCAAGAACCTGCAGATCTTCGTCGGTGCGCTGCGCGACAGCAAGCAGCAGATCGTGATGTTCGAGAACCGATTGGCCACCCTCAGCAGCGTCCTGAACGACAACAGGTCCGACCTCGACGCGGCGCTGACCGACCTGTCGGTGGCGTTGGGCGAGGTCCAGCGGTTCGTGGGCGGCATCCGGAACCAGACCTCCGAGCAGTTCCAGCGCCTGGCCAACGTCACCCAAGTTCTGGTCGACAACAAGTTGGCTTTGGAGAACGTGCTGCACATCACGCCGAATGCGATCGCCAACTTCGCAAATATCTACTATCCCAACGGCGGTTCGGTGACCGGGGCTTTCTCGCTGAACAACTTCTCGAACCCGGTTCTGTTCATCTGCAGCATGATCGGCGCCGTCGCGAACGTCACCGCCCCCGAAACAGCGAAGCTGTGCGCGCAATACCTCGGTCCGGCGCTGCGCCTGCTCAACGTCAACAACGTCCCGTTGCCGATCAACGCCTACCTGCGGCCAGCTATCAGCCCGGAGCGGTTGATCTATACCGACCCGAAGCTCGCCCCGGGGGGTGCGGGGCCGGGGGATCCTCCCGAACCGTTCCCGGATGTGTCCGCCTACCTCGGCAACGGCGATGTCCCGCCGCCGCCGGGCTGGAACATGCCCCCGGGTCCGCCCGGGCTGTATACCCCAGACGCGGACGCACCGGCGACTCCGTCGCCGCCGCTGTTCCCCGGCGCGCCGATCCCCGGACCGCCGCGGGTGCTGAGCAACATCCCTGCGGGCCCGACGACGGTGGAGGGCATGTTGCTGCCGCCCACGCCCGCCGGCCCCCCGGGGCCGCCCTTGCCCGCGGAGGCCCCGCGATGATTTGCAGGAGCGATGTGAAGCGATTGACGATCGCCGGGGCGTGCGCGGCGCTGACGCTGACCGGCTGTTCATTCCAGGGCCTGAACTCGCTGCCGCTGCCCGGCGCGGTGGGCCGCGGACCCGACTCGGTGACCTACCAAGTCGAGGTCGCGAATGTGGCGACGCTGGAATCCAATTCACCGGTTCTCATCAACGACGTTGTCGTCGGCAGCGTCGGCGAGATGACGGTGGAAGACTGGCACGCCAATGTGCAGATCTCGGTCAAACCCGATGTGGAGGTGCCCGCCAACGCCGTGGCAACGGTCGGGCAGACCAGCCTGCTCGGCTCGATGCACCTGGCGCTCAATCCGCCACTGGGCGAAGAGCCGAGGGGTCGGCTGCAACCGGGCGCGACGATCCCGTTGGGTGACTCGTCGACATATCCGTCCACCGAGCGGACGCTGTCTGCGTTGTCCACCGTCGCGAACGGGGGCGGGCTCGGGCAGATCGGTGACATCATCTCCAACTTCAACGTCGCGTTGAACGGGCGGGAACCTCAGATTCGCGAATTGCTCACTCGGCTCGACAATTTCGTCGGGGTGCTCGATCGCCAGCGCGACAACATCATCGCCTCGATTCAGCAGTTGAACCGAGTCGCGGGTACGTTCGCCTCGCAGCGCGACGTGCTCGACCGGGCGCTCAAGGAGATCCCACCGGCGCTCGATGTGCTGATCCGCGAGCGGCCGCGGCTGACCACCGCGTTGCAGAAGCTGGGACAGTTCAGCGACACCGCCGATCAGTTGGTCGACGACGCCGGTGACGACCTGGTGAAAGACATCGAGAACCTGGGTCCGGTGTTCGGTGCACTTGCCGACATCGGGCCGGATCTGAACCTTGCGCTGTTGTGGGCCACCGCGTTTCCATACGGGCCGACATTCGCCGACCGCATCACCCGGGGTGACTACATCAACCTGTTCGCCAGCTTCGACCTCACCTATCCGCGTCTGAAGAAGACGCTGCTGCTCGGTACGAGGTGGGGTGACGAGAACGCCAAACTCATTCCGGCGCCCGGCGACCCGTACTACATGAATTACTCCTACAGTCCGATGGCGCTAGGCGTCGCACCGCCGCCGCAGGGGCTGCCGCCAGCACCCGGGGCGGCGGCCGGCCCGGCGTCGCCGCCGGTAAGCGGGCCGCTGCTGCCGGTCGCACCGCCGCCGCCGGCGGCACCATGGCTGCCTCAGTCCCAGGCGATCACGTCGTCGCAAATATTCGCGGGACCCTACGGGCAGTCGGCGCCACCGGCACCCGTCCCACCGGCTGAACCGACACCGGGAGGCGGTGGCTGATGCTCACTCGCTTTGTCCGAAATCAGTTGATCATCTTCACGATTGCGTCGATCCTCGGTGTCACCGTGATGATCTTCACCTACATGCAACTGCCCACACTGCTCGGTATCGGCCGCTTGAAGGTCACGCTGGAGTTACCCGCCGCGGGCGGTCTCTATCGCTTCAGCAACGTGACCTACCGCGGGGTGCAGATCGGCGAGGTGACGTCGGTGACGTTGACAGAGAACGGTGCTGAGGCACACTTGTCACTCGACACCTCACCGAAGATCCCAGCAGACCTTCAGGCCGAGGTGCGCAGCGTGTCCGCTGTCGGTGAGCAGTACGTGGACTTGCGGCCCCGCACCGACTCGGGTCCGTATCTCGAGAGCGGACAACGCATTCCGGCATCGCGGACCACGCTTCCGCAAGAGGTGGGCCCGATGCTGGACCAACTGAGCGCCCTGGTGGACAGCATCCCCGGCGACCGGATCGCCGAGCTGCTCGACGAATCGTTCAAGGCGTTCAACGGAGCCGGTCCGGACTTCCAGTCCCTGCTCGACTCGGCCTCCAAGGTGACCGATGAGGCCAGCGCCGTCTCCGACCAGACCCGCGGATTGATCGACGACAGCAGGCCGCTGCTGGAATCGCAGGCCGAGACCACCGAGCAGATCCGTACATGGGCGCGGAGCCTGGCAGGTGTCACCGGCCAGCTGGAACAAAATGATCCGGAGATCCGCACGATATTGCAGCAGGGGCCCGGTTTCGCGCAGGAAGTGTCCCAGCTGCTCAACGACATCAAGCCCACGCTACCGATCCTGCTGGCGAACCTCACCACCGTCACGCAGGTCCTGCTCACCTACAACCCGGCCATCGAGCAGCTGCTGGTCATCTTCCCGGGCATCATCGCCGCCCAGCAGTCGTTCGGCCTTCCGGGTAACAACCCCACCGGGTGGCCCACCGGCGATTTCGCTCTCACCATCAGCGACCCGCCGGCCTGCACCGTGGGATTCCTTCCGTCGACGCAGTGGCGCTCCCCGGAGGACCAGACCACGATCGACACGCCTGACGGGCTGTACTGCAAGTTGCCGCAGGATTCACCGATCAGCGTACGTGGAGCCCGCAACTATCCCTGCATCGAACATCCCGGCAAACGGGCGCCGACGGTCGAGCTCTGCAACGACCCAAGGGGTTACGTTCCGCTCGCCATGCGCCAGCACACGCTGGGGCCGGAACCGTTCGACCCGAACCTCATCTCTCAGGGCATATCGCCCGACGACAGGGTCGACTTCCAGGACCGGATCTACGCGCCGGTGCAAGGTACGCCGCTGCCGCCAGGCGCCGTTCCCGCGGGAGCGCCACCCGGCCCATCGGCACCCGACTCGCCACCGTTCCCCGCACCGGAGGTGTTGTCACCGCAGCCGACGCCAACGGCTGTGCCGCCGCCACCATTCGCGCCCCCGCCACCGCCAGCACCCATCGCACCCCCGCCGCCGCCCGGCAACTCGCTCAACGGCGCCCCACTCCCGCCGGCCTCGGGAGCCGTTCCCTCAGCACCGGCCGGTCACGTCGCCGAGGCCTCAGCGGACGGCCCGTCGGTGGCCGTGGCGACATACGACCCCAGGACGGGGAAATATCTGAGTCCGGACGGCTTCCTGCAGCAGGAGACGCTGCCCGGCAAGACTTCGAAGTCGTGGAAGGACCTCTTGCCGACCTGACCGCGCTCCGCGCGGTCAGGACAGCTTCTGCATCTTCACCGGCATCTCAACGGAGGTGGTCTGATTCCTGCCACAGGCGCCGCTCGCGGTCTTGGTCATGTCGCGGCCGGCCAAAAAGGTGAGGTTCTTCGTAAGGCGTTCGTTCCGGGAAGGATCCATTCCCCACAACATGAACTTCTGGTGCCCGGGGGCGAATGTCCCATTGGGGCAGGGCATCCAATTCGGAATGTCGCGATCGACGTACCAGAAGTCGTCGAGCCGAATGGGGGCGGTCCAGCCGCGGTCGCTACTCACCGTTCCGGTGCATTCGATCGGACTCACGCAATCTGTGCTGACAGTCCAGGTTTGGACCACGGTCACATCGTCGCGGAAGACGTCAGCGCCACCTGCACCATGGGGGCCGATACTCTTCTTCGCCCATTCACCGTCCGACATCACGAGGAAGGTGCCATTCAGTGCGACGCCGAAGTCATCGGCATACGCCGGCGTTGCGGTTCCCACGCTCGCCACGAAAGCGATCGCCGCGAAGCCCGCGGCCAAATCAGCACTGCGCATGCGGAAAGCCTATCGCGCATAGTAGTTCTCCTGCTCAATAGGGAGAATTTCGTTTCGTCGTTATGTGAGAATGACTGAATGCGGTCCCCCGTCGCAGTGTTCGCTGCCCTGTTGTCCTTCGCGGCGCTCACCGCGGCCCCGCCAGTCGCCGCTCAGCCGCCGTTGCCACCACTACCCCCGCCGGGTGCCGAGTGCGACAACCCCACGTGCACGCCGGGCATCAGGCCGGGCGTCATCCTCGGGTCGTACTGCAACAACACGACCTACTATGCCTTCGGCGTCACATCATGGGGCCGATTGGTGTTCTGCGGATCGCCGCGGCGGTACGAGCCGCGCTGGTTCCGTTCACCCGAGATGCACGGCGTGAAGAACGAATTCGACCTGTGTCCGTCGTACGTGGGCGAGGTGGCCCAAGCGCCAGATGGGCTGTTCCTCACCTGCGTAGCCAAAGACGGCCGCTCATATTGGGAGCGCGGCGACCTGTAGCGGCCGTTCCACCGTCAAGACTGCGCGCAGATCGCCGAAACTGCGAATTATTTGATCTCTCCGCTGTTTCGGCGACCGTTCTGTCGCTCAGCCGATCGGCTTGAACTCGATGTTGATTTCGGTGAGCCCGCGCAGGATGAACGTCGGCTCGTAGACGTAGCGGCGGGCGTCGATCGGCCCGTGCTTCTCCTCGCTCACCGTGATGTCGCCCAACCGGTCCAGTAGCCGTTCGATCGAGACACGACCCTCGACACGGGCAAGCGGTGCGCCCGGGCAGGAATGGATTCCGCGGCTGAATGCGATGTGCTCGCGGACGTTCTTGCGGTTCAGCTGGAACTCGTGCGGGTCGTCGAACCGCTGGGGATCGCGGTTGGCCGCCCCCGGACTCACCATCACCGTGGTGCCTGCAGGCACCGAGGTCTCACCGAGAGTGGTTGTCTTACGGGCCATCCGGAACACGCTCTTGACGGGGCTGTCCATCCGCAGGCACTCCTCGATGAACACGGGGATCAGGCTGCGGTCGTCGCGCAACTGCTGCTGAATGTCGGGCCGGTCGCTGAGCACCCGCATGGCGGCGCCCAGCAGTTTCGCGGTGGTCTCCTGGCCGGCGGCGAACAGGAAGGTCGCGGTGCGGACCACATCGACCACCTCGGGCGTGGAGCCGTCCGGATACTTCGCGGTGGCGATCGAGGTCAGCACGTCATCGCGCGGGTTCTCGCGGCGCTCCTCGATGTAGCGCGCGAACTTCTCGTCCGCCCACTCAAGAGGGTTGGTGGCGATCACCTCGTGATCGAGACCGCCGATGTTGGTGCCAGGACGCTCGGCGCCGAACGCCTCGCGGAAGTCGTTGTGGTCCTCTTCGGGGACACCGAGCAGGTCGGCAACCACCAAGAGAGAGAACGGCTTCGCGTAGGCGGCGAGAAACTCACACTTGCCGTCGGCGATGAACTCGTCGATGTGGCGGTCGGCCAACCGCCACATGAAGTCCTCGTTCTCCTTGAGGCGCTTGGGCGTCAGCAGGCGGGCCAGGATTGAACGAGCATCGGTGTGCTGCGGAGGGTCCATCGTGACCATGTGCTCGAACATCGGGATCTCGGTGCGGTGCTTTTCGAGTTGTTCGCAGATGTCGTCGCCCTCGGGCGTGAACGGCATCGGGGTGAACGGGCCCATGACCGCGACACAGGACGAGAAGTTCTCGCTGTCCTTGTAGACGCTGTTGGCCGCTTCCCACCCCGTGACCGCGAGCACGCCGTTGTTGATCGGACAACAGACCGGGTCCTTCGAGCGGATGTGGTCGTAGTACGGGTGCGGGTCGGGGACGAGGGAGGGATCGGTGAAGTAGTCAACCGAATCGAAATCAGTGGTCATATGTGTGAGCCCTCCAGGGGGTCGACGCTGGCCCGCGTGATGGTGAGCGGACGCGGCCGCTCATGAATTGGCTGAATATGCTGAGCACTTGCTTAGCATGGGGTTAAGGTCGTGGTCAAGATCGGACGGCGGGGCGCCACTACGATCGGCGTGTCGGAAGGGCGGGAAGAGAAGTGATCGGATGACAGGCGTTTCTGGGCCGACGCGACGGATTGGGGCGCCGGACGCGAAAAATCGTGGCGTGCTGCTGGATGCTGCCGAGCAACTGCTGCTCGAGGAGGGCTACGCGGCGGTCACATCGCGACGCGTCGCCGATAAGGCGAGTCTGAAACCCCAGCTGGTGCATTACTACTTCCGGACCATGGAAGACCTGTTCCTGGCCGTCTTCCGGCGCATGGCCGAGGCGGGTCTGAAGGCGCTCACCGAAGCCCTCGCCTCGCCCCAGCCACTGTGGGCGCTGTGGCGGTTCAGCACGCAGCCGGAGGCCACCCGCCTCACGATGGAGTTCATGGGCCTGGCCAATCACCGCAAGGCGCTACGGGCCGAGATCATCTACTACGCCGAACGCTTCCGTGAAGAGCAGAACAGGGCCATCGCGGCCGTACTCGAGAGCTACGGCGCGCAGGCGCAAGAAGTTCCGCCGGTGGTGTGGACGGTATTCGCAACGAGCGTGTCCCAGGCCCTGGTGGTGGAGCGGGCGCTCGGCATGACCACCGGGCATGCCGAGACATTCGCGTTCTGCGAGAACTGGATTCGCCGGCTGGAAGGCGAACCGCTCACGACGGGGTAGAACGAGGCGCGGCGCGCTCACCAGCTCCAGCGGGCGCTCACCAGCTCCGAATGGAGCAGAGCGCGCCCTTCGGGCCTTGATGCGTCTTCACTACCACTCCGTCGACCGCGAGAACGCAGTGAATATTGGGTTTCGCCTCGCCAGGTCCGCTGGTCGCCGTGACCATCGCCCAGTCATCGGGGTTGGCCAGCTGTACGTCCAGGTTCCACTGCTGGTCCGGGCCGATCTGCGCCTCGACCTTCGGGCTGAACTGGTACGTGTTATGGCTGTAGGCGGCCCAGTTCGGCGGATCGACGTCGCGGTAATAGATGTCGACGTAGAACGGTTGCTCGGAGAACACCGAGTACTTGACGTTGTGCAGCACCGGCGGTGGGGGATCCTGCGCCACCGCGGGCGCACTGACCGTCAGCACACCACCGGCAGTCACCACGAGGGCCGCGAGTAAAGCCGGCAAAAAGGTTCGGGCCGGGCGACGGACGCTGCGCGCGAAGATCATTTTCGGATCTTAAAACGATGTTCGCGGGCCAGGTCGCGAATCGCGAACCGCATCAGACCGACAGGATCGTCGCCGAAGCGGTGCCGGGAGCGCCGTACACCTGCGCCAGGCCGACTTTGGGCTCGCCGGGGACCTGACGGTCGCCGGCCTCACCGCGCAGCTGGCGGACGAGTTCGTGCACCTGCCGCAACCCCGAGGCCCCGATCGGTTCGCCGTTGGCGATGAGACCGCCGTCGGTGTTGATCGGTATCGACCCGTGGATCTCGGTGGCGCCGTCGGCCAGTAGCTTCTCCTGCTCACCGTCGGCGCACAGGCCTGTCTCCGCCATGTGGATGACCTCGGCGCCGGCGTCGGTGTCCTGAAGCTGCGCGACGTCGACGTCCTCCGGCGCCAATCCCGCCGCCTCATACGCCGCCTTGGCGGCATACACGGTCGGCGAGGAATCCTCGTCGAGCGGCGCCGACGTCGCGTGCACCTCGTAGGCGCCGAAGCGGCGGGTGCGAATCTCGGTGGCGCGCACGTAGACCGGCTTCTTGGTGAAGCGATGCGCGATGTCGCCGCGGCACATGATCACAGCCGCGGCGCCCTCGTCGGGCGCGCAGAACATGTATTGCGTCAGCGGGTAGTTCAGCACCGTCGAGTTGAGAATCTCCTCTTCGGGGATCGCCTTGCGCCGGAACGCGTTCGGGTTCAGGGCACCGTTGCGGAAGTTCTTGGCCGCCACCTTCGCCAGAGTGGCCTGCGAGATGCCGTGCTTGTGGATGTAATGGTTGGCCTTCATCCCAAAGAACTTGGTGGTGACGAACTGGCCGTTCTCGGCATACCACTGCGGCAGTGCCAGTTTCGCCGGGTCGTCGGTGAACGCACCGCGCGGGTGCTTGTCCAGTCCGATAGCGATCCCGATGTCGTATTTGCCGAGCCGGATGGTGTCCGCGGTCTGCTGGATCGCACTGGCGGCGGTGGCACACGCGTTGAAGACATTGGTGAACGTGATGCCCGTCAACCCGACGAGCCGGGTCACCGCGTCGGGGTTGGACACCTCGTAGCTGCCGCCGAAGCCGAATTGGATGTCCTTCCAGTCCACGCCGGCGTCGGTGAGTGCGGACTGGATCGCCTCGGCGCCCATCTCCATCGCGGTCTTCGGGAATCGGCCGAACGGGTGCAAACCCACGCCGATGATCGCCACGTCGTTTGTCATCTCGGTGCTCCTGTGTCTAGACGGGCTTGAAGGCGAAGGTGACGACCTCGTTGCCGTCGTCGTCGGTGGTGAACGGCACCATCGTCAGCTCGACCTCCATGCCGAACTCGAGCTTGGCGGGGTCGTTCTCGGTGAGGCGGCCCTCAACGCGGATGACGTCCTCGAGTTGGACCAACCCGACGCCGAACGGCACGAAGTCGTTGCCCGTGGGGCCCTTGTACGGCGCACCGGGCGGGAACCCCTGCGTCGTCCAGGCGACCAGCGTGCCTCGCCGGGGCAGCTTGAGTTCGGACATGTCGCCGGCGCTGCACTTCGGGCAGCGCTGCTGAACCGGGAAGGCGGTGGCGCCGCATGCGCCGCAGCGGCTGCCAATCAGCTGCGGATTGTCATCGGGCCAGGTTGAGATTTCGGGCGCGAGCGCCACTTGCTGTGTCGGCACGCGCCGACGATAACCGGAAATGACGTTCTCGTCTAGAGAGAACCAGGGTCGTCAAGCGGTCGACGCGCTGCTAGCCTCCCGGATGTGGACGCCGACAAAGCGCAGATCGCCGAGGTCTTGATTCGTTACGCGACCGGAATCGACTTCAAAGACTGGCAGCTGTTCCGCACGTGCTGGGCCGACGCGGTCGACATCGATTACGGCGACCTGGGCACGTTCACCGACGCCGACGCCTTCACCACGCTGATGGAGCAGATCCACGGCGGCATGGGGCAGACGTATCACCGCATCTCCAACATCGTCGTCGACGTGAGCGCCGACCGGGCCACGGCGCGGTCCTACGTGCATGCCGTGCTGAAGGCCGTGCCGGACGACGACAAAAGCTGGATCGACGCGCTCGGCCACTACGACGACGAGCTCGCCCGGACTCCGGACGGATGGCGGATCGTCAAGCGCACCACCAACATCGCGCGGGTGATGAGCGCGGCCGGCGTGGCGCAGTGAGCACCGGGTTCGCCACGCGATACGGCCCGTGGGCCGTCATCGCGGGGGCGTCGGAGGGCATCGGCGCCGAGATGGCGGACCAATTGGCCTCGCGCGGGCTCAATCTCGTCGTGATCGCGCGCAACGGCGCTCTGCTCGACCAGGTCGCCGCCGCGGCGCGGGATCGGCACGGCGTGCAGGTGCACGTACTTGTGCACGACTTGACCGCCCCCGACATCGTCGCCAAGGTGGCTACCGCCACGGAGGGTCTCGAGGTGGGGCTGGTCGTCTACAACGCCGGCGCCTCCGATCGCACGACCACGTTTCTGGAGAACGACCTCGACTACTCGCTCAAGCAGGTCGCGCTCGACTGCATCGGGCCGATGGCGCTGGCCCGTCACTTCGGACCCGCGATGGTCGAGCGCGGTCGCGGCGGCGTCGTGATCGTCGCGTCGCTGGCCTGTCTGGCCGGGTCGGCCACGCTCGCGGTGTACTCCGCGGTGAAGGCGTTCCAACACACGTTCGCCGAGGGACTGTGGGCCGAGCTTGGTCCCCACGGCGTGGACGTCTGCTGCACGCCGCTCGGCATGACCTACACCCCGGCGCTGGCCCGGATGGGTGTCGAATACGACCCGCAGACGCAGATGCCCTCGGAGGACGTCGCCGCCGAGATCATCGCGAACATCGGCAACGGCCCCACCTACGTCGTCGGTGAGAACAACCGCGCCATGGCATCTCAGGTGTGGACAATCGACCGGCGCACGCTGGTCGAGATGATCAGCGCCGCCTCAACCGATTTCGCCGCCAAGAGGAAGGGCTGAGATGCGAGCGGTGGTGCTGCGGGACGGAAGGCTCGACGTCCGCGAGACGGCCGATCCGCAACCCGGCCCCGGTGAGCTGCTGATCAGACCGCTGTCGGCGGCGATCTGCGCTTCGGACGTGCACTACATGGACCATCCGAACTCCTCGCCCCGGTTCGGATGGGATCCGGACCGCGACACCGTGATGGGCCACGAGTTCGTCGGCGAGGTGGTCGGCCACGGGCCGGACTGCTCGGGTGACTTTCCGGTGGGCACGCGGGTCACGAGCATGCCGATCCTGATCCGGGCGGGTCAGGAGCCACTGGTGATCGGCCATCATCCCGACGCCCACGGTGCGTTCGGCGAACTGATGGTGGTGTCGGAGATGATGTCGCGGCGCGTGCCCGATGCGGCGCCGAACGATGCTGTCGCGCTGGTGGACGCGTTTGCCGTGGGGGAGTACTACGTGCGGTGCTCGGGTGTGGGACCGGGTGACCTTCCGCTGGTCATCGGCGCGGGCGCCATCGGCCTGTCGACCGTCGCCGCGTTGAAGGCGCGCGGCGTCGCCCCCATCGTGGTGTCGGACTACAGCGACGATCGTCTGCGCTACGCCGCCGAATTCGGCGCCGACGTGCTCGTCAACCCGGCGAAGCGCGACCCCTACGAGGTGTGGCGGGAAACGTTTCGCGCCAACGGGTTCCAGACCACGCAGGTGATCTTCGAATGCGTGGGCGCCAAGGGCTTGATGCAGACCATCGTCGACTCGTGCGAGTTTCTGGCGCGAGTGCATGCCGCGGGCGGCTGGTACGACGCGGGCACCATCGACTGCACCGATGCCACGCACAAGGGCATGACGATCCAGTTCGGCGGTGGGCCTCACCCGCAGGACTGGTACGGCACGCTCGACGCGGTCGCCGATGGTCGCCTCGACCCGTCGCCGAGCATCGGGGCGACGATCGGTCTCGACGAGGTACCCGACGCGATCGATCAGGTGCGCAGGGGTGCAGGCCCGCCGCGCATCGTCGTCCATCCCGGGGCGTCGTGACGATCCTGCCGGGGCCGATCCGTCAGATCGGCTATGTCGTCACCGATATCGACCGGGCGATCGCGAGCTGGCTGGAGCTCGGGGTCGGGCCCTGGTTCGTCATGCGGAATCTGACGCTGAGCGCCCGCTACCGCGGCGAGCCGTGTGAGGTCACCCAGTCGCTGGCGCTGAGCAACAGCGGCGATATGCAGATGGAGCTGATCCAACAGCACAGCGAGGCGCCCAGCGCCTTCACCGAGTTCCTCGACGCCCACGGGGAGGGATTTCACCAGTTCGCCTACTGGGCAGACGATTTCGACGCCACCATGCAGGCCGTCGAGGCGGCCGGCTGGCCGGTCGTGTGGTCAGGCGGCGAGGACGTCGGCACCCGCTTCGCCTACGTCGAACCGCCGGGCGGCCCCGGCCATATCGCACAGGTCATCGAGATCATGGAACTCACCGAGATCACCAGCGGTATGGCGGCGTTCGTCCGCGACGCCGCCGCGAACTGGGACGGCAGCGACCCGATTCGGGTACTGGGCGGGTAGCTCTCTTCGGGCGCGAAATTGCATCCCAGCAGCGAAAGGTCGAGTACGGGCCTGCTGGAACGCAATTTCGCGGAGGTGGGCGCGCAGAAGTTACTTGGTGCGGTTCATCGCCTTATCGGCGGCGGCCCAGTGCTCGTCGGAGACCCACAACCGCGCGAACGCGTCGACGGCCTCGTCGGTCGAGGCGCCCTTCATCACGCGCTTGATCTCGCCGGCCGGCCGGTGGGCCAGCTTGCGGGCGATCGCGCGCCAGTCGTCATCGAACGACTCTCGCGCCAGCACCTGATCGACCAGGCCCACGCGTTCGGCCTCCTCGGCCGAGAG
This sequence comes from Mycobacterium sp. 852002-51152_SCH6134967, assembly GCF_001667105.1. NCBI lineage: Bacteria > Bacillati > Actinomycetota > Actinomycetes > Mycobacteriales > Mycobacteriaceae > Mycobacterium > Mycobacterium sp. 852002-51152_SCH6134967. The sequence continues at coordinate 103,885 of NZ_LZIK01000006.1, read as the reverse complement.
GATGGTGCCGGTGCCTGCCAGCAGCAGCGCCTTGCTGTAACCGACGATGTCGACCAACCGCTCGGCGCCGCCCCAGGCGGGCATGATCTCCAGCGCCACCTGGTTGAAGCCGATCCTGATGTCGGAGGCGGCCAGCCGGATGTCGGTCGAGACCGCGAACTCGGCACCGCCGCCGAGCGCATGGCCGTTGAGCACGGCGATGGTGACGCCGGGGAAGGACGCGATGCGATCACACACCGCGCGCATCCGCCTGGCCATGGCCGCCGCGTCGGCCTCGGTGCGTAGTGCGGCCAGCTGTTTGAGGTCACCGCCGGACACGAACGCCCGGTCGCCTGCGCCCTTGACCACGAGCGCGGTCGCGCCTTCGGCTCCGTCGAGCGCGGCGTCAAGCTGCTCCATGGTCTCCGGCGCGATCGCGTTGCGCGCCTGCGGCCGGTCGATGGTGACGACCGCCAAGCCGTCCTCCAACTCGAGGTCTACCATCGATCGTTCTCCATTTGCGATATTGGCATTCTCGGTTTGAGAGAATAGCATCGCGTCGAGTCGGAGCAGCCGCCTGAGTGTGGGGAGTCCATGCGCAAAATCCCGGTCGAGCTGACCAAACGCTACGAAGAGGAAGGCTGGTGGACTGCGGACACGCTCGGTGAGCTGTTGGCCCGCCACCTGGCGGCCCACCCGGACACCGGCTTCTGCGTGCACTCCGATGTGCGCCCGTACACAGGCACATTCGCCGACGTGGAACTGCGGGCCCGTCGCCTCGCGGCCGGCCTGCACAAGCGCGGGGTCGGGCCCGGAGACGTGGTCGCGCTGCAGTTGCCCAACTGGATGGAGGCCGCGGTCGCGTTCTGGGCGTCCACCTTCCTGGGTGCGGTCGTGGTGCCGATCGTGCACTTCTACGGTCGCAAGGAACTCGCCCACATCCTGTCCACCGCGCGGCCGAAGGTCTTCATCACCGCACGCGAATTCGGCCGGATGACATTTGCGCCCGACCTGGCCGCCGACGTCCCGATCGTGGCGCTGGTGGGTGCCGAGGAGCGCTTGCGCGAGGAGCGTGTCTGCAGTTTGGACGAGCTCCTCGACGACGACCCGATGGCGGGCACACTGGCCACCGATCCGGCGGGCCCGGCGCTGATCGCATTCACCTCGGGGACGACCAGCAACCCGAAAGGCGTTGTCCACAGCCATCAGACGCTGGGCTTCGAAACCCGTCAGCTGCTCGAGAACTATCCCAAGGACCGCGGCCGCCAGTTGACCGCGACGCCGATCGGTCACTTCATCGGCATGGTCGGTGCGTTTCTGATCCCGGTGCTCGAGGGCGCCCCGATCGATCTGTGCGACGTGTGGGATCCCGGCAAGGTGCTCAAACTCATGGAGACCGAGGGGATGTCGGTCGGCGGCGGGCCGCCGTACTTCGTCACCAGCCTGCTCGACCATCCGGACTGCACCGACGCGCACCGTTCCCGGTTCACCACCGTTGGCCTCGGCGGGTCGACCGTCCCCGCGGCGGTGACGCGCCGGCTCGCCGACATGGGGTTCTTCGTATTCCGTTCCTACGGCAGCACCGAGCATCCGTCCATCACGGGCTCGCGGCCCAGTGCGCCGGAGGACAAACGGCTCTACACCGACGGCGACCCGCGCCCCGGCGTGGAGATCAAGCTCACCGAGGACGGTGAAATCCTCTCGCGCGGCCCGGATTTGTGCCTGGGCTACACCGACGACGAGTTGACCGAGCGGGCGTTCGACGACGACGGTTGGTACCACACCGGCGACGTCGGAGTGCTCGACGAGGACGGCTACCTCACCATCACCGACCGCAAGGCCGACGTGATCATCCGTGGGGGAGAGAACATTTCCGCGCTCGAAGTCGAGGAGGTGCTGCTTGGTATGCCCGGTGTGGCCGAAGCCGTCGTGGTCGCCGCGCCCGACGACCGGCTCGGTGAGCGGACGGCAGCGGTGCTGCGCATCCGGCCGGGCAGCACCATGCCTTCGCTCGAAGAGGTACGCGACCACTTCAAGCACGCGGGTGTTGCGGTCCAGAAGTGGCCCGAGGAACTGCACGAGGTGCCCGAGGGAGAGGACTATCCGCGCACGGCTAGCGGAAAGGTTCAGAAGTTCGTCCTGCGGGAGCAGGTGCGAGCCAAAGCGCGGGGGTAACTCAGTCGGTACGACCGTCAGCACATTGCGAACCGGACACCAATGAGAATAGGATTCTCCCGAGAAGAAAAGGAGTGTTCCATGGGACAACTTTCACACCGGGTAGACATCCCGTTTCCGCTGTTCGATGCGGACAACCATCTCTACGAGCCTCCCGAGGCGATGACCAAGTACCTCCCCAAGGAGTACAAGGACATCGTTCAGTACGTCGAGGTCAACGGCCGCACGAAGATCGCGATCAAGGGCCAGATCAGCAACTACATCCCGAACCCGACCTTCTCGCACGTCGCCAAGCCCGGCGCGTGGGAGGAGTACTTCAAGTTCGGCAACCCGGACGGCAAGAGCAAGCGCGAACTGTTCGGTGAGCCGATGCGCTCGATCCCGGCGTTCTTCGAACCCGCTCCGCGGCTGGAGCTGATGAACGAACTGGGCGTGGACCGCTCGCTGATGTTCCCCACGCTGGCCAGCCTGATCGAGGAGCGGCTGCGCGACGATCCGGTCGCCATCCACGTGATCATCCATTCGCTGAACCAGTGGCTGGACGAGGTGTGGGGCTTCAACTACCAGAACCGCATCTTCGTCACGCCGGTGATCACTCTGCCCATCGTCGAAAAGGCGATCGAGGAACTGGAGTGGGCGGTCGAGCGTGGCGCTCGCGCCATTCTGATCCGTCCGGCGCCGGTCCCCGGTTTCCGCGGCCCGCGGTCGTTCGCGCTGCCCGAGTTCGACCCGTTCTGGGAGCGCGTCGTCCATCACGACATCTTCGTCGGCATGCACTCCTCGGACAGCGGTTACTCGCGCTACACCTCGGAGTGGGACGGCGTCGCGCAGGAGATGCTGCCGTTCCAGACCAATGCGATGTCGATCCTCAACGAGTGGCGCCCGATCCAGGACGCGGTGGCGTCGTGGGTCATCCACGGTGCGCTGTTCAGGCACCCGAAGCTCAAGGTCGGCATCGTCGAGGCCGGTTCGAAGTGGATGTTCCCGCTGCTGGATTCGATGGCCGAGGTGTACAAGAAGGCGCCAGAAGCCTTCCTGGGCAACCCGATCGAGGAGATCAAGAACCGCATCTTCGTCAGCCCGTTCTACGAGGAGGGCATCGACGACCTGATCAACCTGATCGGCGTGGATCAGGTGCTCTACGGCTCGGACTGGCCGCACCCTGAGGGCCTGGCCGAACCGACGCACTACGTCACCGCGCTCGAACACCTTTCGGTCGAGGATCAGGCGAAGATCATGGGCGGCAACCTGGGTCGCCTCGTCACCGTGTGACGTACCGAAACGCCGCGCTACGACGATCAAGGGCGTCCCGCGCCCGATGAGGAGTAGCGCCGTCACTTGGGAGACCATCCCCGAGATGGTCTTGAGCGCAGCGGACCGTTTCGGCGACGCGGAAGCGGTCGTCGACGGTCCGTTGCGCTTGTCCTTCAGCGAGCTGATCGGGCGGATACGTTGCGCGGCAGGCGCGTTCGCCGACTTCGGGATTGTCAAAGGCGATCGGCTGGCGATCTGGGCACCGAACTCCGCCGACTGGATAGTCGCCGCGTTCGGTCTGCTGGTCGCCGGTGGTGTGCTCGTTCCGGTCAACACCCGGTTCAAACCGGAGGAGGCCGCCGACGTCATCGGCCGCAGCGGTGCGAAGGCCGTGCTGGTACAGAAGGACTTCCTCGGCCTGGACTACTCGGTGAGCACCGACGTGCCGGTGATCGACCTCGGTTCGGGGTTCCTGTCCGACGGCGCTCCGCTCGACGATCGCGTCGGCGACCTGAGGGGTACCGACATCGCCGACGTCATCTTCACCTCGGGCACCACGGGTCGGCCCAAGGGCGCGATGATGAATCACCTCCAGACGCTGCGTGCATACGAGGAGTGGGCGACGCTCGCCGACCTCCGCGAGGGTGATCGCTACCTGATGATCAACCCGTACTTCCACACGTTCGGGCTCAAGGCCGGACTCATCGCCTCGTTCCTACGGGGCGCCACGATGCTTCCGGTGGCGGCTTTCGACGTCGATACGGTGGTCGATCTCATCGAGCGCGAGCGCATCACGATGTTGCCCGGCCCGCCCACGCTGTACCACTCGCTGCTGACCGTGGCCGACAAGGACCGGCTCGCCTCCCTGCGGGCCGGCGTGACCGGCGCGGCCGACATCCCGGTGGAGTTGATCCGCCGCATCCGCGACGAGTTGCCGTTCGAAAGCCTGATGACCGGCTACGGCCTCACCGAAGCCGGCAACGTGACGTTGTCGCGGCCGGGGGACACCCCCGAGGATGTCGCGACGACCGCGGGTCTGCCGTGCGAGGACGTCGAGGTTCGCATCGCCGACGACGGCGAGGTGTTGGTGCGCGGCTACAACGTGATGCAGGGCTATCTCGACGACCCCGCTGCGACCGCCGACGCGATCGACTCCGAAGGCTTCCTGCACACCGGCGATCTCGGCGAGTTCACCGAGTCGGGCCGACTGCGGATCGTCGGGCGCAAGAAGGACATGTTCATCGTCGGCGGATTCAACGCCTATCCCGCTGAGATCGAAGGCTTTCTGCTCGAACACCCCGCGGTGGCTCAGGCAGCCGTTATCGGGGTTCCCGACGAGAGGTTGGGCCAGGTGGGCAAGGCGTTCGTGGTGCGCAGCGCGGGTCACGACCGCGTCACGGGTGAGGACCTCATTTCGTGGAGCCGGGAACGAATGGCGGGTTTCAAGGTGCCACGCTCTGTAGAGTTCCTCGACAGCCTGCCGTTGAACGCCACCGGCAAGGTGATGAAGGACCGCCTTCTGGACAATCGCCGCTGAGCATATGCGTAGCGCGTAAATAGCATTTCCGCAGGAAGACGGTGTTTGCCGGGCGGTGCCTGCGCAGGTATCGTCGCGGCGATACTCAAAAATCGATAATGGCATTCTCACTAGTGGTGAAGCAGACAAGGAGGGCGCTGTGCCGTCATTCAGGCGCCGCGAGTCGGTGATCGACGCGGACCGCGTCGACAAACCGCCGCGGGATGACCCTGAGCAGCGGTCGGCGGACTCGGACGAGGCGCTTCGCCTCGCCGAGGAGGCGGAGGCCGAAGCGGCCGAGGCGGAGGCGCTCGCCGCCGCCGCGCGCGCTCGCGCGAAGGCCATCCGGTTGCGCAGGCAGGCTGCTGAAACCAAGGCGCCGGACCCGGAGGTCGACGAGGTTCTCGAGCCGGTCGAGGAGACGGCGCCCGGGGCGAAGACCACCGACACCGTGGCCGACGACGCCGCCCAACCGGAAGCCGGCGAGGCAACCGAAACCGACGAAGCGGCCGACACCGACGTCGAGGACTCAGCGGAGCCCGACAAGGCCGAGGCGACGAAGCGGTCCCGCCGCCTGCGGATGCCGCGGATCAGGTGGAAGATCGTCGCCGCGGTGGTGGCTGTCGTCCTGATCCTGGCGTTCGGGGCCGCGAGCGCGTACATGGTGTGGCAGCACCGGCTGGCCCAAGAGGAGCAGCAGCGCACCGCCGAATTCACCGCGGCCGCGCGGCAGAGCGTGGTGACCCTGATGTCGTTGGACTTCAACAGGGCCCAGGAAGACGTGCAGCGCATCATCGACAACTCGACGGGTCAGTTCAGGGATGACTTCGAGGCCCAGGCCGAGGACTTCACCCAGGTCGCCAAGGATTCCAAGGTGGTCACCGAGGTCACCGTGAACACTGCGGCACTGACGTCGATGACCGACACCAACGCCACCGCGCTGGTCTCGGCCACCTCGAGGGTCACCAACACCGCAGGTGCCAATCAGGAGCCTCGCTCATGGCGGCTGAAGGTGGATCTGGTCCGCGAGGGTGATCAGATCAAGATGTCGAAAGTCGAGTTCGTACCGTGAGCGCCGAAACCAAACCCGACGAGGCCGACGTGACGACCGCGGCCTCCGACGAGCCGGAATCGACAGCCGTCGAACCGGAGTCGACGGCGGCCGAGGAGACGCAAGCGGCCGAGGAGACGCAAGCGTCCGAGGACTCGGAAGCGGCCGAGAAGAGTCGGCCGAAACCCCGCAGTGCCGTGCGGAGGTATCTCGGCGCGATTCTGCTGACAATTCTGCTGGTGGTCTCGGCAGGTGTCGCGGCCTGGCTTTACTTCTTCCAGTTCCGGGCCGACCAGGAGACCAACCCCGACGCCCAACGGGTCGCACTGGAGGCGGCGAAGTCGGGCACCGTGGCGCTGTTGTCGTATGCCCCTGATTCGATGGAGCAGGACTTCACGAACGCGAAGTCGCACCTGACGGGGGACTTCCTGAACTACTACACGCAGTTCACGGAGCAGATCGTGACCCCGGCGGTTCAGGAGAAGCAGGTCAAGACCAGCGCTGCTGTGGTGGAGGCCGGCGTGGCCGAGATGCAGCCCGACACCGCCGTGGTGTTGGTCTTCGTCAATCAGACGACGGTCAGCAAGGAGAACCCGGACGGGGCCTTCGCGGCAAGCGCGGTCAAGGTCGGCTTGACCAAGTCCGACGGCCGCTGGCTGATCAACAAGTTCGACCCCGTGTAGCGTCGCCGCCGTGACGGCGCTCCCCGGCCAATCCCTCGCGGCGGTCGTGACGGTGCCTGCCGCCGAAGCCGCTGCGCTCGAACCGGTGGCGGGTCGATCGCCCCTGTCGCGTGTCGTGCACGCCTGTCTGGAAGCGGTCGCCGATCCCGCCAGGGTCGTGGTGGCGGTCGCCGAACAGTTCGCAGACGACGTAGGCGCCCTACTCGCCCGCGACGGGTCGGCCGTCGGGCTCGTCGCGGTCGCCGGGACTGCCACACGGGCGCAGTGCCTGGCTGTTGCACTCGAAAAGGTTGTGGCCGAGCCCGTTTCGGCATCACACGTACTCGTCTACAACGTCAACCAGCCTCTGACCCCGGCGCAGCTGCAGGCTCGGGTCATCGAGCACTTGAGGCAGGGAGCTTCCGTCGTGCTACCTGTCCTGCCGGTCACCGACAGCGTGAAGGTCGTGGACGAGCGTGGTGTCGTCACCGCCTCACTGGATCGGTCGACGCTTCAGACCGTGCAATATCCCCGCGGTTTCGCCGCCGACCACCTCGGCCGGCTGATCGCCGAATCCGTCGGGGAGTTCGACGAGGCCGTGGAGGCGATCCGATCGGTAGTGCCGGTTGTGACAGTCGACGGTGACGCCGAGGCCGTTGCGGTCGACCTCCCGCACCACAGTCTGCTCCTCGAGGCCGTCATCGCGAGCCGCGGCGCCCGCTGAGTGTCGTGAGCAGACGTTCGGCGGTCGCGATGTCGCCTGCGTACGTCACCTTGATGTTGTGCGGTTCACCCGGAAAGGTCTGCACCGCAACGTCGGTGAACGCCTCGACGCACGACGACGTATCGGTGCCCTCGAAGCGGTGACGTTCCGAGCTACGGTACGCGGCAAGCAGTTGTGCGGCACGGAAGGCCTGCGGTGTCTGCACCCGAACCAGCGCGGACCCGTCGGCCGGCCGCCGCAGGGCGGTGGTCACCACGTCGCGAAGGGGCAACGCCGGTATCGCGCCACCGGATTCGCGGGCGAGCGCGAGCGCGCGGGTGAACATCTCCGCGCCGGCCATCGGTCGCGCGGCGTCGTGGATGAGCACGACGTCGATGCGCCCGGATTCGATGTCGGTTTGCAGATGGCGTAGGACGTTGAGTTCGGAACCGTGCCGGGTGTCGCCGCCCTCAACGAGTTCCACGTCGGCGGTGGGCAATTCGCGTGCAACCATGTCCCGTGCCAGAGCCAGCTCGCCCTTCCGGTGCACCAGCACGATGCGGTCGATGTCGGACACCGTCGTGAGGGTCTCCAGCGACCACGCCGCCATCGGTCGACCCGCGACAGGGAGGTAGGCCTTGTTGCCGTCGGCGCCGACCCTGGTGCCCAGGCCTGCCGCGAGCACGACCGCCACGGCGCACGGCGGTGTTTCGGGCTCCTCGACGGTCACCCCCGTATCTTGGCACCGACCGTTTCGGCACCTCACGGCCCGGGTACGCAATTTTGCATGCCGAAGACATCCAAGAGCGGCAGCGCCCGGAAGAGCGAACTGCCCAGCACACTGCAGAAGTCGGACGCCAAGGCCCAGCGGACCTTCGCCAAGGCCCATGACGCCGCTGCCGAAGAGTACGGCGAGGGTGAACGCGCACACCGCGTCGCCTACAGCGCGCTCAAGCACAGCTACGAGAAGGTCGGCGACCACTGGGAGGCGAAGGACGAGAAGGGTCCGTCCGATGAGCGTGCACGCAGCGGCGGCCCGAACGCCAAGGGCGATACTGCCGAGGGCGTGAACGCCAACTCCTCCAAGAAGCACCTCATGGAAATCGCGCGGCGCCTTGACATTTCGGGTCGGTCGTCGATGAACAAGGACGAGCTGGTCTCGGCGATCAAGAAGGCCAACCGCCGCGAGACCGCCCGCAACCGCTGACGGATCGGTTCACTCAGTCACCTGCGCCGGTGTCTCGGCCGGTGTGGGTGTCGAGCCCCTCCAGCAACATCCGCTCCTGTTCGACCCTCATCACCCGGCGTGCCTTGCCCCGGGTGATGAGAATGCCGACGACCGCGAACGTCCAGATCGCGTACTGCACGGTCCAGGCCAGCCGGAACGAGTCGGAGGAGAATCCGCCCGTCGCGTCGAGGATCGCGCCCATCGCCTGCATCACCAGCAACGAGGCGATGAACCCGCCCATGTTGACCAGACCGGAAGCGGTGCCCAGCGTGGCGCTCGGGTTGAACGTGCGCGCGAAGTCGAAGCCGACCATCGAACCGGGTCCGCCGACCGAGATCACGACGATCAGCAACACGAGCAGCCACAGCGGCGCCCTGCCGGGTAACGCCAACACAATGGTCCATATCAACGCGTTGCTGGCGATGATCGCCAGAACCAGACGAGAGCGGCGGTGTGGCCGACGCCCGGTGAAGATGCCGATCAGCACCCCCGCCGATATGGCGGCCACCACTGAGACCGTCAGCATCAACCCGGCTACGCCGGCCGAAAGGCCCTGCGCGTTGGTCAGGTAGGGAACGCCCCACATCAGCGCGAACACCGTAACCGAGAACTGGGTGCCCATATGGGTGAAGAACCCGAGTCGCGTGCCCGGTCGCAGCCAGACCGTCTTGACGCTGGCCAGCGTCTCACGCACGGAGACGGTGTGGATCGCCACCGCGTTGCCGTGCGGGGTGTTCTTCACCAGCGCAGCAGTCAGCGCCATCGACAAGACGCCGACCGCGGCCACCGAAACGTAGGCCGTCGTCCAGCCCCATGCGTTGAGGACGGCGAAGAACGGTACCGCCGACAACACCTGGCCGAGCTGGCCGCAGATACCGGTCAACTGCGTGACCAGCGGAACCTGGCGGGGGGTGAACCAGTGCGGCACGAGTCGCAGCACCGAGATGAACGTGAACGCGTCGCCGAGACCCACCACCGCTCGTGCCCCGATGGCGGTGGGCAGCGACTCGGTGAACGCGAGCGTGAGTTGGCCGCCGGACATCAGCGCGGCGCCCGTCAGGATCAGCGTCTTGGAGCCGAAGCGGTCCAGCAGAACCCCGGCAGGCACCTGCGCCGCGGCGTAGACGATGACCTGCAGCACGACGAACGTCGAAAGCACGCTCGGGCTGGCGTGGAACCGTTCGGCGGCATGGAGTCCGGACACGCCCAATGTGGTGCGGTCGAGAACGGCGACGATGTACGCAAACAGGCCGGTGACCCAGACGATCCAGGGACGCACACCGAACCCTTTCTCGCCGGCGGTTGATTAGTCTGACTTTTCCATGGTTCCGCACGGCTGTGCGGCAGCGCCAATTCCGCGTCGGTGAGTTCGCTCACCGACCTGATCGGACCGCGGCGCCGAGTTGGCTAGCAACGGAGCTGTTGCGCAAGCTGTGAAATGAGACTACTAAATTGACGCTGATAGAAGCGTTGCAATCGGCTCGTCGGGTGATAGGAGTCAGCGGTTCGATAGTTTGCTCGCAACCGTCGGCGCCATTACAGTGATCGCATGGATCGTCGCGTGGCTCAGCCGGCACGCGCTCCCGCCGGGGTTCGCGACGTTGGCTGAGTATCGCCTCAACGAGCTGGCCCAGATCTCCGGCGTCAGCGCCCGCAACATTCGTGCGTATCGCGAGCGTGGATTGCTGGATCCGCCGCGCCGCGTCGGCCGGTCGGCGTTCTACGACGACTACCACCTGTCACAGTTGCGCACCATCAACCAGCTGCACCGCCGCGGCTTCAACTCCGCCCACATCGCCGAGTTCTTCGCCAGCCTGCGTGAGGGCGCCGACCTTGCCGACATCCTCGGCATCCAGCGGGCCGTGCTGGGTCCCGGATCCGAAGCAGACGCCCGGGAAGCGTCCGTGGCGGCAGAGGCGAACGGGGACGGGCTTGCGATCGGCCCCGACAGCGACGAGGTGCGGCGGTTGGTCGAGTACGGATTCGCGGAGGTGGTCGACGGCTTCGTGGTGTTGACCGACACCGCGGTGCGACGGGCGGTGGCGCAGTCGGCAGATCCACTCGTATCCGTCCAGGTGCTGTCGCACATCGTCGAGGCCACCGATGGTGCGGTCGACGCGTTGGCGGCTCAGTTCGTCGACGCCCTCGAAGACTTCGTGACCGCGCGGTTGGGCGCGGAGCACGCGTCGACCCGGGCAGGCGGTGATGAGCTCATGCGGACGGTGGGCGAGTACCGGAACCTGTGGACCAGCGTCGTGTTCAGTCGGCTGGACGAGGCGCTTCACCGCCACATTGCAGACGCGAGATACAGCGGGGGCGGTTTACCCGGCGGACAGGCGGAACCCCCTCAGCACGGGCCGCTCACTCGGTGATCTGCCGCCATCGTTCGACCCACTCGTCGTAGTCGGTGCAGTCGTCACCACCGCCGTCGACGCATTTCTTCTGCGGTGTGGTCCAGTAGTGGATCTTGGCGGCAAATCTCGCATCGGTGGCGTGGTAGATGTCGCAGAAGTCGCGCTCGGTGGTGAACTCGCAGGCTTTGGCGTTGGCGGGCGCCTCGCCGAAGAACTCGGCGGCCTCGGCGTTGACCTCCGGTGAGGAGATCCAGTTCAACCACTTGTACATGCAGTTCGGGTGGGCGGCCTTCGACGAGATCATCCACGTGTCCGACCAACCGGTGGACCCCTCTTTGGGCAGCACCGTGTTGACCGGAACCCTGTTGCGCGCCCCGATCGTGTTGGCGATCACCTGCCAGGTGGTGCCGATGACGGACGCGCCGGACTCGAACGCCTCCACCTCCTTGAGATAGTCCGACCAGTACACGCCGATGTTTGCGCGTTGCTCTTCGAGCAGCTGCACCGCGGCATCGAGTTGCCGGGCGTCGAGCGAGTACGGATCTTCGATGCCCAGTTCGGGTTTCTTCTTGGACAGGTACAGCGCCGCGTCGGCGATGTAGATGGGCGAGTCGTATGCGGTGACCTTGCCGCGGTACTTGTCGGTGTCGTCGAAGACCGCCGACCAGGAGTTCGGCGCGTCCCGCACGACCGCGATGTTGTACATCAGCAGGTTGGCGCCCCACCCGTGCGCGATGCCGTACATCTGACCGTCGACCGAATTCCACGGTTGGTCCTTGAGGAACGGCGAGATCGATTCGTAGTGGGGGACCAGCGTGGTGTTCACGGGAGCCACGTCGCCCGCGTAGATGAGCCGAAGGGTCGCGTCGCCGGAGGCCGACACCCCGTCGTATCGCCCGCTGCGCATCAACTGGACCATCTCGTCGGACGTGTTGCCGAGCGTCACCTCGGTCTGGCATCCGGTCTGCTGTTCGAACGGCGTCACCCAATCGGCTTGCGCATCGTTGGAGCCGTCTTCGGCATATCCGGCCCAGGCGATCAGGTTGAGTCGGCCCTCACCCTCGCCGACCGAGCTGAGCGGTTCGATGTTCGGTGGCTCCTGGCCTGCGGGGGGCCGTTGCCCGGGTGAGCATCCGGACGTCAGCGCGAACACCAGAACAGCACAGGTGATGACGATCAAGCCGGTTCGCACGGCGGTGGGCGGCCTGCGCGCCATGGGTGTCACTCCTCGGTCGGTCGGCGGATCGTCGAACCGTGCTACCCGATGATTTCGCGTTTCGGCTTAGCTCGGCAACGCCGCGCCGAGAGAGCGAAGATTGGTGCAGATGTTGCCAGTGACATCGGCGTGATTGCTGTGACCGCTGTCGTATTCTGTGGCACGTGTCAGCATCGTGGCCGATATCGCGGCGGACCGTCCTCAAGGGCGCGCTGGCCGCGCCTGCGGCGCTCGTCGTCGGTGCCGGCGTGCACGTCGCACCCGCTTCAGCGGCGCCGCTCGGAATTCTTCTCGACTACGCCGCCGGTGTGCTCAAGGCCAGCGACATCCGAGCGGCGGGTGCGCTGGGGGCGATTCGCTACGTCTCCGACCGACGACCCGGCGGCGCGTGGATGTTGGGAAAGCCGATCCAACTGGTCGAGGCGCGCGACCTGTACCAGGCCGGGCTGAAAATCGCGTCGTGCTATCAGTACGGCAAGAAGGACACCGCCGACTGGCTGGGCGGCCAGAACGCCGGCGTGGCCCACGCGAAACGCGGCTGGGAGCTGCACGTCGCCGCCGGCGGCCCTCAGGGCGCGCCGATCTATGCATCGATCGACGACAATCCGACCTACGAGCAGTACAAACAGCAGGTCGCCCCGTACCTGCGTGGCTGGGAAGCGGTGCTGGGCAAGGAGCGCGTCGGTGTCTATGCCAACTCGAAGACAATCGAGTGGGCGCTACAGGACGGCATCGGAACGTACTTCTGGCAGCACAACTGGGGATCGCCGGGAAAGGTCACGCACGCGGCCGCCCATCTGCATCAGGTCGAGATCGACAGCCGGTCGATCGCGGGGGTCGGCGTGGACATCAACCACATCCTCAAGCCCGAATTTGGGCAGTGGGACTAAACCTTACCGATCAGTAAGTACGTCCAGCAAACTTTTCTCGGTGGCCGACGGCTCCGGGAAGACAGATCACGCCCACTTGTCTCGTCTGAGCACGGCGACGTCGCTGGTGAGACGCGCCGAAAATTTCTTTATAACGATTTGATAACGAAAGCGCCGTGATCAGGGCACTTCTGCCTACTCGACCGTAACCACCTTCATGCAGGACGTTTGTCCCGAATGCCTTCGGCCGGTGTCGAAGTGCGCGTTATCCAACCGCTGGTTACCCGAGCGTAGAACCCGTCAGTAACCATTTCGGGTGCGAAATCAAGCGCGCTTCTTATGACACTCTTAGTACGGCTGGAGTGCACGGAAGGCGGTTCGGCGAGGTCACGACACAACCTCGGAAGGCCTCGGAACCGCCCGACCGGACCAGCGGATTCGACGCCGAATCGCGTGGCGCCGCGGCAGGAAGCCGGGAGCCATCGGAGCTTCTGAGACGACAGCCGACGACGAGCATGACGCGGGACAGAGGGAGATAACGAGACGTGACGATCAACGAGCAGCACCGGGTGACCACCGACCGCACTGCGGGAGCGGCCCATGCCGGTAATCAGGCCCTCGTCGATCGGCTGAACTCGGGCGAGCCCTACGCCGTGGCCTTCGGCGGCCAAGGCGGCTCGTGGCTGGAGAACCTCGAGGAGTTGGTCAGCTCGGCCGGCATCGAGTCCGAACTCAGCGAGGTGGTCGGTGAGGCGGCGCTGTTGCTCGAGCCCGTCGCACGCGAACTGGTCGTGGTGCGCCCAATCGGTTTCGAGCCGCTGCAGTGGGTGCGCGCGCTGGCCGCCGACGAGCCCCTGCCCGCGACGAAGCAACTCATCACCGCGGCCATCTCGGGACCGGGCATCCTGCTCGCGCAGATGGCCGCGATCCGCGCCGCCGTCCGCCAGGGCCTGGATCTGTACGACGCTCCGCCGGTCGCGATGGCCGGGCACTCGCAGGGGATCATGGCCTGCGAGTCCCTGCGGTCGCGCGGCACCAAAGACGCCGAACTCCTGGCGCTGCTGCAGCTGATCGGCGCGGCCGGGTCGCTGGTGTCCCGTCGGCGCGGCATGGTGGGCCGCGGCGACAAGGCGCCGATGGTGTCGGTGACCAACGTCGATCCCGACCGCATCGCCGAACTGCTCGAAGAGTTCTCCCAGGATGTGCGCACGGTGCTGCCGCCGGTGCTCTCGATCCGCAACGGCAGGCGTTCGGTCGTCATCACCGGCACCCCCGAGCAGCTTGGGCGCTTCGAGCTCTACTGCTCCAAGATCACCGAGAAGGAAGAAGCCGAGCGCAAGAACAAGGTTCGCGGTGGCGCCATCTTCAGCCCGGTCTTCCACGGCGTGCAGGTCGAGGTCGGCTTCCACACGCCGCGGCTGGCAGACGGTGTCGAGGTGGTCGACGGGTGGGCCGCCAAGTGCGGCATCGACCCCGATCTCGCCCACGAGATGACCGAGGCGATCTTCGTGCGCCCGATCGACTGGGTCGCCGAGGTCGAGCGGCTGCACGAGGCGGGCGCGAAGTGGATCGTCGACCTCGGCCCCAGCGACACCGTGACCCGGCTGACCGCCCCGATCATCCGCGGGCTGGGCGTGGGCATCGTTCCCGCCGCCACCCGGGTGGGGCAGCGCAACCTGTTCACGGTCGGCGCTGAACCCGAGGTTCCGCCGGCGTGGTCGAGCTATGCGCCGTCCACCGTGCAGCTGCCCGACGGTTCGGTGAAGCTCTCGACGAAGTTCACCCGCCTCACCGGTCGCTCGCCGATCCTGCTCGCGGGCATGACCCCCACGACCGTCGACGCCAAGATCGTCGCGGCCGCGGCCAATGCCGGGCACTGGGCCGAGCTCGCCGGCGGCGGGCAGGTCACCGAGGAGATCTTCACCGACCGCATCGCCGAGCTGACCACGCTGCTCGAGCCCGGCCGCGCCGTGCAGTTCAACTCGCTGTTCCTCGATCCCTACCTGTGGAAACTGCAGCTGGGGGGCAAGCGCCTGGTGCAGCGGGCCCGTCAGTCGGGCGCGCCCATCGACGGTGTCGTCGTCTCCGCGGGCATCCCCGAGCTCGAGGAAGCCGTCGAGCTGATCGACGAACTGAACACCGTCGGCATCAAGCACGTGGTGTTCAAGCCCGGCACGGTCGACCAGATCAAATCGGTTATCAAGATCGCCGCCGAGGTGCCGAACAAGGACGTCATCGTCCACATCGAGGGTGGCCGCGCCGGTGGGCACCACTCGTGGGAGGACCTCGACGACCTGCTCCTGAGCACCTACGGCGAGCTGCGCAAGCTGTCGAACATCACCGTCTGCGTCGGTGGGGGCATCGGCACCCCCGAGCGCGCGGCCGAGTACCTGTCCGGACGCTGGGCGACCGAGTACGGCTTCCCGGCCATGCCGGTCGACGGCATCCTCGTCGGGACCGCGGCGATGGCGACGCTGGAGGCCACCACATCTCCGGCCGTCAAGCAGATGCTGGTCGAGACCACCGGAACCGACCACTGGATCAGCGCCGGAAAAGCCCAGGGCGGCATGGCATCCAGCCGCAGCCAGCTCGGTGCGGACATCCACGAGATCGACAACGCCGCATCGCGGTGCGGTCGGCTGCTCGACGAGGTCGCCGGTGACGCCGAGGCCGTGGCCGAGCGGCGCGACGAGATCATCGCGGCGATGGCCACCACCTGCAAGCCGTACTTCGGCGATATCGGGGAGATGACCTACCTGCAGTGGCTGCAGCGCTACGTCGAGTTGGCCATCGGTGACGATGACAGCACCGCCGACACCAAACTGGCCGACAGCCCGTGGCTGGCCGACACCTGGCGCGAGCGGTTCGCCGACATGTTGCACCGTGCCGAAGCCCGACTGCACCCGCAGGACTCCGGCCCCATCCCCACACTGTTCAATGACGCTGCGCTGCTGGACGATCCGGCCCGCGCCATGGCGACCCTGGCGGGGCGCTACCCGGAGGCCGAGACGCTGCGCCTGCACCCCGCCGACGTGCCGTGGTTCGTCACGCTGTGCAAGAAGCCGGGTAAGCCGGTCAACTTCGTCCCGGTGATCGACAAGGACGTGCGCCGGTGGTGGCGCAGCGACTCCCTGTGGCAGGCCCACGACGCCCGCTACACCGCCGACCAGGTGTGCATCATCCCCGGTACCCAGGCGGTCGCGGGGATCACCCGCGTCGACGAGCCGGTCGGTGAGCTGCTCGACCGCTTCGAGCAGGCCGCCATCGACGAGGCGGTGGCCGTCAACGGCCAACCCGTGAAGGTGGTGTCGCGCCGGCAGGCGCGCGCCGACGTCACGGGTCCGCTTGCGGTGGTGCTGGATTCGCCCGATGTGTTGTGGGCCGGCCGCGTCGCGATCAACCCCGTGCATCGGATCGGCGCACCCGACGAGTGGCAAGCCAACGAGAACCGCAACGCGACGCATCCGTCCACCGGCGCCCGCCTCGAGCTCAGCGGTGAGCGTGTGACGCTGAGCGTCCCGCTGTCCGACATCTGGATCGACATCCCGTTCACGCTGCCCTCGTGCACCGTCAACGGCGGCATGCCTGTCGTCACCGTCGAAGACGCCTCGGCCGCAATGCGTTCCGTGCTCGCCATCGCCGCCGGTGTGGACGGGCCCGACGCCCTGCCGCCGGTGCACGACAACACCGCGACGGTGACCGCGGACTGGGACCCCGAACGGGTCGCCGACCACACCGGGGTCACCGCCGCGTTCGGTGCGCCGCTGGCGCCCGGCCTGACGCTGGTGCCCGACGCGCTCGTCGGCTATTGCTGGCGCGCGGTGTTCGCGGCGATCGGCTCGGCGATCACCGGCGACGGTTTCCCCGTCGTCGAAGGGCTGCTGAGCCTGGTCCACCTCGACCACGCTGCGCACCTGCTGACGCAGATGCCGAAGGAGCGGGCCGAATTGACCGTCACCGCAACGGTTTCAGCGGCCAGCGACACCGAGTACGGCCGCGTCGTACCCGTGTCGGTGCAGATCCGCGACGCCGAGGGCACGCTGCTGGCCGAGCTCGAGGAACGCTTCGCGATCCGCGGACGCACCGGTGCTGCGGAACTGGGCGACCCGGCGCGCGCGGGCGGTGCGATCACCGACAACGCGACCGACACCCAGCGTCGTCGCCGCCGTGACGTCACAGTCACCGCACCCACCGACATGAGCGCGTTCGCCGTCGTGTCAGGAGACCACAACCCGATTCACACCGACCGCGCCGCCGCGCTGCTCGCGGGGCTGAAATCGCCCATCGTGCACGGCATGTGGCTGTCGGCCGCGGCACAGCACGTCGTGGCCGCCACCGACGGCAGGCCCGCGCCGCCGGCTCGGGTGGTCGGCTGGACGTCGCGGTTCCTCGGCATGGTGCTGCCGGGCGACGACATCGAGTTCCGCGTCGACCGCGTCGGGATCGACCGCGGCGCCGAGATTCTCGAGATCAGCGCCAAGGTCGGCGGTGAGCTCGTGATGTCGGCGACGGCGCAGTTGGCCGCGCCGAAGACCGTGTACGCGTTCCCCGGTCAGGGCATCCAGCACAAGGGCATGGGCATGGAGGTGCGGGCCCGGTCCAAGGCGGCCCGCAAGGTGTGGGACACCGCCGACAAGTTCACCCGCGAGACGCTGGGCTTCTCGGTGCTGCACGTGGTGCGGGACAACCCGACCAGCCTGATCGCCAGCGGTGTGCACTACCACCATCCCGACGGTGTGCTGTTTTTGACGCAGTTCACCCAGGTCGCCATGGCGACCGTGGCCGCCGCCCAGGTCGCCGAGATGCGCGAGCAGGGCGCGTTCGTCGAGGGTGCGATCGCCTGCGGTCACTCCGTCGGCGAGTACACCGCGCTCGCGTGCGTCAGCGGCGTCTACGAGCTCGAGGCGCTGCTCGAGGTGGTGTTCCACCGCGGCAGCAAGATGCACGACATCGTGCCGCGTGACCACCTCGGCCGGTCGAACTACCGGCTCGCCGCAATCCGGCCGTCGCAGATCGACCTCGACGATGCCGACGTCAAGGCTTTCGTCGCCGAGATCTCCGAGCGCACCGGTGAGTTTCTGGAAATCGTGAACTTCAACCTGCGCGGCTCGCAGTACGCGATCGCCGGCACGGTGCGCGGCCTCGAGGCACTGGAGGAGGAGGTCGAGCGGCGCCGCGAGATCAGCGGCGGCAAGCGGTCGTTCATCCTGGTGCCCGGCATCGACGTGCCATTCCACTCCTCGGTGCTGCGGGTCGGCGTGGCCGACTTCCGCCGCTCCCTGGAGCGGGTGATGCCGCGCGATCAGGATCCGGATCTGATTGTCGGCAAGTACATCCCGAACCTGGTGCCGCGGCCGTTCACGCTCGATCGCGACTTCATCGAGGAGATCAGGGATCTGGTGCCTGCCGAGCCGCTCGACGAGATCCTCGCCGACTACGACACCTGGCGTAACGAGAAGCCGCGCGAGCTGTGCCGCAAGATCGTCATCGAGTTGCTGGCGTGGCAGTTCGCCAGCCCGGTGCGGTGGATCGAGACCCAGGACCTGTTGTTCATCGAGGAGGCCGCGGGCGGTCTCGGGATCGAGCGCTTCGTCGAGATCGGTGTGAAGTCCGCGCCGACCGTCGCGGGTCTGGCCGCCAACACGCTCAAGCTTCCCGAGTATTCGCACAGCACAACCGAAGTGCTGAACTCGGAGCGCGACGCTGCGGTGTTGTTCGCCACCGACACCGACCCCGAGCCCGAACTCGAGGACACACCTGCTCCGGCTCCCGCGGCCGAAGCCGCCGCGCCCGTCGAGACGGCCGCACCGGCCGCCCCGGCGCCGGCTGCGCCCGCGGGCGCTCCTTCGCCGTCTGTCGCGCCCGCGGGCGCTCCGCGTCCGGACGACCTGACGTTCGACGCCTCCGACGCCACCATGGCGCTGATCGCGCTGTCGGCGAAGATGCGCATCGACCAGATCGAACCGCTGGACTCCATCGAGTCGATCACCGACGGTGCGTCCTCGCGTCGAAACCAGCTGCTGGTCGACCTCGGCTCCGAGCTCAACCTCGGCGCCATCGACGGTGCGGGCGAAGCCGACCTGGCCGCGTTGAAGGGGCAGGTCACCAAGCTGGCCAGGACCTACAAGCCGTTCGGCCCCGTGCTCTCCGACGCGGTCAACGACCAGCTGCGTACCGTCTTCGGGCCGTCCGGTAAGCGCCCGGCCTACATCGGCGAGCGGGTCACCAAGACCTGGGAGCTGGGCCCGGGCTGGATCAAGCACGTCACCGTCGAGGTGGCGCTGGGCACCCGGGAGGGGACCAGCGTGCGCGGTGGTGAGCTGGGTGGCCTGCACGACGGGGCCCTGGCCGACGCCGCCACCGTCGACAAGGTCATCGACAGTGCGGTCGCCTCGGTGGCGGCCCGCCGGGGTGTGGCGGTGTCTCTGCCGTCGGCCGCGGGAAGCAGTGGAGGCGTGGTGGATTCCGCCGCGCTGACCGAGTTCGCCGAACGGGTCACCGGTCCGGATGGCGTGCTCGCCTCGGCGGCGCGGATGATCCTGGGCCAGCTCGGTCTGGACACCCCGGTCCCGGTGCCGGAGGCCACCGACGCCGAACTGATCGATCTGGTCACCGCCGAACTGGGTTCGGACTGGCCGCGACTGGTGGCGCCCGTGTTCGACGGTCGCAAGGCGGTGCTCTTCGACGACCGCTGGGCCAGCGCCCGCGAGGATCTGGCTCGGCTGTGGTTGTACGACGAGGACGAGATCGACAACGACTGGCAGCGACTCTCGGAACGCTTCGAGGGCGCAGGCCACGTGGTCGGGACGCAGGCCACCTGGTGGCAGGGTAAGGCGCTGGCGGCGGGTCGCAACATCCACGCCTCGCTGTACGGCCGCGCGGCCGCGGGTGCCGAGAATCCGGGCACCGGCCGCTACCACCACGAGGTCGCCGTCGTCACCGGCGCGTCCAAGGGCTCGATCGCGGCGTCGGTGGTCGCGCAGTTGCTCGACGGCGGTGCCACCGTCATCGCGACGACGTCCAAGCTCGACGACGACAGGCTGGCGTTCTACCGGACGCTCTACCGCGACCACGCCCGCTGGAACGCGAAGCTGTGGGTGGTGCCCGCCAACATGGCGTCCTACACCGACATCGACGCGCTGGTTCAGTGGGTCGGTACCGAGCAGACCGAAAGCCTTGGGCCGCAGTCGATCCACCTCAAGGACGCCCAGACCCCGACGTTGCTGTTCCCGTTCGCCGCTCCGCGGGTGGCGGGTGACCTGTCCGATGCCGGGTCGCGCGCCGAGATGGAGATGAAGGTGCTGTTGTGGGCCGTGCAGCGGTTGATTGCCGGTCTGTCCCACATCGGCGCCGAGCGCGATATCGCCGCACGCCTGCACGTCGTGCTGCCCGGTTCGCCGAACCGCGGCATGTTCGGCGGCGACGGCGCCTACGGCGAGGCGAAGTCCTCGCTCGATGCGCTGGTCTCGCGGTGGAAGGCCGAATCATCGTGGGCGCAGCGGGTTTCGCTTGCGCATGCGCTAATCGGCTGGACCAAGGGCACGGGCCTGATGGGCCACAACGACGCGATCGTCGGTGCGGTCGAAGAGGCCGGAGTGCGCACGTTCACCACCGACGAGATGGCGGGCATGCTGCTCGGGCTGTGCGACATCGAGGCCAAGGTCGCCGCGGCGCGTGAGCCGCTACAGGCGGACTTCACCGGCGGGCTGGCCGATGTCGACATCGACATGGCCGAGCTGGCCGCCAAGGCCCGCGAAGAGATGGTGTCCGAAAGCCACACCGAGGACACGGATCCCGAGGGCACCGTGCGTGCCCTGCCGTCACCGCCACGCGGTTACAAGTCCGCGCCGGCACCCGAGTGGGCCGACCTCGACGTCGATCCCGCCGACATGGTGGTGATCGTCGGCGGCGCCGAACTCGGGCCGTACGGTTCCTCGCGCACCCGTTTCGAGATGGAGGTCGAGAACGAGCTGTCGGCCGCCGGCGTCCTCGAGCTGGCGTGGACGACCGGGCTGGTGAAGTGGGAGGACGATCCCACGCCGGGCTGGTACGACACCGAAACCGGTGACCTGGTCGACGAGGGTGAGCTGGTGGAGCGTTACCACGACGCCGTGGTCGAGCGGGTCGGCATTCGCGAATGGGTGGATGATGGAGCGATCGACCCCGATCACGCGTCGCCGCTTCTGGTTTCGGTCTTCCTGGACAAGGACTTCACGTTCGTCGTGTCGTCGGAGGCCGAGGCCCGCGGATTCCTGAAGTTCGATCCTGAGCACACCGTGATCGCGCCCGTACCCGACAGCGGCGACTGGCAGGTGACCCGTAAGGCGGGCACCGAGGTCCGGGTCCCTCGGAAGGTCAAGCTGTCCCGCACAGTGGGCGCGCAGATCCCGACCGGGTTCGACCCGATGGTGTACGGCGTCAGCCAGGAGATGATGAACTCCATTGACCGGTTGGCGATCTGGAACCTCGTCACCACTGTCGACGCGTTCCTGTCGGCGGGCTTCAGCCCGAGCGAACTGATGCGCTGGGTGCACCCGAGCCTGGTGGCCAGCACACAGGGCACCGGCATGGGCGGTATGACGTCGATGCAGACGATGTACCACGGCAACCTGCTGGGCCGGAACAAACCGAACGACATCCTGCAGGAGGTCCTGCCGAACGTCATCGCCGGACACGTCGTCCAGAGCTATGTCGGCAGCTACGGGGCGATGATCCACCCGGTCGGGGCCTGCGCGACGGCGGCCATCTCGGTCGAGGAGGGTGTCGACAAGATCAAGCTGGGCAAGGCCGAGTTCGTGGTCGCCGGCGGGTACGACGACACGACTCTCGAGGCGGTCATCGGGTTCGGTGACATGGCCGCGACCGCGGACACCGCGATGATGCGGGCCAGGGGGATCAGCGACTCGAAGTTCTCCCGTGCCAACGATCGTCGTCGGCTCGGGTTCGTCGAGGGCCAAGGCGGCGGGACGATCCTGCTGGCCCGTGGTGATCTCGCGCTCAAGATGGGGCTGCCCGTGCTCGCGGTGGTGGGCTACGTGTCGTCGTTCGGCGACGGTGTGCACACCTCGATCCCGGCGCCCGGTCTGGGTGCGTTGGCCGCAGGCCGCGGCGGTCGCAAGTCGCAGCTGGCGAACTCGCTGGCCGAGCTCGGCGTCGGACCCGACGACATCGCGGTGGTGTCCAAGCACGACACGTCGACGTTGGCCAACGATCCCAACGAGACCGAGCTGCACGAGCGGCTCGCCGACGCGCTGGGCCGCTCCGACGGCGCGCCGCTGTTCGTGGTGTCGCAGAAGAGCCTGACCGGTCACTCGAAGGGAGGCGCCGCAGCGTTCCAGATGATGGGGCTGTGCCAGATCCTGCGCGACGGCGTCATTCCGCCGAACCGCAGCCTGGACTGCGTCGACGACGAGCTCGCCGGGTCCGCGCACATGGTGTGGCTGCGGGAGACCCTGCACCTCGGCGGCTCGTTCCCGCTGAAGGCGGGGTTGATCACCAGCCTGGGCTTCGGCCACGTGTCCGGCCTGATCGCGCTGGTGCATCCGCAGGCGTTCCTGGCCGCGCTGACCCCCGAGCAGCGCGCGGACTACAAGCAGCGTGCGGATGCCCGGGTGCTGGCAGGCCAGCACCGGCTGGCATCGGCGATCGCCGGCGGCAAGTCGCTGTACGAGAAGCCGACCGACCGCCGGTTCGGCCACGACGCCCCCGAGAAGCGGCAGGAAGCCGACATGCTTCTCGATCCGGCATCGCGGCTCGGCGACGACGACGTGTATGTCCCCGGCGGAAGCGGGCGATGAGCGCTTGCGCGACGAGCGAAGGGTATGAGATAGCGTTCGGCCCATGGCGATAGTCGGGGTGGGGATCGACCTGGTCTCCATTCCCGAGTTCGCCGAACAGGTCGACCAGCCCGGGACGGTCTTCGCCGAGACGTTCACCCCCGGTGAGCGGCGCGACGCCGCCGACAAGAGTTCGTCGGCGGCCCGCCATCTGGCAGCGCGCTGGGCGGCCAAGGAGGCCGTCATCAAGGCGTGGTCGGGGTCGCGGTTCTCCAAGCGGCCGGTGCTGCCCGAAGGCATCCACCGCGACATCGAGGTCATCACCGACATGTGGGGCAGGCCCAAGGTGCGGCTGTCCGGCGCGATCGCCGAGCACCTGAAGGATGTGACGATCCACCTGTCGTTGACCCACGAGGCGGGTACCGCCGCCGCGGTCGCCATCCTCGAAGAGCGCTAACCCGACCTCCCGCGAGGGCCCACACCCCAGTAGGCGAGCGACCGTGTCTGCACACGACACGCCGCGGATTAGCGGCACTTCGCGGTCGCTCGCGGTGAATGACTGACCCGATAGTGTCGTCGCCATGAGCGATCTGGTGCAGCGGGTGCGTGAGGTGTTGCCGGAGGTTCGGCGCGATCTGGAAGATCTGGTGCGCATCGAATCGGTGTGGGCGGACCCGGCGCGGCGCGGCGAGGTGCAACGCAGCGCCGACGCGGTGGCGAAGCTGTTGACC
This sequence comes from Mycobacterium sp. 852002-51152_SCH6134967, assembly GCF_001667105.1. Lineage (NCBI taxonomy): Bacteria > Bacillati > Actinomycetota > Actinomycetes > Mycobacteriales > Mycobacteriaceae > Mycobacterium > Mycobacterium sp. 852002-51152_SCH6134967. The sequence continues at coordinate 80,371 of NZ_LZIK01000006.1, read as the reverse complement.
GACGCCGGTTTCGGTGATGTGCAGATCGTCAGCGAGGGCGGCGCGCCCGCGGTCATCGCGCGCCATCCCGCACCGGCGGGAGCGCCGACGGTGTTGTTGTATGCCCACCACGATGTGCAACCCGAAGGCGATCCGGCGCAGTGGCTTTCGCCGCCGTTCGAACCGACCGAGCGCGACGGACGCCTCTACGGTCGAGGTACCGCCGACGACAAGGCAGGCATCGCAACACATCTGGCGGCCTTCCGCGCGCACGGCGGCAACCCTCCTGTCGGCGTCACCGTGTTCGTCGAAGGGGAGGAGGAGTCGGGGTCCCCGTCACTGTCGCGACTGCTGGCCGCGCACCACGACACCCTGGCCTCCGACGTGATCGTCATCGCCGACTCCGACAACTGGAGCACTGAGGTGCCGTCGCTGACGGTGTCGCTGCGCGGGCTCGTCGACTGTGTCGTCGAGGTCGCAACGCTCGACCACGGCCTTCACTCTGGACTGTGGGGTGGGGTCGTGCCCGACGCGGTCAGCGTGCTGGTGCGGTTGTTGGCCAGCCTGCACGACGACGACGGCAACGTCGCGGTGACCGGCCTGCACGAGGGTGTGGCCGCCGACGTCGACTTCCCACCCGTGCGTGTCCGCGAGGAGACCGGACTTCTGCCGGGCGTGTCCGAGATCGGTTCGGGCTCAGTGCCGCAGCGGTTGTGGGCCAAACCGGCGATCACCATCATCGGGATCGACACGACGCCGATCGACAAGTCGTCCAACACCTTGATCCCGCGAGCACGGGCCAAGGTCAGCATGCGTATCGCGCCGGGTGCAGACGTGGAACACCACATGGAGGCGTTGACCCGCCATCTCGAGCAGCACGCCCCGTGGGGTGCCCAGGTAACCGTCACCCGGGGTGACCACGGGCAGCCGTACGCCATCGACGCCACCGGCCCGGTCTACGACGCTGCCCGAGCGGCCTTCCGGGAGGCGTGGGGCACCGAGCCCGTCCATACCGGCGTCGGCGGTTCGATCCCGTTCATCGCCGAGTTCGCCGACGCATTCCCGTCGGCGAAGATCTTGGTGACCGGCGTGGAAGACCCTGCGACACAGGCGCACAGCGTCAACGAGAGCCTGCACCTCGGTGTGCTGGAACGCGCCGCCGTGTCCGAGGCCCTGTTGCTGGCGAACCTGGGCTCAGGGGGACGGGTCGCGTCGTAGCTTGGCGACGTGCCCGGTGGCGCGCACCAGGTGGATGCGCACCCGAGCGGACGCCGTGGCTGCTCTATTGCTTGGGCGTGAGTACCACGATGGGGATCGGGCGGGAAGTGCGTTTTTGGTACTCGGCGTACGTGCCCTTATTGACTTCGTTGACGATCTTCCATAGCCGGTCGTATGCAGGATCACTTGGTAGGACCGACCGAGCTGTAGCGCCGAAACGCTTTGGGCCCACGTTGATTTCCACGTCAGGGTGAGCCTTCAAGTTGTAATACCAGCCCGGCGACCGCGGAGCCCCGCCGTTGGACGCCGTCACCAGGTAGTCCTCACCGTCGCGGCCGTATGCCAGCGATGCTGTGCGCGGCTCGCCCGTCTTGGCGCCGACTGTATGCAACAGCAGGCTAGGAATCCACATCATCCGGTGGCCGATCCAGCCGTGGGTCTTCTGGTACACCTTGTCGTGAAACCGCATGTATCCGAAGAGCGCCTTCTCGACGAGGGAATTCATGGTGATGAGTATTGCTGCGCCGATAAGACTTCTTGACCAGAACAGCTCAAACGGACAGGTCGCGTCGTAGTTTGGCGACGTGCCCGGTGGCGCGCACGTTGTACTGGGCGACCTCGATCTTGCCGTTCTCGTCGACGACGAACGTCGACCGGATCACACCCTGAACGGTCTTGCCGTACATCGTCTTTTCCCCGAACGCGCCCCACGCGGTGAGTACTTCACGATCCGGATCGGACAGCAGCGGGAAGGTCAGCTTCTCCTTGTCGCGGAACTTGGCCAGCTTCTCCGGCTTGTCCGGTGAGATGCCGATGACATCGAGGCCGGCATCGCTGAGTTCGTGGAGGTTGTCGCGGAAATCGCAGGCCTGTTTGGTGCAGCCGGGGGTCGAGGCCGCCGGATAGAAGTACACGATGACCTTGCGGCCCTTGAAGTCGGACAGCTTGACGGTGTTGCCGTCGGCGTCGGGCAGGCTGAATGCAGGGGCTTTGTCGCCGACCTCGAGTCGCGGAGTCTGTGGCATGCGCGGGCATCCCTTCTGTCGACCGGTGCGCTACAGCGAGCGCGGGCTGCTCTAGGGTAGATCGGCAGGCTCCATCTGGGAGCACCGACTTGGACGGCTTGGAGGCGCACGTGGCAGACCGCGATCCCGAGACCATCAAGCAGGACATCGACCAGGCTCGGGAGCAACTCGCGGCGACGGTGGACACCCTCGCCGAGCGTGCCAACCCCAGTCGATTGCTCGACGACGCCAAGTCGGCGGCAATCCGATTTGTGACGAAACCCGCAGTGGCGGTGTCTCTTGCCGGCGTCGGAGTCGTTGCGCTCGTGCTCGTCGTGCGCCGGATTCGGCAGAACTGAGCGAACGCTCTCAGCGCCGTCGCGGCGTGCGGAACAGGTCGGAGAACGAGAAACCAGGGGGATTGGCAACCCGGCCGAGCCGGTTGCAGCTGTACACAGCGACCGGAATCTGGGCAGTTACTTCGGGGGACGCACCCGCACCCGCTCCGTCTGCCGCAAATGAACCGCCAGGCTGCGCCATCAGCTAAGTCCCTTATTCCTTCCGGCTTTTCGCTGCTTTTGTGCTCCTCGTAGGTCAGCTAACGTGACTGTAGCAGACCGCTCTCTTTTATCGCAGCTTGAACCGTACAAAGTCCAGGGGGACAGCATCTCCGCAACGGCGTAGATGGTGAGATCTTCGTCTCCATAAGCCACGTTATGTAGCCTGCAGCACACATCTAGCACACGACAGCAGATTGATGTCCAAAATTTACGCAACCGTGATCCGGCAACGTCGCCGTGGACGTTTGCGCGCGTCACCGCGTGGGAAAGAAGAACGCGACCGTGACGCACTGTCACGGTCGCACTCAATCGAAGCTTGTGCGCCGTCAGGGTTTCGAACCCCGGACCCGCTGATTAAGAGTCAGCTGCTCTACCAACTGAGCTAACGGCGCGCGGGTGCGACAATAACAGGACTTGCTGTGCAGGACGAAATCTCTGGCCCCGACGTCGCCTCGACGATGTCCGCGTCGCAACCCGTACTCGATTTTGCCCTTAGACTGTTGCCAAGAATCATCGATCCCGTAGTCCCTGGTTGTGAGGTGGAGTAAGCAATGTGGCGAGTCCGTTCAGTGGCCCGTCCGCGTCGACGTGCATGGTTGGTGACCGTTGCACTGATCCCCGCCATGGCGCTCGCGTTGTCGGCATGCGGCGGTAACTCGGCGCCGCAGCAGCCCCAGGTGATCGACGACAAGGGAACTCCGTTCGGAGACCTGCTCGTCCCGAAGCTGACCGCATCGGTGACCGACGGTGCCGTGGGCGTCAGTGTGGACTCGCCGGTGACCATCAGCGCGGAGGACGGCGTGCTCGAATCGGTCACCATGGTGAACGAGTCCGGCAAGTCGGTCGCGGGGGTCTTGAGCCCGGACGGGCTGACCTGGTCGACCACCGAACCACTGGGCTACAACAAGCGCTACACGCTCACGGCCGAATCGCTAGGGCTCGGCGGCGCCACCACCCGGCGGATGGCCTTCGAGACCCATTCGCCCGAGAACCTGACCATGCCGTACGTGCTGCCCAACAACGGTGAGGTGGTTGGAGTCGGACAACCGGTCGCCGTTCGGTTCGACGAGAGCATCACCAACCGGGTGGCCGCGCAGAAGGCCATCAAGATCAAGACCGATCCTCCGGTCGAGGGCGCGTTCTACTGGCTGAGCAACCAAGAGGTGCGGTGGCGGCCCGCGAACTACTGGAAGCCCGGCACGAAGGTCGACGTCGCGGTGAACACCTACGGCGTCGACCTCGGAGACGGCCTCTTCGGTCAGGAGAACGTCAGCACGAGCTTCACGATCGGCGATGAGGTCATCACCAGCATCGACGACAGCACGAAGACGCTGACGGTCAAGCGCAACGGCGAGGTGATCAAGACCATGCCGGTGTCGATGGGCAAGAACAGCACGCCCACCAACAACGGCGTCTACATCGTCGGGGACCGGCGCTCACACATGGTGATGGACTCTTCGACTTACGGAGTTCCGGTCAACTCCGCCAACGGGTATCGCACCGAGGTGGATTGGGCCACCCAGATCTCCTACAGCGGCATCTACGTCCACGCCGCGCCGTGGTCGGTGGGCAGCCAGGGCTACAGCAACGTCAGCCATGGGTGCATCAACGTCAGCACGAGCAATGGGCGGTGGTTCCACGACAACTCCAAGCGCGGAGACGTCGTCGAGATCGTCAACACCGTCGGGTCGACGCTGCCGGGCACCGACGGCCTTGGCGACTGGAACATCCCGTGGGATCAGTGGAAGGCCGGCAACGCCAACCTCTGACGTGAGCAGCTGACAGGGCGCAGCGCGTCAGCGCCGAAAGCCCCTCAGCGCCGCCCCGAAAGTGGCACCTGAGCCGAGATGCGCCCGGAATTTCGCCATCGGCTCACGGATCGGCGCCATACCCCCTGCCGACGGTCGAAAAAAGAGTCAGGGAGCGAAGATTCGCTCCCTGACTCATTGGGGTGGCTGACGGGACTCGAACCCGCGACATCCAGGATCACAACCTGGTGCTCTACCAACTGAACTACAGCCACCATCGCCGCGAACCCTGGTGGGCACGGCGGCGACGTCGATACTAACCGCTCGAACGCTCGGCGGCCGAATCGATGTCGTCGGCGCTCTCGTTCGGCGGCCCCAATTCTTGGGCCACGGCCGCGATATCGCTGGTCGACGGCCCGGGTGGGGCTACGAACGCGGTGCGGCGGTAGTACTGCAGCTCACGGATCGACTCGTGGATGTCGGCCAGCGCACGGTGCGCGAGGCCCTTCTCGGGCTGCCCGAAGTAGATGCGGGGATACCAGCGCCTGCACAACTCCTTGATCGAGCTCACGTCGATCATCCGGTAGTGCAGGTAGTCGTCGAGCTTGGGCATGTCGCGGGCGATGAAGCCGCGGTCGGTGGCGATCGAGTTGCCCGCCAGCGGCGCCGTCTTGGCCTGTTTGACGTGGGTGCGGATGTAGTCGAGGACCAGCTCCTCGGCTTCGGGCACCGTGACGGTCGACGCCTTGACCTCGTCGATCAGCCCCGAGCGGGTGTGCATCTCGGTGACCACCGGGATCATCGACGCCAACGCTTCGTCGTCGGTGTGGATGACGACGTCGATGCCGTCGCCGAGAATGTTGAGGTCAGCGTCTGTCACCAGCACCGCGATTTCGATGAGCCGGTCGGTCTTGAGATCCAGGCCCGTCATCTCGCAGTCGATCCACACCAGTTCGTCACGCACGACGCTCACATTAAGCCTTGCCGCTGCATGCGGCCCGTTGCACCCCGTCCGTCGGGTGCGTCGCGGGCGTTAGGGTGCCAGCCATGGCCAGTGAGTCCACGCCCACCCCCGCACAGAAGATCGCCGCAGGTTACGCCGCCGAAGGGGCCGCGCTGGAGCTTGGCTCCATCGTCGTCGACGGCGCCTGTGATCCGACCGCGCAGGTTCGCATCCCGCTGGCCACCGTCAACCGCCACGGCCTGATCGCCGGCGCCACCGGTACCGGCAAAACGAAATCGCTGCAGGTGCTCGCCGAACAGCTTTCGGCCGCGGGGGTGCCGTGTGTGATGGCCGACGTCAAGGGCGACCTCTCGGGGCTGTCGCGACCCGGCGAGGCCAACGAGAACGTCACCGCGCGGGCCGCCGACACCGGTGACGACTGGGTGCCGACGGCGTATCCCGTCGAGTTCCTGTCGCTGGGCACCACCGGTATCGGGGTACCGGTGCGCGCGACGATTTCCAGTTTCGGCCCGATCCTGCTGTCGAAGGTGCTCGGGCTGAACGCGACGCAGGAGTCGACCTTGGGCCTGATCTTTCACTGGGCCGACCAGCAGGGCCTTTCGCTGCTGGACCTCAAGGACCTGCGCGCGGTGATCCAGTACCTCACCAGCGACGAGGGCAAGCCCGAGCTCAAGGCGCTCGGCGCGGTGTCCACCACGACCGCGGGGGTGATCCTGCGGGCGCTGATCAATCTCGAGGCCGACGGCGGTGACACGTTCTTCGGAGAGCCCGAACTCGAGCCCGAGGACCTGCTGCGGGTCGACGAGAAGGGCCGCGGCATCATCACGCTGCTCGAGCTCGGCAGCCAGGCCGCCCGTCCGGTGATGTTCTCCACCTTCCTGATGTGGGTGCTTGCCGACCTGTTCGCGACGCTTCCGGAGGTCGGCGACCTCGACAAGCCGAAACTTGTCTTCTTCTTTGACGAGGCGCACCTGCTGTTCTCTGACGCGTCCAAGGCGTTCCTCGAACAGGTCGAGCAGACGGTCAAGTTGATCCGGTCCAAGGGGGTCGGGGTGTTCTTCTGCACGCAGTTGCCCACTGACGTGCCCAACGACGTCCTGTCCCAGTTGGGTGCGCGTATTCAGCACGCGCTGCGCGCATTCACACCCGACGACGAGAAGGCTCTGTCGAAGACGGTGCGCACATATCCCAAAACCGATGTCTACGACCTGAAGTCGGCCTTGACGTCGCTGGGTATCGGCGAGGCGATCGTCACCGTGTTGTCGGAGAAGGGCGCGCCGACACCAGTGGCATGGACCCGGATGCGAGCCCCGCGATCGCTGATGGACACCATCGGTCCAGAAGCAATCACCGCGGCCGCGAAAGCCAGTGAGCTGCAGGCTGAATACGGCCAGACCATCGACCGGGAGTCCGCTTACGAGCGGCTCAACGCGCGGTTGGCCCCGCCGGAGGAGCCCCCCGCCGCGCCTGACGCCTTACCGCCGCCGCTGCCTCCGGTGCCGCAGGGCGGTGGGGCCAGCGCCTCGGGTCAGGTCAAGTCTCGCGACACCGCAGAGCCGTCGATGGTGGAGAAGGTCGTCAGCAGTCCGGCTTTCAAGAGCGCGATGCGCTCGGCGGGCACGGTGATCGGCCGCGAGATCACCCGCAGCATCTTCGGCACCGGGCGCAGGCGCAGCCGTCGTCGTCGCTAGTGGCGCCGAAACTGCATTCCCGCAGCGAAAGTGCGAGAAGGGCCCTGCCGGAATGCAATTTCGCGGCGGCAGGAGAACGCTCAGCTGCCGCCGAGCTTCTTGTAGACGGCGCCGACGATCGGCGTCACGATCGCGCGCGGCGTGTACCCCGCCGCAACCGACATCGCCTTCGACGTCACACCGGGGACGACGCGCATCTTGTTGCGCCCCAACGCATCCAACGACTGCTTGGCGGTGTACTGCGTGGAGATCCACAGAAAGTCCGGGATCACCTTCTCCACCAGCGACTGCTCGTCGGGGTCCGGCAGCGCCTCGCGCACCGGTCCCGGCGCCAACAATGTCACATGCACGCCGTCCTTCTTGAGCTCGCCGCGCAGCGACTCGCTGAACGTGTTGACGAACGCCTTGCTCGCGGCATAGGTCGCGTTGTTGGGAATCGGTGAATTGCCCGCCGCGGAGCCGGAGATGAGGATCCCGCCGGCCTTGCGCTGCACCATTCCCGGCAGGACGGCGAGCACGAGGTCGTGCACGCCCAACACATTGAGTTGGACCTGCGCCTTCTCGTCCGCCGGATCCAGCGACGACACCGGACCGAACGTCGCGGTGCCCGCGTTCGCGCACAGAATCGAGATGTTGCGAGTCGCCAACTCGTCGCACAGCTTCGTGCGCTCCGTGGGGTCGGCCAGATCGACGGGTCGCACCTCCACCGTCACGCCGTACTGCTGCACCAGGCGGTCGGCAAGCGCCCGCAGCACCTCCTCGCGGCGCGCAGTGATGATCAGGTGATGTCCGCGGGCCGCGAGTTCGGTGGCCAGCGATTCGCCGATGTTCTGGGACGCGCCGGTGACCACGGCGCGGGCGTCGGCGCTGGGTGCGGGTACTGGCATGCGCCGGACTATATCGTGGGCGGACCATGAGCCACCCACCCGATTCCGGCGCCCCTCGGGCGGCTCGCCGCCAGATCATCTCGTGGGCGCTGTGGGATTTCGGCGCGACCGGATTGAACGCGGTGGTCGTGACCTTCGTGTTCTCGATCTACCTGACCAATACCGTCGGCGGCGACCTGCCCGGCGGCATCAGCGCCACCAGCTGGCTGGGCTGGTCGCTGGGCGCGGCCGGCGTGGTCGTCGCGCTGCTGGCTCCGGTGACGGGCGTGTGGGTCGACGCGCCGTGGCGGCGGCGCCGCGTGCTGGCCGTGCTCAGCGCGCTGGCAGTCGTCCTGATCGCCTCGATGAGCGCAGTTCGCGACGACTACCGCTACCTGGCGTTGGGTCTGGTGCTCCTGGGTTGCGCGTCGGCGTGCAACGAGCTCGCCACCGTGCCCTACAACGCGATGCTGCGCCAACTGTCGACTCCGCAGACCTCCGGCCAGATCTCCGGATTCGGGCTCGGCCTGGGCTATTTCGGCAGTGTCACCCTGCTGTTGGTCGTGTACTTCGGGTTCATCACCGGCGACGGCGGTTTGTTCGGTCTGCCGGTCGAGGACGGCGGAAACGTCAGGGCCGCCATGGTTTTCACGGCCGTCTGGTTCGGGCTGTTCGCTCTGCCGGTGCTGATCGCCGGACCCAGCGCCGAACCCGACCCGCTGGATCAACGGCAGGCCGTCGGGTTCATCGGCGGGTACCGCAAGCTGTGGGCCGACATCCGCAGCGAATGGCGGCGTGACCACAACGTGGTGTACTACCTGCTGGCCAGCGCGGTGTTCCGCGACGGGCTGACCGGGATCTTCGCGTTCGGGGCGGTACTGGGCGTGCGGGTCTACGGCGTGTCCGAGGCCGATGTGCTGCTGTTCGGGGTGTGCGCCAGCACCGTCGCCGCCCTCGGCGCGGTCGGCGGCGGATTTCTCGACGACCGGTTCGGGGCCAAACCCGTCATCGTCGTCGCGCTGAGCGGGATGATCGCGGTCGGCCTCATCTTGATGTCGCTCAACGGGGTCCTGGCGTTCTGGATCTGCGGACTGCTGCTCTGTTTGTTCATCGGGCCGACGCTGTCCGCGGCGCGGACGCTGATGCTGCGCATGTCCGCCGAGGGTAAGGAGGGCGTCGCGTTCGGGCTCTACACCACCACCGGCCGCGCTGTTTCCTACCTTGCGCCCATGCTGTTCTCGGTCTTCATCGCCGTCTTCGGCACCGACCGAGCGGGGATGGGTGGGCTGGTCGTGGTCCTCGCCGCCGGCCTGATCGCGATGCTCGCCGTGCGGGTTCCGCGGCGTGGGCCCGCCTAACCGCTGGCCGTGCAGATGGTCAGGCCGGCCCCCGTGCGCTTCTGCACCACCGAACCGTCGACGGAGATCGAACAGTTCACCTCGCGGCCGACGTTGATGATGCTGATGCTCGCCGTCGCCGCCGCGGACTCGGACAATTCCACTTCCTTGCTCCAGGGCAGCATCACGTTGAACTCGGTCTGCAGCAGACCGCCGGTGTCGACGTAGGTGATGTTGATCGCGCGCCCGGAACCGCTGACGACGTAGACGACGGTCTGGGTGACGCCAGGAGTCGTCGTACCAGGGGCACCGGGTGCGCCGGGCGTACTGGGCACCGTGGGCACGGTGGGCACGGTGGGCCGTGTCGTGCGCGGAACGGTCGGGCGCGGCGCCGGTGTCGGATTCGGCGTGTTGAAGTCGGGCTCTTGCATCGGGGGCGGCGCGACGACCGTCTGCTGTTGCGAACTGTTGACGACGACCAACGCGATCACCAGGCCGAGCACGGTCAGCACCGCGATACCCGCGGCGACCCACAACCAGCGGGGTGACTTCGGGTCCTCGGGCGGCGGGGGCGGATCGCCCGACGGGTAGGGCGCCCCGTACTGGCCCGAACCGTAGGTTTCGTACCCGTATGCGCCGTACGTCGGCAGATGCTGAGTCGGAGCGGGTTCGGGCGGTGCCTGATAGGTGGGGCCGTACGCCTGGCTGGCGTATGCCGGATCGCTGTATCCGGAATAGCCGTAGCCCTGCGGTTGCTCCCCGCGGCCGTAACCCGACTGCTCGTCGCGGCCGGGCTGTGGTGTACCGGTCATACCCACCTCATGCGTGCGAGGGTACCTGTGCGACCGCCCAACAGGCGCAGGTCGTCACTGGACTTGCCTGGGTAGGCACAATTGGTCCGGTGGGAGAGCAGGTTCGCAGAGTCTATGGCGCATCCATGTCGCCGGACGCCACCGCGTTCGCACATCTGGTCGACGACGGTGGCTTTCCGCGCGCAGTGCAGCGTTTCCTGCGCGGCTGGCGGGCAAGCTCGTCGCGAGACGTCGAGCTGCCGGTCGAAGGCCCGGTGACGCGCGTACTGCATTCGGCCGACGGCCACTGGCTCGCATGTGAGGTCGCTCCGGAGGGCAGCACCCGCACCCAGATCTGGGTCGTGACAACCGATCCCGACGACCGCGACGCCCGCCGCATCGACTCGTGGACGCCAGGAGCGCCCGAGGGCACCGCCGAACTGATCGCCTGGGACGGCACCCTGGTGGCGGCGATCCTCACCGGCGAGGACGGCGTCGGTAGCTCGTGTCTGATCGACCCGGCGACCGGCCGCACCACCGTGCTGGACCGCCGCTCGAGCGGCCGTTTGGTCGACGCCTGGGCAGGCGCCGCGCTCGTGCGCGTCGGACCGCGCGGTTACCGCGATCTCATCATGCTGCGCGGACGCACCGAAACCGCGCTGCTGCCATACGATCCAGGGTCGACCACCGACACCGGGGTCATCCTCGACGACCACTACGCGCGCCGACTGCGCGCAGGCCTTGAGGGTGAGCTCACCAAGCTCTACCAGCCGGCGAGCACCTACGACGCCGACAGCACCGAAGGTTATGTCCGGGCCCTGATCCGCAGCGAGAACGGCACCGAACATGCGCGACTCCTCGAGGTCACGGTCACCGCCGATGGCGTGGCCTACCAGGTCATCGCCGAACGTCCCGGCTATGAACTCGACGAGTTCACCGTGAGCGACGATCTGTCGACCGTGGCCGTTCTCTGGAACATCCACGGTGCCAGCGAGTTACAGATCATGGAACGCACCGACCACACGCTGCAGCCGCCGATCCCGCTGCCGGGGATGGTGGCCACCCAGTTGAGCATCAGTGCCGGTGGCTCGATGCTGGCCATGACCGTCGAAGGCCCGTCCACCCCGCCGACCGTCGAACTGGTCGACCCGCGTACGCGGGAGTGGGAGATCGTCGACCGCGAGCCCAGCTCCGGACCGGTGTCACCGGACCCGACCCTGGAACGGGTCACCGCACGCGACGGCATGGAATTCACCGGGTGGCTCTTTCGGCCGCGCGACGGAGTCCCGGTGATCGGCGCGATGCTGTTTCTGCACGGCGGGCCGGAGGGGCAGGGGAGGCCCGGCTACAACGAGTTCTTCCCCGCGTTGCTCGAAGAGGGCATCAGTGTGTTCCTGCCCAACGTCCGCGGCTCGGGCGGGTTCGGCAGAACCTTCATGCACGCCGACGACAAGGAGCGACGGTTCGCCGCGATCGACGACGTCGCCGACGCGGTCGACTACCTGGTCGAGCGTGAGGTCGCTCCGGCCGACCGGATCGCATGTTGCGGATGGTCCTACGGTGGCTACCTGACCCAGGCGGCGCTCACCTTCCACCCCGACCGGTTCGCCGCCGGAATCAGCATCTGCGGAATGAGCGATCTCAACACCTGGTACCGCAACACCGAACCGTGGATCGCCGCCGCGGCATATCCGAAGTACGGCCACCCGATCGGCGACCGCGAACTGCTCGAGCAGCTATCGCCGTTACAACGTGTCGATGCCATGACCGCGCCGTTGCTGTTGGTGCACGGCGCCAACGACACCAATGTGCCCCCCACCGAATCTCAGCAAATGTTCGAAGCGCTGCAGGCACTTCACCGAAAAGTGGAACTGCTGATGTTCGACGACGACGGACACGAGATCGACCGGCGCGAGAATCGCGCCGTACTGGTCAAAGCCATGCGCGAGTGGCTGATTGCCGCATTCAGCCCGAATCCGAACCCGTAACCGAATCGTTCTCCGTAGCCACGTTTACCGAAATTGTCTGCCGGGTAAACGCTTCGCACACGCCGATCCGGCGCGACAAAGGAGGCGCAGCATGCGAGGTGGCGGAATTCTCGGCGTTTTGGTGCTTGTCTGGTTGCTGATCGGTGCCTTCGCCGCCTACCAGCGCGGCTATTTCGAAACCAGTGAAACCAATTGCGCGACAGCGGGAAGCATCGCTTTGACAGTGGTGGCCGGTCCGCTGAACTACGCGGGCGTCAACCCCACGGTTGAAGCCTGCAACCTGCCAGAACCCAGCCAGTGACAACTGGCACTTGCCAATTCGAAAGGAATGCTAATGATCATCCTCGGAGCGATTCTCCTCATCCTCGGACTGATCTTCGGAATCAACATCCTCTGGACCATCGGCATCATCCTCATGGTCATCGGAGCGGTGTTCTGGATTCTGGGGTCCATGGGCCGTCCCGTCGGAGGCAGACGCGCCTGGTACTAACGGGCCCGGCACTAACGGGCTAGGCGCTTAAGCGTCCCGCGCGGCCGAGGTCAGCGCCGCGACCGTCATCGCTTTCAAGACGGATCGCGGTCTGGCCTCGGCCGTTTTTGTGGCGCTCGGCTTGAGGGCGTGCGGCGTGGAGTTCAACAGCCCGAACGTCGCGTGGGCCATCAACCGGGCATCGGCCTCCGCCAGCGACTCGTCCAACCGCCGAAGCACATCGACCCAGATCTCGACGTACTGCCGTTGCGCGCGACGCACCTGACGTTTGGCTGTGGGGGGCAGGTTCGCGAGATCGCGATCCTGGATGCGGATCAGGTCGGACTCCCCGAGGGCGAAGTCCAGATGGAAGTCGATCAGGCCCTCCAGCGCCGACGCGGGATCGTCGGCGCGTGCGACGACCTCGGTGGCGCCGGCCAGCAGGCGGGTGCTGATCCCGACCAGCAACTCGACCAACAACGCTTCCTTATTCGGGAAGTGCCGATAGATCGCCGGACCGCTGACACCGGCCGCGGCGCCGATATCCTCCAGTCGCACCGCCAGGTAGCCGCGTTCCGCAACTAGGCGTTCGGCCGCGGCGATCAACTGGGATCGCCGATCCGACTTCGCCTTGCTGCGCCTGGTGGCCGCGGGCACCTCGGGGATCGGAGTTGAAGACACCGCGCCTCCCGCCCGCCTGTAGACATCTGGAGTTAATCGTGACTAACATACCACCAGTTATTCGTCATTAACTCAACGAACGGGTTTTCCGATGGCATCGCGGCCTTCACATCGCGAGGAGCACCTCGCGCTGGTCGACGAATTGCGTTCCAAGCTCGCCGCGGCGGCCCTCGGGGGTTCAGAGCGCGCCCGCGAGCGTCACGTCAGCCGCGGCAAGCTGTTGCCGCGCGACCGCGTCGACGGCCTGCTGGACCCGGGCAGCCCGTTCCTCGAACTGTCGCCGCTTGCCGCCGACGGCATGTACGACGACGAGTGTCCCGGTGCCGGCATGATCACCGGAATCGGTCGCGTGTCGGGACGCGAATGTGTGATCGTCGCCAACGACGCGACCGTCAAGGGCGGCACCTACTATCCGATCACCGTCAAGAAGCACCTGCGGGCCCAGGAAGTCGCGGGCCAGAACCGGCTGCCGTGCATCTATCTCGTCGACTCCGGCGGCGCGTTCCTGCCGCGACAGGACGAGGTGTTCCCCGATCGTGATCATTTCGGCCGCATCTTCTACAACCAAGCCAACCTGAGCGCCCAGGGGATTGCGCAGATCGCCGCGGTGCTCGGATCCTGCACCGCCGGTGGCGCATACGTGCCCGCGATGAGCGACGAAGCCGTGATCGTGCGCAACCAGGGCACGATCTTCCTCGGCGGCCCACCGTTGGTGAAGGCGGCGACGGGCGAGGTGGTCACCGCCGAGGAACTGGGCGGGGGCGACCTGCATTCGAAAACCTCCGGCGTGACAGACCATTTGGCGCACGACGACCGCGACGCCCTGCGCATCGTGCGGCGCATCGTCGCCACGCTCGGCCCCCGTGAGCCGCTGCCCTGGGATGTTCGGCCGACCGTGGACCCGGTGGCCGATCAACACGAACTCTACGACGTGGTGCCGGTGGACTCGCGCGTTCCCTACGACGTACACGAGGTCGTCACCCGCATCGTCGACGGTGGTGAATTCGCCGAGTTCAAGGCCGAATACGGCAGCACCCTGGTCACCGGATTCGCCCGAATCCACGGACATCCGGTCGGCATCATCGCCAACAACGGCGTGCTGTTCGGCGAGTCAGCGCTCAAGGGAGCCCATTTCATCGAGCTGTGCGATAAGCGCAACACCCCTCTGGTGTTTCTGCAGAACATCTCCGGGTTCATGGTCGGCCGCGACTACGAGGCAGGCGGTATCGCCAAGCACGGCGCGAAGATGGTCACCGCGGTGGCCTGCGCGCGGGTGCCGAAGCTGACCGTGGTCATCGGCGGCTCCTACGGGGCGGGCAACTACTCGATGTGCGGGCGCGCGTATTCGCCGCGGTTCCTGTGGATGTGGCCCAACGCCCGCATCTCGGTGATGGGCGGCGAGCAGGCCGCATCGGTGCTGGCGACCGTGCGCGGCGAGATGACCGCCGAGGAGGAGGAGAACTTCAAGGCGCCGATACGCGCGCAGTACGAGCACCAGGGCAATCCGTACTATTCGACGGCCCGGCTGTGGGATGACGGGGTGATCGACCCCGCCGACACCAGAACGGTTCTCGGACTGGCACTCTCGGCGGTCGGTCAGGCACCGCTCGAGTCCATCTCCTACGGCGTGTTCCGGATGTGAGGACATGAACTTCGATACCGTCCTTGTCGCCAACCGAGGCGAGATCGCGGTCCGCGTCATCCGCACGCTGCGCGCCATGGGCATCCGATCGGTCGCGGTGTTCAGCGACGCCGATGCGGGTGCCCGCCATGTCGCGGAAGCCGACGTCGCAGTCCGCATCGGACCGCCGCCGGCCAGACAGAGCTACCTCGACATCGACGCCGTACTCTCAGCGGCCCGGCGCACCGGTGCCCAGGCCGTGCATCCGGGTTACGGATTCCTCTCGGAGAACGCGCAATTCGCCGCTGCACTCCAGGACGCGGGAATAGTGTTCATCGGCCCGCCGGTCGGCGCCATCCAGACCATGGGCGACAAGATCGCGGCCAAGGCGGCGGTGTCGGCGTTCGGGGTTCCGGTGGTACCCGGAGTTTCGCGTCCCGGCCTGTCCGACGGCGATCTCGTCGCCGGCGCCGCCGAGGTCGGTTTCCCCGTGCTGGTGAAACCCTCGGCCGGCGGTGGCGGCAAAGGTATGCGCGTCGTGCACGAGCCGGCCGAGTTGGCGGGCGCCCTGGCCAGCGCGCGCCGGGAGGCGGCCGCCGCGTTCGGCGACGACACACTGTTTCTCGAGCGGTTCGTGCTGAACCCGCGCCACATCGAGGTGCAGGTCCTCGCCGACGGTTACGGCAACGTCGTCCATCTCGGTGAACGCGAATGCTCCCTGCAGCGCCGGCATCAGAAGGTCATCGAGGAGGCGCCGTCGCCACTGCTGGACGCGGCGACGCGGGCGCGAATCGGTGCGGCGGCGTGCGATACTGCGCGCAGCGTCGACTACACCGGTGCGGGCACCGTCGAGTTCATCGTGTCCGCCGACCGGCCCGACGAGTTCTTTTTCATGGAGATGAACACCCGGCTGCAGGTCGAGCATCCGGTCACCGAGATGGTCACCGGGATCGATCTCGTCGAGCAACAAGTGCGGATCGCCGCGGGGGAGAAGCTGGCGATCGCGCAGGACGACATCTTGATGACCGGCCACGCGATCGAGGCGCGGGTTTACGCCGAAGACCCGGGACACGGGTTCCTGCCCACCGGCGGCACCGTGCTGGGCCTAGCCGAGCCAGAAGGCCCCGGCATCCGGGTCGACTCGGGGCTGGCTGCGGGTTCGGTGATCGGCAGCGACTACGACCCGATGCTGTCGAAGATCATCGCGCATGCCGACGACCGGCCGGCTGCCCTGCGGGCGCTGGACCGGGCGTTGGCGCACACCGCGGTTTTAGGGGTCACCACCAACGTCGAGTTCCTGCGGTTCCTGCTCGCCGATCCCGACGTCGCGGCGGGCCGTCTCGACACCGGCCTGCTGGATCGTCGCAGCCCGGACTTTCATCCGGCGACCGCCGAGGACGCCGACCTGGTCGCCGCCGCGGCGTATCGGTGGCTGCGCTCGTGGCCGCAACCCATCGGTGATCTGTGGGCGGTCCCCTCGGGCTGGCGGATGGGCCGCCATGCGCCGACGACGTATCGGCTGCAGTCCGGTGAGCGTGTCGACCACGTCCACCTCACCGGCACACCGTCGGCGGGTGGTGCGGCGATCGAGGATGGCCCATCGCGGTCGCTGGCGGTGTCACTGGCAGGCGACCGGCTGGCGGTCACCTTCGACGGGATCGTCACGGACTACGTAGTGGTCGCCGACGACCACCGGATCTGGCTGGCGGGTGGGGGCCGCACGCTTGCTGTCGACGAGGTGCGCGAAGCGCCGGTGCGACCCGACGACGCGCACAGCGGCGACGCCGAGCTGACCAGCCCGATGCCGGGTTCCGTAGTGGCCGTGGGGGTGGCCGACGGCGATCGGGTGACGACGGGCAGCGTGGTCGTGACGGTCGAGGCCATGAAGATGGAACACGCCCTGAGCGCGCCCGTCGACGGCGTGGTGGAACTCCTTGTCGCCGAAGGCGATCAGGTCAAGGTGGGGCAACCGCTGGCGAAGGTCATCGCGGACCCCATCGTCGAGAAGGAAGAAGCATGACTGATTTTCTAGCTACCGGGACACTTCCCGATCATTACGAACAACTGGCCAAGACGGTCCGCGACTTCGCCCAGAGCGTGGTGGCGCCCGTCTCCGCCAAACACGACGAGGAACACTCGTTCCCGTACGAGGTCGTCGCGGGCATGGCCGACATGGGACTGTTCGGCCTGCCGTTCCCCGAGGAGTACGGCGGCATGGGCGGCGACTACTTCGCGCTGTGCCTGGCGCTGGAGGAACTCGGCAAGGTCGACCAGAGCGTGGCGATCACGCTCGAGGCGGGGGTGTCGCTGGGTGCGATGCCGGTGTACCGGTTCGGCAGCGAGCAGCAGAGGCAGGAGTGGCTGCCGCTGTTGGCGAGCGGTAAGGCGCTCGGTGCGTTCGGCCTCACCGAGGCCGGCGGCGGCAGCGATGCCGGCGCCACCAAGACCACCGCCCGTCTCGACGACGGCCACTGGGTCATCAACGGTTCCAAGCAGTTCATCACCAACTCGGGCACCGACATCACGAAGCTGGTCACCGTCACCGCCGTCACGGGCGAGAAACCCGATGGCAAGAAGGAGATCTCCTCGATTCTGGTTCCGGTGCCCATCGACGGGTTCACCGCCGAACCGGCGTACAGCAAGGTGGGTTGGAACGCCAGCGACACTCACCCGTTGAGCTTCGACGACGTGCGCGTGCCGGAGGAGAACCTGCTCGGTGAGCGCGGCCGGGGCTATGCCAACTTCCTTCGCATCCTCGACGAGGGCCGCATCGCGATCGCCGCGCTGTCGGTCGGCGCCGCCCAGGGGTGTGTCGACGAATCGGTCAAGTACGCCAAGGAACGCGAGGCCTTCGGCGCCGCGATCGGCAGCTATCAGGCGATCGCCTTCAAGATCGCGCGCATGGAGGCGCGGGCACACGTCGCCCGCACGGCCTACTACGACGCCGCCGCGCTGATGCTGGCCGGCAAGCCGTTCAAGAAGGCGGCGTCCATCGCCAAGATGGTGGCCAGTGAGGCCGCGATGGACAACGCCCGCGACGCCACCCAGATCTTCGGCGGCTACGGCTTCATGAACGAATACTCCGTCGCCCGGCACTACCGCGACAGCAAAATCCTCGAAATCGGTGAAGGCACAACGGAAGTGCAGTTGATGCTAATCGGGCGGGAGCTGGGCCTGTGAGCGGAGAACAGGGTGAGAAGAGGATTAGCGGGCGGGGCGGCGGGAAAATTATCGTCCAGCGCGGGCTGTGGTACGAGGAGTTCGAGACCGGCGTGCTGTACCAGCACCGGCCCGGACGCACCATCACCGAGGCAGACAACGTCTTGTTCACCACGTTGACGATGAACACCCAGGCACTGCACCTGGACGCCGCGTTCTCGGATGCCTTGCCGCCGTTCAACCAGCGGCTCGTCAACTCGATGTTCACGCTGTCGACCCTCGTCGGGCTGTCGGTCACCCAGCTGACGCAGGGCACCATCGTCGGCAACCTTGGATTCGGCGAAATCGGCTTCCCGAAGCCGCTTTTCCACGGTGACACGCTGTACGCGGAGTCCGAGGTGCTCGAGAAGCGCGAGTCCAAGAGCCGCCCCGGTGAAGGCATCGTGACGTTCTCACACGTAGGCCGCAACCAGCATGGCGACATCGTGGCCACCGCGTCGCGAAAGACCATGGTGCGCAAGCGACCGGAGGGTGACGCGTAGTGGCGCTCGCGACGGGACCCGCCTGGCTGTTTTGTCCGGCCGACCGCCCGGAGCGGTTCGAGAAGGCCGCAGCCGCAGCCGATGTCGTGATCCTCGACCTCGAGGACGGTGTTGCCGCCAAGGATCGCGAAGCCGCCCGCGCGGCACTGATCGAGACGCGCCTGGACCCGGACCGGACCGTGGTGCGCGTCAACCCCGCCGCCACGGCCGACCATCCGCTCGACCTCGAGGCGCTCGCGAAGACCGACTACACCACCGTCATGCTCGCCAAGACCGAGGACCCGCAGCAGGTGCGCGATCTGGCGCCGCGCAACGTCGTGGTGCTGATCGAGACACCGCTAGGAGCGCTGGCCGTCACGGAGCTGGCGCGCATGGACAACACGGTCGCGCTGATGTGGGGGGCCGAGGACCTCTTCGCGGTCACCGGCGGCACCGCGAACCGGTATCCCGACGGCAGCTACCGCGAGGTGGCGCGCCACGTGCGATCGCAGACGCTGCTGTCGGCCAAGGCCTACGGTCGGCTCGCGCTGGATTCGGTGTACCTCGACATCCGAGACCTCGACGGTCTGCGCGGTGAGGTCGACGATGCGGTCGCGGTGGGCTTCGACGTGAAGGTCGCGATCCATCCGTCCCAGGTCGCGGTGATCCGCGAGGGCTACACACCGACGCCCGAGCAGGTGCAGTGGGCGCGACACGTGCTGGCCGCGGCCCGCGATGCCCGGGGCGTTTTCCAGTTCGAGGGCATAATGGTGGATGCCCCAGTACTGCGGCGAGCAGAGCGCATCGTCGCGCTAGCGCCCCACCCCGGCGACTAGCCGACAGCCTCCCACCGGAGGGTCTGTTCTCCCCGCCTCTGTGCTGAGCACCTCAGTCGCCTGACGGCGCGATCCGCCGCCAGTGACCCTAGGAGGCGGTATGGCAGGGTTGGCTTCGGCACCCCTCGAGTCGCTCGACGTCGAGATGGAGCCCATACAACTGGTCGCCCCGGACGGGACGTCGACCACCTCGGACAGGGCCACCCGATACCGCAGAGACCTTCCGCCCGAGACCCTCGCCTGGCTCTACGAGTCGATGGTCGTCACGCGCGACCTCGACGTCGAATTCGTCAACCTGCAGCGTCAAGGTGAGCTGGCGCTGTTCGCGTCCTGTCGCGGCCAGGAGGCCGCGCAGATCGGCGCCGCGGCGTGCCTGCGCAAGACCGACTGGCTGTTCCCGCAGTACCGCGAGATCGGCGCCTTCCTGGTGCGCGGCATCGCCCCGGCGCAGATCGCCGCCGTGTGGCGAGGGAAATGGCACGGCGGACTGGGCTTCACCGACAAGTGCGTCGCCCCGATCGCGATCCCGATCGGCACCCACGGTCTGCACGCGGTCGGCGCGGCGATGGCGGCCGAACGCTTGGGCGAGGACTCGGTGACGCTGGCGTTCGTCGGCGACGGGGCCACCAGCACGGGCGACGTCCACGAGGCGCTGAACTTCGCCGCGGTGTACCGGGCGCCGTGCGTGTTCTTCGTCCAGAACAACCAGTGGGCGATCTCGGTGCCGGTTCACCAGCAGATGGCGGGGCCGTCCATTGCCCATCGCGCAATCGGCTACGGAATGTCGGGGGTCCGCGTCGACGGCAACGACGTGCTCGCGTGCTTCGCCGTCACCGCCGAGGCCGCGCAGCGGGCCCGCGAAGGTGGCGGTCCGACGCTCATCGAGGCCGTCACCTATCGGATGGGCCCGCACACCACCTCCGACGACCCGAACCGGTACCGCAGCCCCGAAGAGGTGCAGCAGTGGGCGGCCCGCGACCCGATCGCGCGCTTCCGAACGTATCTGCAGTCGACCGGGGTGTGGACCGAACGGCTCGAGGAGCGGGTCAGGGCCAGATCGAAACGACTGCGCGCCGAACTCCGCGACGCGGTCGTCGGGGCCGAGGACTTCGACGTCACCGCGGTGTTCGACGCGGTGTACCACGACATCACGCCGGACCTCGCCGCCCAACGCGAGCAACTCGCCGCCGAACTCGCGAAGGAGGCGTGACATGACGCAGATCATCGAGCGTCCGTCGATGTTCGGCGAGGACGAACCTCCCGAGCCGCTGATGACCGCGATGCCGGCCGTACCGACTCTGACCATGGCGCAGGCCATCAACCGCGCACTGCACGACGAGATGGCCTCCGACGACCGGGTGCTGGTTTTCGGCGAGGACGTCGCGACCCTCGGCGGTGTCTTCCGGGTCACCGAGGGCCTGGCCGAAACCTTCGGCGCCCAGCGGTGTTTCGACACGCCGCTGGCCGAATCGGCGATCGTCGGAATCGCGATCGGCATGGCCCTTCGCGGCCTGATTCCGGTGCCCGAGATCCAGTTCGACGGCTTCGCCGCCCCGGCCTTCGACCAGATCGTCAGCCACTTGGCGAAATACCGGACGCGCACACGCGGCGACATCGACATGCCGGTCACGATCCGCATCCCCTCGTTCGGTGGAATCGGCGCGGTCGAACACCATTCCGAGTCGACCGAGACCCACTGGCTACACACCGCGGGCCTGAAGGTCGTCGTGCCCTCGACACCATCGGATGCGTATTGGCTGCTGCGGCAGTCGATCACCAGCCGCGACCCGGTCATCTACCTCGAGCCCAAACGCCGGTACTGGGCACGCGAACCCGCCGACACCTCGACCCCCGGTCTTCCTCTGGGTCGGGCAGCGATTCGACGCCCCGGCGCCGACGTCACCGTGCTCACCTACGGTCCGCTGGTAGCCACGGCGCTGAGCGCGGCGGACATCGCCGCCGAGCACCACGGCTGGAGCCTCGAGGTGATCGACCTGCGTACGCTCAATCCACTGGACTTCGAGGCGGTTTCGGAGTCGGTGCGGCGCACCGGCCGGGTCGTCGTGATGCACGAGGGACCCCGCACGCTGGGCTTCGGCGCCGAACTGGCGGCACGCATCGCAGAGGAGCTGTTCTACGACCTGGAGGCCCCGGTGCTGCGGGCGACCGGGTTCGACACCCCATATCCGCCTGCGCGTCTCGAGAAGTTGTGGTTGCCAGGGGTCGACCGTCTGCTCGACTGCGTCGAACGAACGTTGGAGCAGCCATGACAGTGATGGACTTCTTGGTGCCCGACCTCGGCGAGGGACTCGAGGACGCGACGATCACAGAGTGGAGCGTCGCGGTCGGCGACGATGTCGAACTCAACCAGACGCTGTGCACCGTCGAGACCAACAAGGCCGAGGTCGAGATCCCCAGCCCGTACGCGGGCCGCGTGGTCGAACTCGGCGGCGGCGAAGGCGAGACGCTGGCGGTCGGCGCGACGTTGGTGCGCATCGCGACCGAGGCCGAACCGCCCGCAGAGAAGCGCAAACCCGTACTCGTCGGCTACGGCGCCGACGCGGCGATGGACCACAGCAGGCGAGCGACGGCGCCGCCGCACCGCGTCCGCGCCAAGCCGCCGGTGCGCAAGCTGGCCGCGGAGCTGAACGTGGATCTGGCGGCGCTGACGGGCTCCGGCCCCGACGGTGTCATCACCCGCGAGGACGTGCTCGCCGCGGCGGGCCGGTCCGCCCCCAGCCCCGACATGGTGACGGTGAGCGGTGTGCACGCCGAGATGGCTCGGCGGATGACCATGTCGCGCAGGCAGATTCCCGACGCACACACCGCCGTGCAGGTGGACGGGACCAACCTGCTGCGGCTGCGCGATGGGCTGCGCGACCGTGCCGACGAGGACGCGCCGATCACGCCGTTCGTGCTCACGCTGCGACTGCTGACCATCGCACTGCGACACCACCCCAACCTGAACGCCACGTGGGTCGACACCACCGGCGGTGCTCAGATCCACCTGCATTCGGCCGTACACCTCGGGTTCGGTGTCGCCGCGCCGCGCGGCCTGTTGGTGCCCGTCGTCAGCGATGCGCACCTCAAGACCACCCGCCAACTCGCGGCCGAGGTGGCCCGGCTCATCCGCAACGCACGCGCGGGCACGCTGAAACCGACCGAGCTGCAGGGCTCGACGTTCACGGTGTCGAACTTCGGCGCGCTCGGCCTCGACGACGGAGTGCCCGTCATCAACTACCCCGAAGCCGCCATCCTCGGCGTCGGCTCGCTCAAACCGCGTGCCGTCGTGGTCGACGACGCCGTCGTCGCGCGCCCGACGATGAACCTCACCTGCGCGTTCGACCACCGCATCGCCGACGGTGCGCAGGTGGCGACGTTCCTGTGCGAACTGCGCGATCTGATCGAAGCACCGGAGACAGCGCTACTCGATCTGTAGCGGGCATGATCTCTGCCATGGTGCAAGACGATGAGTGTCCGTGCGGCAGCGGGAACGGGTATTCCGCATGCTGCGAAGCGCTGCACGACGGTGCGCGCGTCGCGGCGACGGCCGAGGAGCTGATGCGTTCGCGCTACAGCGCGTTCGCCAAAGGTGTTGCGGACTACCTCTTTACGACGTGGCACCCGCGGACGCGGCCACCCGACGTCTCACTCGACCGCGAGATAGCGTGGACCGGGCTCGAAATCAGCGATGTGGTCGCGGGCAGCCAAGCCGACCAGCACGGCCAGGTCGAGTTCACGGCCCGCTACATTCACTCGGGCCGGCCAGGGTCGATGCGTGAACGCAGCCGGTTCGAGCGCCGCGCGGGCCGCTGGTTCTACGTCGACCGCGTGTGACTCATTTGCGTTGTGCGGCCGCCAGCCGCTGCTGGAACTCGGGGGACAGGATCGAGGTGGCCTGCGGGCCGAGTTCGGTGTCGACCGCGATGCGGTGCTGCTCGACGTCGACGACGCCGGGGTTGGCCGTCGCCCGCATCGACGCCTTGGTCGCGAGCACCACCTCCCGCGGCGCCCCGGCCGGTCCGTTGGCCAGCTCCTTCGCGGCGGTCACGGCGTCGTCGGCGACCTCGAGCGCCAGGCCGTAGCGGACCGCGGCTTCGGCGTCGAACCGCATGCCGAACAGCAGCGACGCGCGAGCGGCCTGCGGACCGACCGCTCGCTGCAGCATCCAGGTCGCGCCGCCGCCGGGATGGATGCCCAACTTCTGAAAGCGCGGGTCGAACAGGGCGGCCGGCCCGGCGATCCGCACGTCGGCCGCAAGGGCCAGGTTCAGCCCGGCGCCGACGGCGGCGCCGTTCACCGCTGCGATGGTGGGCAGCGCGCAGTTGGCGACGGCGAGGAAGCCGTCGTAGATCTTGCGCAGCCCGTCCTCGGTCGCCGAACCGAGCGCGCTGAGGTCCGCGCCCGCGCAGAACGCCTTGCCCGCGCCGGTGACGATGACCGCGTGCACATCCGGGTTGGCCTCGGCCGCGTCCACGGCTTCGCGCAGCGCAGCGGACATCTCGAACGTGACCGCGTTGCGGCGCTCCGGGTCGTTGACGGTGAGGACGGCGACGCGGTCCTCGATGTGGATCAGTACCGGATCAGTCACCGGCTCAGCCTAGTGACCCGCGTGCGCCGTCAGTTGGCGACGGTGAGCGTGACGTTGTGCAGGGCCACCGCGACATCGCTGGGCAGGATGTCGACGAAGGTCGGGACGTCGCGGATCGCGCCGCCCGAGGCGATCAGGTTTCCGGGATAGCTGGGGCTGCAAGGGAAGCCATGGCAGCGGTACCAGAAGCCCGGTGCGCTCTGGTACGGAAACATGCTGGGCGCCTGGTCCACCCGGTAGCGGCCGGGTTCGATGGAGGCCGTGGTCCAGCCCGGTCGCGGGTTCGTGGTGACGTTGAAGACGCCGTTGCTGCCGTAGCTGGGCGGGGGCGCGGCATACGCGGGCAGGGCAAGCGCGATGGCCATCGCGCCTGCCCACACCGCGGCGGCGATCCCGCGCCTCGAGTTCACGCCGCTGAGTCTATCGACCGGGCACTGCCACCAGGGAGATATCGCCCGACCGGTGGACCAGGGCCGTCAGGCGGCGGCGTCGGCCCCCGCCTTCGCGCCCTCACCGGGTGCACCGGCGTTGCCGCCCGCGGCGTCGTTTTCAGCATCGTCTGCGGTGCCGAGCGCCGGGCCGGTGACAGCGGAATCATCATGCCGCTGAACGCGTTTCGGGCCGAAGCTGTCGCGGAGCTTGCCCGGCAGGGCTCGCACGCTGTCGCGCAGCACGTTGAGCTGTGGTCGGCGCTTCTGCGCGGTATCCGGGTCGCCCGCGCCGGTCGGTCGAGTCGTCTGCGCGTTGGCCAGAGTGTTGGAGTCGGTCCGCCGTTGCGTCGTCTCCGGTTCGACCGTCGGCTCCGGGTCCACCGTCGTCTCCTGCTCGACCGCCGTTTCGGGTTGCACTGTCGGCCGCGGCGAGGACGCCGCCGAAAGACCCTGCAGGATCGCGCCGGGGACCTTCACCGCCGTGGCCAACAACTCGTCGGGCGGGGGAGCGATCCGGGCCGGGCGGTAGGCGCTCGGATCCCGGGGGATCGGATTGCCGCCGTAGTAGGCCGAGTCGACGGCCAGCTTCAGCACCGGCCCGGTGAGCTCGGCGAGCTGGTCGCCGAAGACGTCGCGGATCAGCCGGGTCAGTGGAAGCTCTTCGGCGGTGTAGGTGACGTAGGTGGTGTTGCCCCTCTCGGTCACATAGGCCGTGATCCGGTCGCCGGGGGGAGCGCTGCACTGCGCGTCCGGACAGTCCAGGACGCCCCCGGTCGCGAGGATCGCGCAGGTGTTGGCGTCGCAGTGAACGGTGGGCTGGCCCTCGGCGTCCACCGGGAGTTCGCGCTCGGACTGGTTGAGCCGGGTGTAGAGGTAGCCGACCAGAGAGTTGACCGCGGCGACGGGGTTCAGCACGTCGGCCGGGGCGTTGGAGTTGTAGTCGTACTCGTAGCCGGTGTTGACGACGCGCAGCGCGGGCACGTTGCTCGGGGTCGGGATCGGGTTCACCCCGATCAGCGCGAACCACGGATATCGGGTGCCGAAGCCGCCGTCGGGCCGCGCCACGTCGTTGTCGAGGATGAAGACGGTGTCCTTCAGATCCGTCCGATTCCGCAGGAGCAGCAAACTGGCGTTCGCCGCGCCCCAGCCGGACGCCAATACCGCGTTGTGTTCGCCGGCGTGGTCGCGCAGGGCCTGCTCGATGCCGCCAGGACCGGTGCGGAAGTCGACGTAGACGACGTCGCCGCCGCCGTGGTAGTCCGTGTACCGGGGAGTGTCGAACTTCCCGCCGAAGAACTCCGCCACGCCCGCCCCAGTCGGGTTCGTCGAGCTGCCCACGACGATGAGGGCGGTCAGATCGACCACCGTCGAGGCAATGGAGGCCGGCTGGGTGGCCGCGAGGCCGACGACACAGGTAGCGACCCCCGCGGCGGCCACGCCCGTCGCCAACCGCGTCCACCTTTTGCCCGAAGCGGCCAACCTTCGCCCTCCCACCCCATGCGCAGCAAACATCAACGCTTGGCGTGATAGTACGCGAAGGGTTACAGCTTGGCGATCAGAGCGGCGGCGCGGACGTCGTCGTCGACGGTCAACGCGATCTGCACGCTGTCGCCGCGCCGCGCCCAGCGAATGGTGACGTCCTCGCCGTAGCGAATCGGCCTGCGGTATTCGACCACCGCTCGGTAGGGGGCGCGGCAGACGTCGGGGACGTGCGCCATCACCTCGTGGATGGCATGCCAGTAAGCGGTGTTGGTGACGTGCTCGAAGATGTCGATGTCGGTGCGACGCAGCGGGAACGGCACCACCTCGTCGGCGTCGTCAAGGTTGGTCAGCCAGGGCCGCCACTTCAGCCGGAGCTCGTCGGTGGTGGTGGCGAACCGGGCGATCAGGGTGTCCGAGGCGCGCTGGGGCGTAAGGGTCTTGCTGTTGATGGCGATCCAGAAGCCCTCGGTCTCGATGCGGCCGCCGTCGCTGCCCACCAGGTCGACGCGCATCGTGCACCACCGGGTGGACAGTGCAGAGCACCATCGGCTGAACGAGATCTCGTTGGGGAACTCGATCGGCTCGATCACATCGATGACCGTGCGTTGGACGAGCCAATGGGGGTGGTCGTCGGCCTCGCCGGCGTCGACGAGGTTCTCGGCCCCGACCTCCTGGATGTAGCGCGCAACGCCGTCGAGGCGCAGGTGCAGGTCGCCGTCAATGTCGCCCGTGGCCACCCGCCACGCTGTGCGATAGACGTATCCCGTGTCCGGCAGCGGGCTCAGCCGGTGCTCGAGGTCGTTGGTCGGCATCGGGTCAAGTATGTCCGGACCGAAATCCGGCGATGAGCGCCCCCGGCAGGGATCGAACCTGCGACCAGCCGCTTAGAAGGCGGCTGCTCTATCCGCTGAGCTACGGGGGCAACGCCACGAGAGTCTATCGCCAGGGCCTGCAGGCTCACGGATTAAAGCCGCCTCGCCGCCTCGCACCGCCGACTAGCGTGGTGGCCACACGATCACGAGCAGGAGGACGCGACGGCCCATGAGCGACGTGCCGGAACTCGACGCGGCGGGACTTCCTGAGGAACTCAGCCCACTCGACCAGATCCTGCACCGCGGCGAGGCCAATCCGCGTACCCGCTCGGGGATCATGACCGTCGAGCTTCTGGATTGCGCGCCGGAGTGGGATACGTTCCGCGCCAAGTTCGACGCCGCCTCGCGCAAGGTTCTGCGGCTGCGGCAGAAGGTCGTGATGCCGACGCTGCCGACCGTGGCGCCGAGGTGGGTGGTGGACCCCGACTTCAACCTCGACTTCCACCTCCGTCGGGTGCGCGCCCCGCACCCCGGCACGTTCCGTCAGGTGCTCGACCTCGCCGAGGTGGCCGCGCAGTCGCCGCTCGACATCTCCCGGCCGCTGTGGACGGCAACGCTGGTCGAGGGGCTCGCCGACGACCGCGCCGCGATGGTCGTTCACCTCAGCCATGCGGTCACCGACGGGGTCGGCGGAGTCGAGATGTTCGCCAATCTCTATGACCTCGAGCGCGACCCGTCGCCGCAGCCGCTGCCGCCCCTTCCCATCCCGCAGGATTTGTCGCCCAACGACCTGATGCGCCAAGGGCTCGTCCGGCTGCCCGGCACCATCGCGGGTCGCGTGCGCGGAGCGTTGTTCGGCGCCGCGCACGTTGCAGGGGAGGTGATCCGCGACCCGATCTCCCGGCTCGGCGGCGCTGTCGGATACGCCATGTCGGGTGCGCGCGTGATCGGTCCGGTCGCCGATCCGTCGCCGGTGCTGCGGCGACGCAGCCTGTCGTCGCGCAGCGAAGCCATCGACATCGAGTTCGGCATCCTGCACCGGGCCGCCAAGGCGGCCGGCGGTTCGATCAACGACGCGTATCTGGCGGGTTTGTGCGGTGCGCTGCGGCTCTACCACGAAGCCAAGGGCGTACCGCTCGACACGCTGCCGATGGCCGTTCCGGTCAACCTCCGCTCGGATGCGGACCCGGCGGGCGGAAACCGGTTCGCGGGTCTGAACCTCGCCGCGCCGATCGGCCTGACGGACCCCGAGATCCGCATCCGCAACATCCGCTCGCAGATGACCACCAAGCGCGAGGAACGCGCGATCGACATGGTCAGCGCCATCGCTCCGTTGGTCGGGCTGCTGCCCGACACCGCCCTCGAGACGATGGCCGGCTCGATCGTGAACTCCGACGTCCAGGCCAGCAATGTCCCGGTGTACGCGGGGGACACCTACATCGCGGGCGCAAAAGTCCTGCGCCAGTACGGACTTGGCCCGCTACCGGGCGTGGCGATGATGGTGGTGCTGATCTCGCGCTCCGGGTACTGCACGATCACCACCCGCTACGACCGCGCGGCGATCACCGACCAGGAGTTGTGGGCGCGCTGCCTGCTGTCGGGTTTCGACGAGGTCCTCGCCCTGGGCGGCGACGGTCGAGCCGAACCCGCCTCGTTCACCGTCGACCCGGCCCCTTCCACTGTCTCGTCGTCGAATGGGAGTGCAGCGCAATGACTTCGCCAAACGACCAGAGTGCCCGGCGCACCATGCGGCTGCCGGGTTCGGTCGCCGAGATCCAGGCCAGCCCGCAGGGACCCGAAGTCGGTGCGTTCTTCGATCTCGACGGCACCCTGGTCGCCGGCTTCACCGGCGTCGTGATGACGCAGGACCGGTTTCGTCGTCGCCAGATGTCGATGGGCGAGTTCATCGGCATGGTTCAGGCCGGCCTCAACCACCAACTGGGGCGGTCGGAGTTCGAGGACCTGATCGGCAAGGGTGCGCGCATGCTGCGCGGCAATTCGCTCGAGGACGTCGACGAACTCGCCGAGCGGTTGTTCGTCCAGAAGATCGTCGGCCGGATCTATCCCGAGATGCGCGAGTTGGTGCGCGCGCACATGGCCCGCGGCCACACCGTCGTCCTCAGCTCCTCGGCGCTGACGGTGCAGGTCGAGCCCGTCGCCCGCTTCCTCGGCATCTCGAATGTGTTGAGCAACAAGTTCGAGATCGACGAACACGGATTGCTCACCGGCGAGGTGACGCGCCCGATCATCTGGGGGCCGGGCAAGGCCAGGGCGGTGCAGAAGTTCGCCGCCGAGCACGGTGTCGACCTGTCGAAGAGCTACTTCTACGCCGACGGCGACGAGGACGTCGCGCTGATGTATCTGGTGGGAAACCCGCGCCCGACGAATCCGGGAGGCAAACTCGCCGCGGTCGCCGCGAAGCGGGGCTGGCCGGTGCTGCGCTTCAGCAGTCGCAGTGGCGCGAGCCCGGTCTCGCAACTGCGCACGGCGGCGGGTATCGCCACCATGGGACCCATCGCGGCAGGGGCGCTCGGCCTGGGGCTGTTGACGCGAAGCAAGCGCAACGGGGTCAACTTCTTCACCGCGGCCTTCGGCCGAGCGCTGATGAGCACCCTTGGCATCAACATCAACGTGTTGGGCAAGGAGAACCTGACCAAGAAGCGTCCCGCGGTGTTCCTGTTCAATCACCGCAACCAGGCCGACCCGTTGATCGCAGGCCACTTGGTGGACACCAACTTCACGTCGGTGGGCAAGAAGGAATTGGAGAAGGATCCGATCGTCGGCACCCTCGGCAAGATCATGGACGCCGCGTTCATCGACCGCGAGGACCCGCAGAAGGCGGTCGAGGGGCTCAAGAAGGTCGAGGAACTCGCGGGCAAGGGGCTGTCGATCCTGATCGCGCCGGAGGGCACCCGGCTGGACACAACCGAGGTGGGGCCATTCAAGAAGGGGCCGTTCCGGATCGCCATGTCGGCCGGTATTCCGGTGGTGCCCATCGTCATTCGCAACGCCGAAGTGATCGCGGCGCGCGATTCGAGCACCTTCAACCCCGGCAAGGTCGACGTCGTGGTCTATCCGCCGATCCCGGTCGACGACTGGACGCACGACAATCTCGGGGAGCGCATCGCCGAGGTGCGCCAGCTCTACCTCGACACGTTGGCGAACTGGCCGCACGACGAGTCGTCTCTTTCCGAGCTCTACGACCGCAATGTACGGCCGAAGAACACCCCCGCCAAGAAGTCGGCGGCGAAGAAGGCGGCGAAGAAGGCGACCAAGTCCGAGGCCAAGACCGCGACGAAGTCGGTGCGTAATGCGCCGGCCGCCAAGAAGTCGGCACCGAAATCCGCGGGGAGGGGGCGTCCGTGAAGCCGTCCGTCGACCAGTACACGCCCTTCACGCCCACCGGTGACGCGCTGGTGCTGGCGTCGGCTTCCTCCGCGGCCGAACGTGATCTGCTCGACGACTGGCTCGAGCGGCAACGGCGCGAGAACCCCGAGGCCAAGATCGACGTCCTGCTGTTGCCGTACGAGGACCCGCCTGCCGGTGTGCTGGCTTCGCTGGTGTCCGAACTCGAAGCGGGAGAAGACCGCTCCGTGGTGCCTGTGCGCGTGTTCTGGGTGCCAGGCGGCCTGCCCACCCGATCCAAGGTGGTGGCGCTGCTCTCGGGCCGCGACACCTACCGTCCGCCCGAGATCCTGCAGCGCCGCATCCTGCGCCGCGACCGGACGCGAGCCCGCGTCGTCGCCGGTGAACCGGCGAAGGTCTCCGAACTGCGTCAGCAATGGGCCGACACCACCGTCGCCGAAAACCCCCGGGAATTCGCGCGTTTCGTGATCCGCCGCGCGATCCTGGCGATCGAGCGGGTCGAACTGCGGCTGCTGGGGCCGGAATACAAGTCACCACGGCTCATCAAGCCGGAGTTGTTGGCGTCGGCGCGTTTCCGCGAAGGCCTGTCCAAGATTCCGGGTGCGGACCTGGAGACCGCGGGAGAGATGCTCGACGAACTCTCCACGGGGTGGAGCCGGTTCTCCGTCGATCTGATTCCGTCGTTGGGGCGCGCGATCTTCAGCCGCGGCTTCGATCCCAACATCGACTACGACCGCGACGAAGTCGAGTTGATGCGGCGCAACCTGGAGAACCATCCGGCCGTGCTGTTGTTCTCGCACCGGTCCTACCTCGACGGCGTGATCGTTCCGGTGGCGATGCAGGAGAACCGGTTACCGCCGGTGCACACCTTCGCGGGCATCAACCTCTCGTTCGGCTTCATGGGGCCGTTGATGCGCCATTCGGGCGTCATCTTCCTGCGTCGCAAGCTCGACGACCCGCTCTACAAGTACGTGCTGCGGCAGTTCGTCGGCTACATCGTCGAGAAGCGATTCAACCTCAGCTGGTCGATCGAGGGCACCCGGTCGCGGACCGGAAAGATGTTGCCGCCCAAGCTGGGCCTGCTCGCCTACGTGGCCGACGCGTACCTCGACGCCCGCAGCGAGGACATCCTGCTGCAGCCCGTGTCGATCAGCTTCGACCAGCTGCACGAGACGTCCGAATACGCCGCCTACGCCCGCGGCGGCGAGAAGACGCCCGAAAGCCTGTCGTGGATGTACAACTTCATCAAGGCCCAGGGCGAGCGCAACTACGGCAAGATCTACGTCCGCTTTCCCGAGGCCGTCTCCATGCGCGAGTACCTCGGTGCGCCGCACGGGCCGATGACCACCGATGAGAGCGCCAAACGCCTTGCCCTGCAGAAGATGGCGTTCGAAGTGTCGTGGCGGATCCTGCGGGCTACTCCGGTCAACGCCTCGGCGCTGGTGTCGGCGCTGTTGCTTACCACGCGCGGAATCGCGTTGACGCTGAGCCAGATTCATCACACGCTGCAGCCGTCGCTGGACTACCTCGAGCGTAAGCAGACCCCGATGACCAACAGCGCGTTGCGGTTACGCACCCCAGAAGGTGTGCGGGCCGCGCTCGACGCGCTGTCCAACCGCCACCCCGTCACCTGCGTCGAGGGCGGGCGCGAGCCCGTCTGGCGGATCGCTGCAGAGGACGAACACGAAGCGGCGTTCTACCGCAACACCCTCATCGACGCGTTCCTCGAGACCTCGTTGGTCGAGTTGGCGCTGGTGCACGCCGGCCGCGCGGGGTCCGACCGGCTGGAGGCGTTCTGGTCGCAGGTGATGCGGCTGCGCGATCTGCTCAAGTTCGACTTCTACTTCGCCGATTCGGCGGCGTTCCGCGAGCACGTCGCCGAGGAGCTGTCCTGGCAGAGCGGCTGGGAGGAGCAGGTGACCGGCGGCGAACAGCGGGTCGAGGAATTACTGCGGACCAAGTCGCCGCTGTTGGCGGGCGCCATGCTGCGACCCTTCTTCGAGGCGTACCAAATCGTCGCCGATGCGCTGCTCGACGCGCCTGCCGAGATCGACGAGAAGGACCTGACGAAGAAGGCGCTCGGACTGGGCAACCAGTACGTCGCGCAGAGCCGGGTGCGCAGCAACGAAGCGGTGTCGGCGTTGCTGTTCGCGACCGCCCGCCAGGTCGCCGCCGACCAGGACCTGCTCGAACCCGCCGCCGACCTGCACGAGCGCCGCACCGCGTTCCGGGACGAACTGCGGGCCATCCTGCGCGATATGGACAAGGTCGAGCAGATCGCCCGCGAGCAGTTCATCGCGCGTGAGATCGCGCGCCGTGAGGCGCGCCAAGCCTCCTGAGTCCGCCGAGCGCACGATTGGGTACGTGTTTCGCGACTTGAACCCAAGCGAGCAGCGGCGTGAGCAACCGTACGCTCGGCGATTCCCCTAGCGGCTGAGCCGCGCCATACGCTGGTGGGATGACGACGACGGCATCGGGCGTGCGCACCAGCGCGGTATGGCCGGTGCTGGTCGGGGTCGCCGTCCTGGCGGGGACGATCGCCGCGGGCATCGGCGCTCTGTCGCTGGCCGACGCGCTGAGTGCGACCGGCCTGCCGGATCCCGGGCCGATCACGACCTACGGACTGCCGTTCGTTCGGGCCGCAGGCGAGATCGCGGCGGTCATCGCCGTCGGGTCCTTCCTGTTCGCCGCGTTCCTGACGCCGCCTCAAACCAACGGCGTGCTCGACGCCGGCGGGTACCGCGCGCTGCGCCTGGGCACCGGCGCGTCCGCGGCGTGGACGGTGTGCGCGGCGCTGATGGTTCCGCTGACGGTCTCCGACGTCTCCGGTCAGCCACTGAGCGAGACTCTCGACCCGGTGGCCGTCTGGTCGGCGGCCGACCTCGTCGACATGGCCAGCGCGTGGCGGTGGACGGCGTTCCTGGCCGCCGCCGTCACGGTCGCCAGCCTGCCGGTGCTGCGCTGGTCCTGGACGCCGGTCCTGCTGGGCGGGGCGTTGACGACGCTGATCCCGCTCGGGTTGGCCGGGCATTCGTCCACCGGCGGCGCCCACGACATGGCCACCAACAGCCTGTTGTTTCACCTGGGTGCCGCTGCGCTGTGGGCGGGCGGGCTGCTCGCCCTGCTGGTACATGCGATGCGGCGCGGTAAGCACGCCGACCTCGCCGCCCGCCGGTTCTCGGCGCTCGCGTTCTGGTGCTTCGTCGTCATGGCCGTCAGCGGCGTGATCAACGCGCTCGTGCGCGTCGAACCGGCCGACCTGGTGCGCACCGAGTACGGCTGGTTGATCGTCGCGAAGATCTGCGCACTGTCCCTGCTCGCGGTGATCGGCTGGTGGCAACGCCGCTCCGCGGTGGCCGCGTTGCAGGACGACCCGGACGCACGCGGTCCGCTGGTGCGTCTGGCGCTGCTCGAGGCGCTGCTGTTCGGGGCGACGTTCGGCATCGCGGTCGGGCTCGGTCGCACTCCTCCACCGCCGCTGGTCGAACAGCCCAGCCCGGTCGAGGTGGCGATCGGATACGACCTCGCAGGCCCGCCCACTTTCGAGCGGATCCTGCTCGACTGGCGTTTCGACCTGATCTTCGGCACCGCCGCGATCGTCTTCGCGGTGGTCTACCTGCTCGGTGTGCGTCGGCTTCGCCGTCGGGGTGACGCGTGGCCGGTCGGACGGACGCTGGGTTGGCTGTGCGGCTGCGCGTCGCTGCTGATCGCGACGTCGTCGGGGCTGGGCCGCTACATGCCCGCCATGTTCTCGATGCACATGATCGCCCACATGACGCTGTCGATGCTGGTGCCGATCCTGCTGGTGCTCGGCGCGCCGATGACGCTGGCCCTGCGGGCGCTGCCGACGGCGGGACGCGGCGAGCCGCCGGGTCCGAGGGAGTGGCTGCTGGCCGCGTTGCACTCGCGGGTGTCGCGATTCCTGACCCAGCCGATCATCGCGACGGTCATCTTCGTCGCCGGTTTCTATGGGCTCTACTTCGGCGGGCTGTTCGACGCGGCGGTCGACAAGCACGGCGCACATGTGCTGATGAATCTGCACTTCCTGCTCAGCGGATACCTCTTCTATTGGGTCACGATCGGCATCGATCCGGCACCGCGCCAGATTCCTCACCTGGGCAAGGTCGCGATGGTGTTCGCGTCGCTGCCGTTGCACGCGTTCTTCGGTGTGGTGCTGATGGGCACCAAGACCGTGCTGGGCGAGCCGTTCTACCGGTCACTGCAGTTGAGCTGGCACACCGACTTGCTCGCCGATCAGCGCACCGGCGGTGGAATCGCCTGGGCCGCTGGTGAGGTCCCGCTCGTGGTGGTGATGCTCGCGCTGCTGATCCAGTGGACGCGCAGCGACCAGCGCACGGCCAAACGAATCGACCGGGCCGCCGACCGCGACGACGACGCGGAGCTCGTCGCCTACAACGCGATGCTCGCCGAGCTCGCCCGCCGCGACGCCTCGTCGCGCTGAGATCCGGCGAGCTGGCGCCCAGACCGACGCTTTGGCTGGTTTCCGGCCCGCGAATCGACCATTGCGTCGGTTTCGGGAACGGTGGGAGCCAGACCGGCGGCCGTCTGCGTCCCACCAGTGTGGAGATTCCGTTCGTCGGCCGTGACGCCGTGGCCGCCGGCCACCTCACGAGGGCACGCCTGCGCAGTCACTATCGGCCGCTGTACCGCGGCGTCTACATCCCGCGAGGCCACGAGGTGTCGCTCCGCGAGAGGATCGCCGGCGTATCCTGCGCCTCGCCTTCGGCGGTGATCGCCGGGGTAGCCGCCTCCGCGATGCACGGGGCGAAATGGGTCGTGGACGACGTTCCCATCGAATTGGTCGCGGCGGTCCGGCGCCAGCGCGGGCTGATCGTGCGCGACGAGACCCTGGACGAGGACGAGGTCACCTCGGTCGCGGGCATCCGGGTGACCACGCCGGCCCGGACCGCGTTCGACCTGGGCCGCCATCAGCCTCGTGACCCGGGCTGTCGCACGCCTGGACGCGTTGATGAATGCGTGCCCGTTCGCCACCGAGGACGTCGCGCTACTGGCGAAACGTCATCGCGGTGTGCGTGGTCTGCGCCGGCTACGGGCGGCGCTGCCGCTCGTCGACGGTGGCGCCGAGTCGCCGAGGGAAACGTGGCTGCGGCTGCTGTTCATCGATGCCGGCCTACCTGGCCCCGCCACACAATTCGTCGTCCGTGACGAGTGGGACCGCTACGTCCGGCGCATCGACATGTGTTGGGAGGACTTCAAAGTCGGCGCGGAGTACGACGGAGAACAACACCTCACCAGCCGGCGACAGTACGTGCTCGACGTTCAGGTCAATCGCGTACTGCAGCGGCTCGGCTGGCACGTCATCCACGTCATCAAAGAGGACCGCGGGGTCGACATCGTCGAGCAGGCGCGAAACGCCCTGCTGTCGCGGGGCTGGCGCCCGTAGGTTCCGGGGACGCCTCGAAACCGACGCAATGGTCGATCGCGGGTGAGTAAACCAGCCAAAACGTCGGTCTGGCGACAACGAACGCACCATCCACAACGACGAATTCATCCACAGGGCCGCCCGGCGACGGAGCGTGCCGAGTCCCGGTGTCGGCGCCGCGGCGCTCAATAGCGGTGTCACCGAGACGCCACAAGGCGATCGGCAAGCAAACGCAAAGAAACAGGAGATCGTAATGTTCGAGACACCGTTCACCATCGTCGGCAACATCGTCACCGACCCGATCCATCGGCGGGTGGGGGATCAGGAGATGGTCCGGTTCCGGGTCGCGAGCAACTCGCGCCGCCGCACGGCCGAGGGAACATGGGAGCCCGGAAACTCGTTGTTCGTGACGGTGAATTGCTGGGGGAGGGTGGTTGCCGGGCCCAGCGCGGCGCTGGTCAAGGGCGACCCCGTCATCGTCGTCGGACACGTTTACACAAGCGAATACGATGACCGGGACGGCAACCGACGCTCGTCGGTCGAAGTGCGGGCCACATCGGTCGGGCCGGATCTGGCCCGGTGCACGGCACGCATCGACCGAGGGCGGCAGCAGTCCGAACAGCGGTTCACCGACCCGGAAAACCACTCCGAAGACACCGGTGATGACGACGACACGGAGCAGCCCGACACGGCGCTGCCCCTGACCGCGTAGCGCGGGGACGCCGCCGGCGCAGGACCTCGAGTAGCTCACTCGGCTGCGCCGGCGGGGCCACGCCTACGATGGTCCGCGAGCATCACCCGAGAGACTCGCAACTTTTGAAAGGCATCCCACGGCATGGCCGAATTCATCTATTCGATGCGGAAGGTCCGCAAGGCGCACGGCGACAAGGTCATCCTCGACGACGTCAGCCTGAACTTCCTTCCGGGCGCGAAGATCGGCGTCGTCGGTCCCAACGGGGCCGGCAAGTCGAGCGTCTTGCGGATCATGGCCGGGCTGGACCAGCCCAACAACGGCGACGCGTTCCTGCAGCCCGGAGCGACTGTGGGCATCCTGCAGCAGGAACCGCCGCTCAACGAGGACAAGACCGTCCGCGAGAACGTCGAAGAGGGCGTGGCGATCAAGGAGAAGCTGAACCGCTACAACGAGGTTGCCGAGCTGATGGCCACCGACTACTCCGATGAGCTGATGGAGGAGATGGGCCGGCTGCAGGAGGAGCTCGACGCCGCCGACGCCTGGGACATCGACTCCCAGCTCGAGCAGGCGATGGACGCGTTGCGCTGCCCGCCGCCCGACGAGCCGGTCACCCATCTGTCCGGAGGCGAGCGCCGCCGGGTCGCGTTGTGCAAGCTTCTGCTGTCCAAGCCCGACCTGCTGCTTCTCGATGAGCCCACCAACCACCTGGACGCCGAGAGCGTGCAGTGGCTCGAACAGCACCTCGCCGAGTACAAGGGCGCGATCCTCGCCGTCACGCACGACCGGTACTTCCTGGACAACGTGGCCGAGTGGATCCTCGAACTCGACCGCGGACGGGCGTATCCGTACGAGGGCAACTACTCGACGTATCTGGAGAAGAAGGCCGAGCGCGTCGCCGTGCAGGGACGCAAGGACGCCAAATTGCAGAAGCGTCTCCAAGACGAGCTCGCCTGGGTTCGGTCGGGCGCCAAGGCGCGGCAGGCCAAGAGCAAGGCCCGCCTGCAGCGCTACGAGGAGATGGCCGCCGAGGCGGAGAAGACTCGCAAGCTCGACTTCGAGGAGATCCAGATTCCGACGCCGCCACGGCTGGGCAACGTCGTCGTCGAGGTGGAGCACCTCGACAAGGGCTTCGACGGCCGCACCCTGATCAAGGACCTGTCGTTCACGCTGCCGCGTAACGGCATCGTCGGGGTCATCGGTCCCAACGGTGTCGGTAAGACGACGCTGTTCAAGACCATCGTGGGCCTCGAGCAGCCCGACAGCGGCACGGTCAAGGTCGGCGAGACGGTCAAGTTGAGCTACGTCGACCAGAGCCGTGCGGGCATCGACCCGAAGAAGACGGTGTGGGAGGTCGTCTCCGACGGGCTGGATTACATCGAGGTCGGCCAGAACGAAATCCCCTCGCGGGCTTACGTCTCCGCGTTCGGCTTCAAGGGGCCGGACCAGCAGAAGCCGGCCGGTGTGCTGTCCGGCGGTGAACGCAACCGGCTCAACCTCGCGTTGACCCTCAAGGAGGGCGGCAACCTGATCCTGCTCGACGAGCCGACCAACGACCTGGACGTCGAAACGCTGTCATCGCTGGAGAACGCGCTCGAGAGCTTCCCCGGCTGCGCGGTCGTGATCTCCCACGACCGGTGGTTCCTGGACCGCACGTGTACCCACATCCTGGCGTGGGAGGGCGACGAGGACAACGAGGCCAAGTGGTTCTGGTTCGAGGGCAACTTCGGTGCCTACGAGGAGAACAAGGTCGAACGGCTCGGCGCAGAGGCCGCCCGCCCGCACCGCGTGACGCACCGAAAGCTCACCCGCGACTAGATCCGGCGGGGTACCCGCAAAGCCCGCGCGCGGGCTACTAGGGTCGACTTCTGCGGACCGCGGAGCCGCTTCGCTCATCGGGGCTGGTGGTGACATCCAACGGCGGAGGTCCGCGCCTACAGTTCAGGAGCGTCGCATGTCGGTGAATCCGGGAGACGTCGGGAGATCAGCGGGCGCCGGGGTCGGCGTCACCGGGGCCAACCACTCTCCTGGACTTGACGACCAGACCATGGGGCGGCTCGCGCGGGCCTATCTGGAGACCTATCGGGGTCCGCACGCCGACGCGCCCGCCGCCGATTCCACGGTCACCATGCCGGTGACGGCGACGGCGCATCAGGTCGTCACGCCGAGCCTCATCGCCGCGCATCACCGGCTCGGTCGCTTCCGCCCCTACGGCGATACCCGCGTCGAGGTGTACCGCGCCGACGACCCGGCCGGGTTCGGGCCCGCGCTGCAGATCGTCACCGACAACTCCGCGATGGTGATGGACTCGGTCACGGTGCTGCTGCACCGCTTCGGCGTCGCCTACACCGCGATCATGAACCCGGTGCTGCGGGTACACCGTGCGCGCGCAGGCGAACTCCTCGACATCGCGCCGGCCACTGAAGCCGGCGGGTCCCGCGACGGGGTGTTCGAGGCCTGGATCCACGTCCAGCTCGCGGCGACCGTCGACCCCAAAGCGCTGGCTCAGGTGGCGCAGATGCTCCCGAGCGTGCTCGCCGATGCACGTCACGTCGCGCTCGATTCTGACGAGCTGTCGTCGACGCTGCGCCGGTTGGCGCACGACGTGGCCACCGACACCGGCGGCAGGTTCCGCGGACCCGACCGCGAGGACGTCGCCGCTCTGTTGCGATGGCTGGCCGACGGACATTTCGTGCTGCTGGGCTACCAGCGGTGTTCGATACAGGACGGCCGGTCGTCGGTCGATCCGTCCAGCCGGCTGGGGGCGCTTCGGCTGCGCCACGACGTGCTGCCGCCGCTGACCGACGACGACGACGACCTTCTCGTGTTGGCGCAGGCCACCATTCCGAGCTATCTGCGTTACGGCGCCTACCCTCACATCGCGGTCGTGCGCGAACAACACGGACCGACCGTCATCGAACACCGCTTCGTCGGCTTGTTCACGGTGGCGGCCATGAACGCCAACGTGCTTGAGATCCCGTTGATCTCGCGCAGGGTGACCGAAGCGCTGTCGCTGTCCCGCAACGACCCCAGCCACCCCGGACAACTGCTGCTCGACATCATCCAGACCATCCCGCGCTCGGAATTGTTCGCCCTGTCGGCGCAGGACGTGCTGGACATGGTGAAGGCCGTCGTCGACCTCGGGTCCCGGCGGCGCACGTTGCTGTTCATGCGTGCCGATTCGCTCGCGCAGTTCGTCTCGTGCCTGGTGTACCTGCCGCGCGACCGCTACACCACCGCCGTGCGGTTGGAGATGCAGGACATCCTCGTGCGCGAACTCGGCGGTGTCAGCATCGAGTACACCGCGCGGGTGAGCGAATCGCCATGGGCGGTGGTTCATTTCGCGGTACGAATGCCCGACGGCACCACCGCCCGCGACATCGACACATCCCCGAACAACGAGTCGCGGATCCAGGATCTGCTCACCGAAGCGGCGCGCACCTGGGGCGACCGGTTGATCGGCGCGGTGAAGACGGGTTCGATCAATCAGCGCACGGCGCAACACTATTCCGCCGCCTTTTCCGAGGCCTACAAGCAGGCGGTCGCGCCGCTCGACGCGATCGCCGACATCGCGGTCATCGAAGACCTGCAGGACGGTTCGATCCAACCGGTGCTCACCGATCTCGAGGAGGGCACCGCGCAGCTCACGTTATATCTGGGCGGGCACTCGGCGTCGCTGAGCGATCTGCTGCCGATGCTGCAGTCGATGGGCGTGGTGGTTCTCGAAGAGCGACCGTTCACCGTCGAACGTCCCGACGGGCTCGTAGTGTGGATCTACCAGTTTAAAATCTCACCGCACAAGTCGATCCCGCACATCGAGTCCGAATCCGAACGAACCGGAACCGCCACGCGTTTCGCCGACGCGCTGACCGCGATCTGGCAGGGCCGCGCCGAGACCGACCGGTTCAACGAGCTGGTGATGCGGGCCGGCCTGAACTGGCAGCAGGTCTCGGTGCTGCGCAGCTACGCGAAATACCTGCGGCAGGCGGGTTTTCCGTACAGCCAGTCACACATCGAGGCCGTCGTCAACGACCACGCCAAGACCGCCCGTTCCTTGGTCGAACTGTTCGAGGCGCTGTTCTGTCCGTTCGAGGACGAGCAGGAGGACGCACCGAAACGTCGTGACGCCCAGGCGGCCGCGGCGGCGGTGAGTGCCGACATCGACGCACTGGTCAGCCTGGACACCGACCGCGTGCTGCGGGCGTTCGCGTCGATGATCCAGGCGACGCTGCGCACCAACTACTTCGTCAGGCGGCAGGAGTCGGCCCGGTACGAGGACGTGTTGTCGTTCAAACTCGATCCCGGATTGATCGACGAATTACCGCTGCCGCGACCGAAGTTCGAGATCTTCGTGTACTCGCCGCGGGTCGAGGGTGTGCACCTGCGGTTCGGTTACGTCGCGCGCGGCGGCTTGCGCTGGTCGGACCGCCGCGAGGACTTCCGCACCGAAATCCTCGGGTTGGTCAAGGCGCAGGCTGTCAAGAACGCGGTGATCGTGCCTGTCGGCGCCAAGGGCGGTTTCGTCGTCAAGCAGCCGCCGACACCGACCGGAGATGCCGCCGACGACCGCGAAGCGCAACGCGCCGAGGGCGTGTCGTGTTACAAGCTGTTCATCGCCGGTCTGCTCGACCTGACCGACAACGTCGACAAGGGGTCCGGACAGGTGGTTCCGCCGCCGGATGTGGTGCGCCGCGACGGCGACGACGCCTATCTCGTCGTCGCCGCCGACAAGGGCACCGCGACGTTTTCCGACATCGCCAACGAGGTCGCCAAGTCCTACGGCTTCTGGCTCGGTGACGCGTTCGCCTCGGGCGGTTCCGTGGGGTACGACCACAAAGCCATGGGCATCACCGCCAGAGGCGCGTGGGAGTCGGTCAAGCGGCACTTCCGCGAAATGGGTGTCGACACCCAGTCCGAAGACTTCACCGTCGTCGGTGTCGGCGACATGAGCGGCGACGTGTTCGGCAACGGCATGTTGCTGTCCAAGCACATTCGCCTGTTGGCTGCCTTCGACCACCGTCACATCTTCATCGACCCCGATCCCGACGCGGCGCGCTCGTGGGAGGAGCGCAAGCGTCTGTTCGACCTGCCGCGGTCGAGCTGGGAGGACTACGACTCCTCGCTGATCAGCGAGGGCGGCGGCGTCTACAGCAGGGAGCACAAGTCGATCCAGATCAGCTCGCAGGCCCGCGCCGCGCTGGGCATCGACGACGACGTCGATGAGCTGACCCCGCCCAACCTGATCAAGGCGATCTTGAAGGCGCCCGCCGACCTGTTGTTCAACGGTGGTATCGGCACCTACATCAAGGCCGAGTCCGAATCCGACGCCGACGTCGGCGACCGTGCGAACGACCCGGTCCGGGTGAACGGAAACCAGTTGCGGGCCAAGGTGGTCGGTGAGGGCGGCAACCTCGGTGTGACCGCGCTCGGGCGTATCGAGTTCGACCTCGCCGGTGGCCGCATCAACACCGACGCGCTGGACAACTCGGCTGGGGTCGACTGCTCCGATCATGAGGTCAACATCAAGATCCTGATCGACTCGCTGGTCACTGCGGGCAAGGTCAGCCCCGAAGATCGCACCGAACTGTTGCTGTCGATGACCGACGAGGTCGGCCGGCTGGTGCTCAGGGACAACGAGGATCAGAACGATCTGATGGGCACCAGCCGCGCCAACTCGGCAAGCCTGCTTCCGGTGCACTCGCGGATGATCAAGGCCTTCGTCGCCGACCGCGGCCTCAACCGTGAACTCGAAGCGCTGCCGTCGGAGAAGGAGATCCACCGCCGCACCGATGCCGGAATGGGTTTGACCTCACCGGAACTCGCCACGCTGATGGCTCACGTCAAGCTTGCGTTGAAGGCCGACCTGTTGGCAAGCGAGCTGCCCGATCAGGAGGCGTTCGCCTCCCGGCTGCCGTGGTACTTCCCCGAGAAGTTACGTGAGCCGTTCGCCGCGGAGATCCGGTCGCACGAACTGCGCCGCGAGATCGTCACGACCATGCTGGTCAACGACGTCATCGACACCAGCGGAATCACCTACGTGTACCGCATCAGCGAGGACGCCGGGGTGGGCCCGCTGGACGCCGTGCGCAGTTATGCCGCGGCCAACGCGATCTTCCGGATCAGCGACCTCTGGCGGCAGATCCGCGCGGCGGGGGAAGACGGCGTTTCGGTTGCGGTGACCGACCGGATGACCCTGGATCTGCGGCGGCTGGTGGACCGGGCCGGGCGCTGGCTGCTCAACTACCGTCCTCAGCCGCTGGCGGTGGGCGCCGAGACCAACCGGTTCGCGGCCAAAGTCGCGGCATTGACACCGCGGATGTCCGAGTGGCTGCGTGGCGAGGACGAGGCCATCGTGGCCAAGGAGGCCGACGACCTCACCTCGCGCGGAGTCCCCGAGGATCTGGCGTACGAGGTGGCCACGGGGCTGTACCAGTTCAGCCTTCTCGACATCATCGACATCGGGGACATCGTGGAGCGCGAACCCGACGAGGTGGCCGACACCTACTTCGCGCTGATGAACTACCTCAACACCGATACGCTGCTCACCGCGGTGTCGCGGCTCGAGCGCGACGACCGCTGGCATTCGTTGGCGCGACTGGCGATTCGCGACGACATCTACGGGTCGCTGCGCGCTCTGTGCCTGGACGTGCTGGCGGTGGGTGAACCTGAGGAGACGGGTGAGGAGAAGATCGCCGAATGGGAGACGACGAACGGTTCCCGGGTGGACCGCGCCCGTCGCACGCTCGACGAGATTCATGAAAGCGGTCAGCACGACCTCGCGACGCTGTCGGTGGCGGCGCGTCAGATTCGCAGCATGACACGGACCAGTGGAACGGGGACTTCTCGATGACAGGCGCTGATCTCGCGCGCACCACGAGTGGGGCAGGGTTTGTCGCGCCGGTCCATGTGCGGTGGTCGGACATCGACATGTACCAGCACATCAACCACGCCACCATGGTGACGATCCTCGAGGAAGCCCGGATCCCATTCCTGCGAGAACCGTTCGGCCCGGAGATCGAGACCATCGGCTTGCTCATCGCCGAGGTCAACATCGCGTACAAGGCCCAGTTGCGGCTGATCGACTCGCCGCTTCAGGTGACCATGTGGTCGAAG
The DNA here is from genome assembly GCF_001667105.1 of Mycobacterium sp. 852002-51152_SCH6134967. Classification (NCBI taxonomy): domain Bacteria; kingdom Bacillati; phylum Actinomycetota; class Actinomycetes; order Mycobacteriales; family Mycobacteriaceae; genus Mycobacterium; species Mycobacterium sp. 852002-51152_SCH6134967. The sequence continues at coordinate 37,048 of NZ_LZIK01000006.1, read as the reverse complement.
CGCGTGCGCTCGGTCGATTTCACCGTCGGCTACGAGGTGCGATCGGTGGGCGCGCCGCCGGACTCGAAGCCCGCGGTGATCGCGGACACCCAGTTGGCCGCTGTGCACATCAAAGAGCAGCGTTTGCACCGGCTTTCGCCGCAGCAAAAAGAGTATCTGCAGCGCTGGACACGATGACGCGCTCCGAGCGGGGCCTCTGGCTGACCGAGCTACCGCATCGCGGAGACCTCGCGACGTTCACCGAGCGGGCTTTACGTCTCGACGAAGCCGCGGTGATCAGGCTGCGTCAACGGTCCGAGGAAGTGCTGGTCGCCTGGGTTGCAACGGGATTCGATGTGCTGGCCAGCCGGGTTGTGGAGGGCCGGGTCAATCCGCCGGATCTTTCGGCGGGGGCCGACGCGCTGGCCGAGGGTCTGCGGACCATCGACGGAACCGGTTTCGTCGAACCCGGCTTCGCGCTGGATTCCGCCTGGCGCGGAGTGCTTCCGCCGGACTCCGGCTTCGTACACCTCGACGATGTGCCCGCCCGCGTCGTGCTCGACTTGGCGCAGCGCGGTGGGGAGTTGGCCAAAGAGCACTCCAGCAGTCACGGTCCGCCGGTGTCGCTGCTGGACCAGGAGGTCGTCGCGGTCAGTTCCGGCGACGACAGCGTCGGTATCCCGATGAGGTGTGTATTCGCTTTGACGGCAATGGGTTTCCTGCCGCAGTCGGGATCAGCGGTGGGAGCCGATGAGATCGTTCGGGTGCGGGTGACGCCGGCGTGGCTGCGCATCGACGCGCGGTTCGGTTCGGTGTACCGCCGCCGCGGCGATCCGGCCGTCGTCCTGCGCTGACTTTTCCCGCCGTGTGGGCTCACGCGCGAAGCCGGCGAGTGTCCGTGTTTGCACAGCGACACGCCGCTAGCGGCGTACATCTTGCGGTCGCTCGCGCCACCGCGAGCGCGCATCGCTCACAGCGCCCTAGCGTGCGATCGCTAGACCAACCACGCCGCGCTGTCGGGCGGCAGGGCGCCGTCGGACACCTCCGCGCTCGCCAGCAGAACCTGACCCTCCGGCAGCGGTATCGGCCGCGAGCCGGCGTTCAGCACACACACCAACCCGCCGGTGCGGTGAAACACCAGGCTGTCGGCGGGCGAGTCCAGCCACTCGACCATCGAACCGTCGAATTCGGCACGCTGTGAACGCAATTCGAAAGCGCGATGGAAGAACGCCAGCGTCGACGACGGATCCGCCAACTGCTTCTCAACCGTCAGCGCCGACCATTCCGGGGGAATCGGCAACCAGGTGTCCGGGTTATCCGAGAACCCGAACGGAGGGGTGTCGCCCTCCCACGGCATCGGAACCCTGCTGCCGTCGCGCCCGCGGCGGGTGTGCCCGGAGCGCTCCCACACCGGGTCGCGCAGCGCCTCGTCGGGGAGGTCGGCGTTCGGCAGGCCCAGTTCCTCGCCGTTGTAGATGAACACGGGCCCGGGCAGCGCCAGCATGACCAGGGCCATCGCCGTGGCGCGGGCAGAGCCGACGGCACCGCCGCCGTAGCGGGTGGGCACGCGGTCGACGTCGTGGTTGGCCAGCGTCCACGTCGGGACGGCATCCACCAATCCGGCTGCGGCCATCGAGTTCTCGATCGCGTGACGGATGTCGGCGGCGTCGAACGCCGCGCGCAGGAGCCGGAAGTTGAAGCCCAGATGCAGTTCGTCGGGACGCACGTAGCGTGCGAACTGCTCGTTGTCGTAGACCCAGACCTCGCCGATCGCAACGGATTCCGGATAGTCGTCGAACACCCGCCGGATCCGGCGATGGATCTCGTGCACGCCGTCGTTGTTGAACCGGGGATCGTCGTCCATCTCGGCCAGCAGCATCTCGCGTCCCACGATCTTCATGTCGGGAAGCCCGGGCGGCTTGGCCATCCCGTGCGCGACGTCGATGCGGAAGCCGTCGACGCCGCGGTCGAGCCAGAACCGCAGTGTCCGTTCGAGGTCGTCGAAGACCTCGGGGTTCTCCCAGTTGAGGTCGGGCTGCTCGGCGTCGAACAGGTGCAGATACCACTGGCCGGGGTTGCCGTCGGCTTCGGTCACCCGGGTCCACGCAGGCCCACCGAACACCGACAGCCAATTGTTGGGGGGTTTCGAACCGCCGGGCCCGGTGCCGTCGCGGAAGATGTAGCGCTCGCGCTGCGCGCTGCCCGGGCTCGCGGCCAGCGCCGCCTGGAACCATGGATGCGCGGAGCTGGTGTGGTTGGGCACCAGATCCATCGTCACCTTCATGCCCAGGTCATGGGCGGCGGCGGTGAGCCGGTCCAACGCCGCCAGGTCGCCGAACAGAGGGTCGACGTCGCGCGGGTCGGTTACGTCGTAGCCGTTGTCGGCCATCGGCGAGACCATCACCGGGTTGAGCCAGATCGCGTCGACGCCGAGTGCCTTGAGATAGTGCAGGCCGGAGGTCACCCCGTCGAGGTCGCCGACCCCGTCACCGTTGCTGTCGCGGAACGAGCGCGGATAGACCTGATAGAACAGCGCGTCAGACCACCAAGGATTCGTCATTAGAACGGCGCGTTCACCATCGAATGCGCGGCCATCTCCAGGTAGGCCAGCAGCTCTTTACGGTGCTCGTCGTCGAGTGTGTGCGAGTCGATCTCCGCGACCGCGGTGTGCATGCACCGCAGCCACGCGTCGCGTTCGATGTAGCCGATCCGGAACGGGGCGTGGCGCATCCTCAACCGCGGATGCCCACGCTGGTCGGAGTACGTGCGGGGGCCGCCCCAGTACTGCTCGAGGAACATCCGCAGCCGCACCTCGGCCGGTCCGAGGTCCTCCTCGGGGTAGAGCGGACGCAGGATTTCGTCCTCGCGGACCAACTCGTAGAACCGCGCCACGATCACGCGGAACGTCTCGTGGCCACCGACTTCGTCATAGAACGACCTCTGTGGCTGTGTCACGCCGACCATTGTTCCTTGTTGCTGGATTGACCAGGTCAGGCGGGCGCACCACCCGATGTTCACCTGACTGACCTGCGAACACGTCGAGAATTGTCGTGCGATTCACAGGAATCCGTGGTGAACTGTCGGACGGAGGACGTATGGCGCATCGCAAGAAAGGCCCGTCCAAAAGGGCCGGCCAGCGGAGTCACGGTGCCGCGACCGCCCTAGCCGGGTCGGTGGTACCGGGCGCGCAGACACGCGTCCTCCACAGCGTCGACATCCATCCGCCGAGTACCACCGAGGGCTCGATCTGGGGTCGTCGCCGTGTGCTGCTGCTGAACTCCACCTACGAACCGTTGACCGCTCTGCCCATGCGGCGGGCGGTCATCATGTTGATGTGCGGTAAGGCCGACGTCGTGCATGACGATCCCGGCGGGCCGGTGATCCATTCGGCGACCCGATCGATCGTGGTGCCCTCGGTCATCCGGTTGCGCTCCTACGTCCGGGTGCCGTACCGGGCGCGCATCCCGATGACGCGCGCGGCTTTGATGCACCGCGACCGGTTTCGCTGCGCCTATTGCGGGAGTAAGGCCGACACCGTCGACCATGTGGTTCCGCGCAGCCGCGGGGGAGTGCACTCGTGGGAGAACTGCGTAGCGGCCTGTTCGTCGTGCAATCACCGCAAGGCCGACCGGCTGCTCACCGAGCTGGGATGGTCGCTGCGCATAGTGCCCGTTCCGCCGAAGGGCCAGCACTGGCGGCTGTTGTCCAGCGTCAAGGAACTCGACCCGTCTTGGGTTAGATATCTGGGCGAGGGCGCGGCGTAAACGCGGCTGGTATACGGTTTGCGTCGTGAGCACCACAACGACAATCGCGCTTCTGACTTTGGTGCCGCTCGGGCTGACGGCCGTCCTTGCCCTGTTGATCTGGCGCAGTAAGGGCCCGCACCCGGCGAGCTACAAGATGTCCGACCCTTGGAAGCACGCCCCGATCCTGTGGGCGTCCGACGAGCCCGCCGATCACGGGCACGCGACCGGACGCAGTGTGGCCGCCGACTCGGCGGCCCACGGCGGAAACGTGGGTGAACACCAGTCCAACGCGGTGACGATTGGAGGCGGCGCCAGTGGCAAGTGGTGACGTTGCGGTAACCGGCCATCGGGCCGCGCTCGAGCACACCGACCTCCCGATGGGTTGGGTGGTCACCTCCAGCGGCCGAATCTCCGGTGTCACGCAGCCGGGTGAGCTGTCTCTGGACTACCCCTTCCCGACCAAGGACCTGGTGTTCCTCGACGACGCGCTCAAATACGGCTCGCGGGCTTCGAAGGCCCGGTTCGCCGTGTACATCGGCGATCTCGGTGACGACACGGCGGCCACCGCGCGCGAGATCCTCGCTCAGGTGCCTACCCCGAACAACGCCGTGCTGCTGGCGGTCTCGCCCGAGCAGCACGCGATCGAGGTGGTCTACGGCGCCGACGTCAAGGGACGCGGCATCGAAGAGGCCGCACCGCTGGGCGTCTCCGCGGCGGCCGCGTCGTTCAAAGAGGGCAACCTGATGGACGGGTTGATCAGCGCGGTGCGGGTGATGAGCGCCGGCGTCACCCCGGCCTGACCGCACGTTCCCCTGTTGCGCGAGAGTGCGTGTGTGTACACGACACACCGCGCCAGAGCAGCGTTATGCGCACGTTCGCGGGCGCGTCACGGTTTATCGAGTGCGAGCGCGGCACGAATTTCGACGTAACGCTCGAGGAAGCGCCGCTCGTCGAGACGCTTGCGCCGCAGCCACGCGGTGACCTCGTCGTTGCACTTGCTGGTGTTGCACGAGTCGCACGCCGGTACGACGTTGTCGATGGTGTACCGGCCGCCGCGGGAGATTGCCATGACGCAGTCGCGCTGCAACGCTCGATCTGTCGCGCCGCAGTAGGCGCAGCCCTTCCACGCGTCTTTCAGCGCTTGCCACTGCTGTGGCGTGAGGTCGTTGTCGACGGCGCCGAGTCGGCGCTTGCGCTTGCGGGCCGCCCTGGCCCGGCGAGTTCTGCTGACCGCCACGCGCTCAGCATGCACCGCGAGCGACCGCTCTTGTACGGCCCGACGCGGCGTGTCGGCGTACAAGCACGGTCGCTCGCGCAGAGAAAGGTCCGGCGGTTTAGGTGACGTCGAAGGCGCGGGCGCGCAGGGACCGCTCGACACCGGCGCGGCCCTCGATGACCAGACGGCGCAGCGGCGGCGGTACATCGGGGTCGGCGAGGAACTCGTCGGCGGCGGCCAACCCGTCTTCGCTGATGTCCCACGACGGGTACAACCCGATGACGACGGTCTGGGCCACCTCGCTGGAGCGCCGCTGCCACACGCCCGCGATCGCGCCGAAGTACCTCTCGCGGAACGGCGACAGCAGCGCCTGCTGACCGGGCTGAACGAAGCCGCCGATGATCGCGCGCGCGGTGATGTTGGCCAGCGTGTCGTCCTCGATCACCTGCTCCCACGCCGCTTCCTTGACCGCCAGTTCGGGTCGCGCGGCCGACGCTGCGGCGGCGTGCCGGCGTCCCGCCGCGGTCGGATCGCGTTGGGCCTCGGCGTCGATGAACGGCGTCTCCATACCCTCGGCGTCGACGGCGCCCGCGGCGGCGAGCGCGGTCACGATGCGCCACCGCAAGTCGGTGTCGACGACCAGACCGGGCAGACCCTTGAGCGCGGGGTCTTCGTCGAGCAGCGCCGAAAGCACCTCCACATGCCGCGGATCGAGCACCGATCCACACAGCGCGTTGACGTAGGCCAGTTGGTGATCGGAGCCGCCCTCGGCGCTGCGGGCCAGGTCGAGCAACCGGTCGGCGAACTCGGGCCAGCCCGACGAGCGCGCCCACTCCGGATCGGCGTAGGAGTTCAGCGCCGTCTGGGCCTGCAGCAGAAGCCGTTGCAGCACACCGACTTCGGTTTCGGCGTGAACACCGCCGCATACCAACGACACGAACTCGCGGGCCTTGAGCTCGGCCTCGCGTGTCATTTCCCACGCCGCCGACCACGCCAGGGTGCGCGGCAGCGGCTCGGCGATGTCGGCGATGCGCGTCAGTACCGTCTGCAGCGAATCCTGGTCCAGCCGCAGCGAGCAGTACGTCAGGTCGTCGTCGTTGACCAGAATCAACTTGCCGCGCGGAACACCGTGCAGCGCAGGCACATCCGTGCTCGAACCCTCGATGTCGAGTTCCTCGCGATGCACCCGCACCAGCTTGCCGGAGCCGTCGTCGTCGTAGATTCCGACCGCGAGGCGATGCACCCGGGTTTCACCGGCGCCGGGCGCAGCCCCGCTCTGGTCGATGGCGAACCGGGTGAACCGGCCCTCGGCGTCGAGGTCGAAGTCGGGTCGCAGCGTGTTAAGGCCCGTCGTCTTAAGCCACTGCTGTCCCCATCCCGACAGGTCGCGCCCCGAGGCCTTCTCCAGCGCGCCCAGCAGGTCACCGAATGTGGCGTTGCCGAACGCGTGGTCGCGGAAGTAATCGCGCAGGCCGGAGAGGAACTCCTCCTCGCCGACGTAGGCGACCAGTTGCTTGAGGACGCTGGCGCCCTTGGCGTAGGTGATCCCGTCGAAGTTCACTTCGACGGCCGCCAGATCGGGGATGTCGGCGGCGACGGGATGGGTGGAGGGCAGTTGGTCCTGGCGGTACGCCCACGACTTCTCCACGTTCGCGAACGTCGTCCACGCCTCGGTGTACTCGGTGGCTTCTGCCTGGCACAGCACCGAGGCGAACGTCGCGAAAGACTCGTTGAGCCACAGGTCATCCCACCACTGCATGGTGACCAGGTCGCCGAACCACATGTGCGCCATCTCGTGCAGAACGGTCTCGGCGCGCCGTTCGTAGGAGGCTCGGGTCACCTTGCTGCGGAAGACGTAGTCCTCGAGGAACGTCACCGCGCCGGCGTTCTCCATCGCGCCGGCGTTGAACTCCGGTACGAACAGCTGGTCGTACTTACCGAACGCATACGGGATGCCGAAGTTGTTGTGGTAGAAGCCGAATCCCTGCTTGGTCTCGGTGAACAGCCGCCCGGCGTCCATGAACTCGGCCAGCGTCTTGCGGCAGAACAACCCCAGCGGAATGTCGCCGTGGTCGTCGCTGTACACGTCGTCCCAGCGTGCGTATGGACCGGCGACGAGCGCCACCAGATACGTGCTCATCCGTGGTGTCGCGGCGAAGGTGTGCCGCCTGGCTGCACCGGCGTCCTCGACGGTGACGGTGGCGCCGTTGGACACGACCTCCCAGTGCGACGGCGCTGTCACCGTGACGTCGAAGGCCGCCTTGAGATCCGGTTGGTCGAAGCACGCGAACATCCGCTTGGCGTCGGCGGTTTCGAATTGCGAGTACAGGTACACCTCGTCGTCGACGGGGTCGACGAAGCGGTGCAGACCCTCTCCGGTGTTGGAGTAGCGGCAATCGGCGTCGACGACAAGGACGTTTCGCCCGGCCAGTCCGGTCAGCGCGATGCCGGTCGATTCGTCATAGCCCGACACGTCGATGTCGCGGCCGTTGAGGGTGGCGCTGTGGATCGTGTCGGCCGCGATGTCGATGTAGGTGTCGGCGCCGGGAAGGGCATCGAATTCGACCGTGGTTGTGGACCGGAACGTGCGTTCACCGGGCTTGCCGGCGCCGTCGGTCAGGTCGAGTTCGATGCGGTAACTGTCGACGGTGACCAGGGCGGCGCGTTCGACGGCTTGGTCACGGGTCAGGTTGGGAAGTGCCACCCGACCAACCTAACGCCCGCGCCGTCAAGCGGCGCGTCGCACGTCCCGAGTCAGAAACCCGGTATCGCCCGCGCCGCGGGCAGCCAGTCCATCACGGTGCCGTTGCCCACTGACGCCAACATCTGCGGGCAGTACATCGAGATCGCGATGCCGGTGAAGAAGGCCGCGATGTCCGGCGGGATGCCGTTGTCGGACACCTGCGTGTACACCTTCGCGAGGTTCTTGCCCGGTTCGACGAGCATCGGGCACACGGATTCCCCGATCGCGACCATGTTCACGGGATTGTCGACGGACATGCCTGCGCCGCGAAGGGCGGCCAGGAATGCCTCGTCGGTCGTGTCGGCTTGGGCCGGTGCGGCGAACGTCGTTGCAACCGCCGCCAGACCGACCCCCAACGCCAGAGCGCGTCCTCGAAGATCAACAGGTTTATTCACTTCGGTAACGATTCTTCACATTGGTCACATCAGGAACACGGTTCGATCACCGTTTGCACTCTTAGGCGTTTCTCATATCGCGGCCTGCGACGTGGGCCGCTATAGCCGCCGCGGCGGGGGAACACTCCAAGCACGACCGCAGTTGTCAGGAATGGACTCTGCCCACCCCGCGCCCGGAAGGATTCGCCCATGTCCGAGAAGTCCGTTGCAGAACTCTGGTTCGACCCGTTGTGTCCGTGGTGCTGGATCACCTCGCGCTGGATCCTCGAGGTCGAGAAGGTCCGCGACATCGACGTGAGCTTCCGGGTGATGAGCCTCGCGGTGCTCAACGAGGGACGCGACCTGCCCGAGGAATACCAGGAGGCGATGAAGAAGGCGTGGGGGCCGGTGCGCGTCGCCATCGCGGCCGAACAGGCCAAGGGTCGCGAGGTCCTCGGCGGACTGTACACCGCGATGGGAACCCGCATCCACAACCAGGGCATCCAGGACTTCGATGTGGTGATCAAGGAGTCGCTCGCTGAGGTCGGCCTCCCGGCCGAGCTCGCCGAGGCCGCAACCACCGACAAGTACGACGACGCGCTGCGCAAGAGCCACCACGAGGGCATGGACCCCGTCGGCGAGGACGTGGGCACCCCGACCATCCATGTCAACGGTGTCGCATTCTTCGGACCAGTGTTGTCGCGAATCCCGCGCGGCGAGGACGCCGGCAAGCTCTGGGACGCCTCGGTGACCTTCGCGTCCTATCCGCACTTCTGGGAGCTCAAGCGCACCCGCACGGAGTCGCCGGAATTCGACTGAGCGCGCCCGGGTCGGGCCGACGGCGTCTGCCACAATGACGGCCATGCGCGTCTACCTGGGAGCCGATCACGCCGGCTTCGACCTCAAGCAGGCCATCGTCGAGCACCTGCGCAGTTCCGGGCACGAGCCGATCGACTGCGGGGCATTCGTCAACGACCCCGACGACGACTATCCGGCGTTCTGCATCGCCGCCGCGGAGAAGACCGTGGCCGATTCGGGCAGCCTCGGCATCGTGCTCGGGGGTTCGGGCAACGGTGAGCAGATCGCGGCCAACAAGGTTCTCGGCGCGCGCTGTGCGTTGGCGTGGAGCGTCGAGACCGCCAAACTCGCACGCGAGCACAACAACGCTCAGCTGATCGGGATCGGCGGGCGCATGCACACCGTCGAGGAGGCGCTCGCGATCGTCGACGCGTTCGTGAGCACCCCGTGGTCGGAAGCCGAACGGCACCAACGTCGTATCGACATCCTCACCGAGTACGAACGCACCCACGTCGCGCCCCCGGTACCCGGCGCCTAGGGATGCCGGAAGGCCACACTCTGCACCGGCTCGCCCGGTTGCACCAGCGGCGATTCGCTCGTGCACCGGTGCTGGTGTCCAGCCCGCAGGGCAGGTTTGCCGACGGCGCCGCCGCCGTCGACGGGCGGGTGCTCAAGAAGGCCACCGCCTACGGCAAGCATCTGTTCCACCACTACGAAGGTGGCCGGGTGGTGCATGTGCATCTCGGGTTGTACGGCACGTTCACCGAGTGGCCGCTGCCTGCCGGGACGACACCGCCGCCGCCGGTGGGACAGGTCCGGATGCGGATGATCGGCGCCGAGTACGGCACCGACCTTCGGGGGCCGACGGTGTGTGAAGTGCTCGCCGAACCGGAGATCGCCGACGTCATCGACCGGCTCGGACCCGATCCGCTTCGCCGCGACGCCGACGGATCGCTGGCGTGGGCCCGAATCCGCAAGTCGCGCAGGCCGATCGGAGCGCTGCTGATGGACCAGACGGTGATCGCCGGGGTAGGCAACGTGTATCGCAACGAGTTGCTCTTCCGGCACGGCATCGACCCGCACCGGCCGGGCATGCGTATCGACGAGGACGAGTTCGACGCGATGTGGACCGACCTCGTCGCGTTGATGCGGATCGGGTTGCGGCGCGGCAAGATCCACACCATCCGCCCCGAGGACGACCACGGGCTGCCCTCGTACGGGCCCGGACGGCCCCGCACCTACGTCTATCGGCGGGCGGGCGAGCCGTGCCGGCTGTGCGGCACCGAGATCCGCACGAAGGTGATGGAAGGCCGCAACCTGTTCTGGTGCCCCACCGACCAGACGTAGGCACCCCGGCTGGGTCAACGTGACGGGCGCTCCTCAGCGACAATCGGCGCGTGGAGTTGATTCTCGTCGTCGTCGGAGCCATCGTCGTCACCGCTGTCGCACACCGGCGCGGCCTCGAACCGGCCCTGGTCATCGTCATCATCGGCGCCGCTGTGTCGTTTCTGCCGGATTTCGAGCCACCCGAACTGGATTCGCACATCCTCCTGACGGTGGTGCTGCCGCCGCTCCTGTACTCGGCGGCGCTGAACTTCTCGTTCCCGACGTTCCTGCGCAACATCCGGCCGATCCTGGGCCTCGGCGTCGGACTGGTCGTGGTGACGGCATTCGCGGTGGCGGCCTCGGCGTGGCTGGTGGTGGTGCCCCTGACGTTCGCCACGGCCCTGGTGCTGGGCGCGATCGTGGCGCCGCCGGACGCGGTGACCGCGGTCGCCGTCGGTCGCAAGCTGGGCCTGCCGAGGCGGGTGATGGCGATCCTGACCGGAGAGAGCCTGATCAACGACGCCGCTGCGCTGACCCTGTTCTCGATCGCGGTGGTGCAGGTCACCGGCGGGCACATCTTCATCCACAACCCGTTCCTGCTGTTCGGCTACAGCGCCGTCGTCGGGCCGATCGTGGGCGCGCTGCTCGGTTACGTGACGCTGTGGATCCGCAGGCGACTGGCCAATCCGGGGCTGGAGACGGTGCAGGGCCTCGTGGTGCCGTTCGCGGCGTTCATCGTCGCCGAGGAGCTGCACGCATCGGGGGTGTTGGCCGTCGTCGTCGCCGGCTTCGTGGTGGCCAACGGCACGCTGTCGGCCGGGTACCAGACCCGGCTGCAGGAACGTTATGTGTGGAACTCCGTCGACGTGTTGCTCGAGGCGTTCGTGTTCGCCTACATCGGGTTGCATCTGCGCTTCGTGCTCGAGGACCTGCAGGAGGCGCACGAGTCGCTGGCCGAGGTCGCTGTGGCGTCGCTGGTCGTGCTGGTCATCGTCTTGGTGATCCGGCCGCTGTCGGTGTTCGCCATCTTCGGGCGCAACAAGCTGTCCCAGCACGTCGAGACGCGGTTGAGCGTTCCCGTACCGGCGGGCGGAGGTCGCGGAGCGCTGGGAACCCGGCGGCGCAACAACCCGCCGGGTAAGTGGCGGTCACGCGTCGACCGGCGATCACTGTCCTGGCGGGAGAACGTGGTCGTGTCGTGGACCGGGATGCGCGGGGTCGTGACTTTGGCTGCGGCCGCGGCCATTCCGGCGACGACGGTCACCGGCGAGCCGTTTCCCGAGCGGGCCACCATTCAGGCCATCGCGTTCGTGGTCAGCGTCGGCACGCTGCTGCTTCAAGGCTCGACGCTGCCGATCCTGATCCGGCGGCTGCACATCTCGCGGTTCTCCGACGATCACGCGGTCGATCGCGAGGAGGAACTCAAGGCCGAACGCGTCGTGCACGACGCCGCCGATCGGGTACTGGCCGACTTTCGGGCCAGTCCGCCTGCGGGCCTGAGCTCTCGCGTGGCCGCCGAGATCGAGGCGACCATCGCCCGGCACTCGCAGGACGCCGACGAGATGCCGGACCCCGAGGCGCACACGAAGCGCTCCGAGGTGTTCGCCGCGCTGTACCGCGACGTGCTCACCCACCAGCGCGCCGCGCTGATCGCCGAACGCGACGAGGGCCGCATCGAAGACGAGGCGGTCCGCGCGATGCTCGAACGGCTCGACCTACAGGAGGCCGGGGTGTCGGCGCGTCTGGAGAGCCGGCTGTAGCAGCAGGTCAGAAGCCGCCGAAATCGCCGAAGCCGCCGCCGATGTCACCGCCGCCGCCCCAGTCGCCGCCGCCGTCACCGCCCCAGTCGCCCCCGGGATCCTGGCCTTGGTCCAACCCCTGGTCGTATCCCTGGGCGAAGCCTTCTTCATAGCCGCTGCCGTGCATGCCGGAGAACAACGCGTCGAACAGCAGCACCGAGCCCAGGCCCCAGGCGCCGGCGACGAGCGCTGGCTTCCACCACGGCTCGGAATACCAACCCGCAGGCACCGGCCGACCCGCGACCCGGCCGCCGGGGTAGTAATTCGGGGTGCGCTCGGATGGCGTCGGCGAGGCTTCGATCTCGCGGCCCTCGAAGTCGACCTTGCGCTCCTCGGTCACCGTGCCCGCCGACCGCTGGCCGGCGAGCGTTTCGAGTTCGGGGCCGGGATCCATGCCCATCGCGACGCGAGCGGCGCGCACGTAGTAGAGGCCCTCGAGCGCGCTCTCCTTGGCGAGCAACGCCTGCTTGGCGGTGTTGGCCTGGTCGATCTGCGACCCGGCAGCGGTGTAGCGCTCGGACGCGTCGGCCAGCGCCTGCTTCGACGCGTCGTCGTTGCCGGTCAGGCCGATCACCTGACCGCCGAGACGTTCGATGATGCGGCGGGCGTCGGCTTTGGCGTCCTCGAGCGAGGCGGCCTTGCGCCGGTCAGAAGCCCTCATCGCGGCGTAGGCCACGGCGCCGAGAGCGACGATGACCAGGACGACGAGAACGAGCAGAACACCGTTCATAGCGCCCAGCGTACCCAGCGTGAACGCGAAAACCGGATCGCGAACGGTGTGGCCGGGCGGTCACGCGCGTTGTCCGTCGGTGCGCTGTACTGTGGCGGTTCGTCGAGGTCTCGGGCAAACCCGGTCAACCGGCCCCCCGATTTTTGTTCGAGCGTCAATTTGCGTACCGTGAATGGGGTGACGCGGTGGGTACGCAGATTCGACGACTTCCTTAACCGCCTGCTCGAAGAGCATGCGCGCGAGGCAGGCGAGAGCGTCGACACGTACGTTGCCCGTGCGGTTGCGGCGCAAATGGCCACCGATTTGAGGCGCGCCCACGATCCGAACATCGCCGACCTGCAAACTCATCTTGCCGCCGCGGGCGTGCTCGACGAGGAGGCGATGCCAGACGTGTCGACCGTCATTGCCGACCCTGACCGACTTGCCGCCCTGCACGACACCGGCTTGCTGGACTCGCCGCCGGAGGTGATCTACGACCGGATCACCCGGGCCGCGGCCGAAGCGCTCGACGCTCCCTTCGCGATGGTGTCGCTTGTCGACGTCGATCGACAGTTCTTCAAAAGTGCCGTCGGTCAAGAAAGCACCTCACCGGAGGATCGGCAGACACCACTCGAGCGCTCGGTGTGTCAGTACGCGGTGGCCAATGGCGCGCCGCTGATCCTGGAGGACGCGCGGGCCGATCCGACTTTCAAGCAGCATCCCGCGGTGCGGGACGGGACGGTGGTGGCCTATCTCGGCATACCGCTGATGGACGATGCGGGCAATGCCGTTGGGACACTGTGCGTCTACGACACCAAGCCACGCCTGTGGAGTACGGGTCATCTTCAGGTGCTCAGTGACCTCGCCGCGCTCGCCACAGAACGCATATTCCACACGGGCACCTAGCCACAACGATGAGCGGGCCGTTCGGCCCCGCGAACTGGCTGGAACTTCGGGGTCATGACCTAGACTGGCAACGTTTGCGGACGCAGACAATTCTGTACACGTCGGGTTTCCGGGGGGAGAATGCAGCCTGACGCGAAATCGCCCACCCGTGATTCGCAGCCTCGGCTCAGGACTACGGTCCCGCAACTCACCGCCATGCCGTCACCCACTTCTCGCGGTGGGAAGTCCGGCTGGATCGAAACCCTTCGCGCCGAGTCGGGTTATGTGGCGCTCACTGTCGGCTTGGACATCTGGGCCGGGGTGTGGTCCGTCGCGATAGCGCAGTGGTTGACGCCCGGCCCCGTCGCGGAACGGAACATCGCGACAATCTCGTGGCTCTTCGTGCCGATTCTCCTGGTGATCATGCACACCCGGTCGATGTACAAGCGCAAGCTCGGCCACAGCTTCCTCGACGACTTCGAACCCGTCGAAACCTCGGTAGCGTTATCTGCGCTGGCGACACTCACCATCATGCTTGTGCTCGTGCCCCCATTACCGACCGGCTCGGTGGTCGTGGAACACGTTCGCCCAAGCGAATTGGCCATTCGGATTTGGATTTGCGCGGCCATCCTGCTGCCTGCGAACCGCCTCGCCAGATCGTTGGCTCAGCGACACCTGCGGCGAAGGCATGGCTTCGGGTCGTCAGCGCTGATCATCGGTTCCGGTCCATTCGCCCATCAGCTGATCACACGGATGCGTCAGATCCCCGACTACGGTCTGCACCCCGTCGGGGTGCTCGACGCCGCTCGCCCGAGCGCGGCGGAGTTGGCCGACGTGCCGTACTACGGATCCACGGCCAACCTCGAGGTCGTGGCTCAGACCACCGGCGCCAAAGAACTCATCGTGGCGCCCTCGTCGACTCCCGACGACGAGCTGGCCCTCACCGCTCAGCTGGCGCACAACATCGGACTCCGCGTGCGTGTAGTGCCTCGATTAATGGACGTCATCGGCGGCGCGACCTACGTCGAGCACCTCGGTGGCATCCCACTGCTGGTGCTCTCCCACACCGACCCAAAGGGATGGCAGTTCGCCGTCAAGCATGCCTTGGGCCGGCTGATCGCGGCGGTCCTGCTGATCGTGATCTCGCCCCTGTATCTCACGCTCGCGATTCTGGTGAAGCTGAGTTCGCCAGGCCCTGTCTATTTCCGTCAGGAACGCGTCGGGCGCGACGGCAAGGCCTTCGACTGCCTGAAGTTTCGCAGCATGAGACCCGTCGGCGCCGCCACTAAAGCGTTCGCGTTGAAGGAGGGTTCGGCACCTGGGGGAGTGGAAGGCGACGACCGGCGCACCGCCATCGGCAAGTTCATGCGCAAGGCGTCCCTCGACGAACTACCCCAACTGGTCAACGTGGTGCGCGGGCACATGACGCTGGTGGGCCCGCGCCCCGAGCGACCGGAGTTCGTCGAACTGTTCGAGATGCAGGTGCGACGCTACGGCGACCGCCACCGAGTGAAGGCGGGCATCACCGGTTGGGCCCAGGTGCACGGACTTCGGGGCCAGACCTCGATCGCCGACCGGGCGGAATTCGACAACTACTACATCGAGAATTGGTCGCTTCTGCTCGATTTCAAGATCCTGGTCCTGACTGTGCTTGCGGTGCTGAAACCCGCCGAGTAGGAACAATTCGGAGAACCCGGACGGGCGGAGTACTAGACCTTCAGCAACCCGAACTCGTGGTAGCGGCGTTCCTTGTTGACCTGCCAGGGGTCGACGCTCTCGCCGAAATACCGCTTGACGCTGTGCATGGCACTGAGCATCGCGTGGTCCTGGTTGTCGTAGCGGTGCATGCCGTTGCGTCCGATCGGATGCAGGGACGGGTAGTGCTTGCGCAGGTAATCCCGGATCTGGGCGACGCTTGTCTCCATCGCCGGGTTGCAGATCGGATAGGCGAACTGCGAGCGGACCACCATGACACGTTCGATCGTGGACGGATCGAAACCCAGTGTGCGCAAGTCGCTTTCGACGATCTGCCGCATGTGATCGTCGTCGGCGGCCCACAGCGCCGATCCTGCACCGATGAAGTACTCGAACCCCAGGTATGTCCCGTCCCAGTCCGGTGGAGTGAGGTCGTCGGACCATTGGCGGTAGTTCTGGATACGTCCCACCCGCAGGTCCATGCCCGGCGTGTACACCCAGTTGAAAGGGAGCTCGCGGCGCTCTCCGAGGGCGACCGCGACTGTGATCAGCCCACGGTGCTTCAGTTGGGCGGCAGCCTCCCAAATGTGCTGTGGCGGCGCGGGTTCCAGGGCATTGACCAACATCTGCAGGGGCACGCTGGAAAAGACGGCATCTCCGGTCGCGATGCCTCCGTCGCGCAGTTCGACCGTCCACCTTCTGCCATCGAAACCCAGCTTGGCCACCGGTGAGTCGAGCGACGGTTCGACACCGAATTCCGCCAGCTCCGCTGCTGCGGCGTCCCAGAGCTGACCCGGCCCGCGGCGGGGATAGAGAAACGCATCGGCGGCCATCGCGTCGCGACCGCCCCAGACGATCGGCTTGATGCGCTGCTCGGCCCAATCGCTGGTGAGTTGAGCGGGCTCGGCGAGCCATGTCTTGCGGACGTACCCGTCGAAGAACATGCGGTACCAATAGTCGCCGAATTGATACCGGCCCCAATCGAGGAAGGTCGCAGAATCGTCGAGCGAACGCCCTCCACGTCGGAGCCTGGACCACAAGAGACTGCCCAAGCCCCGCGCTCCGCGCCCATAACCCAACTGAGTCAGCAGGTTTCGACCAAGAAGCGGGTAAGGCACGAAATGGCCGTCGACGAGCATGGCGGAGCGCCTCGACACCGAGTGCCACTCTTCGGCCGGAAGCAGAGATTTCCAGAGTTCGAAGATCTGCTCGTTCTTGGTGAAGAAGCGGTGGCCACCGGGGTCGACCCGGAACCCGTTCTCACCCGGGGTGCGCGCCAGACCGCCGACGTTCGACGATGCCTCGAAGACTTGGGCCGCGACACCGTTCTTCGCCAGTTCGAGAGCAGCGGTGAGGCCGGCGGGTCCTGCTCCGATGATCAAGGGGCGCCGGTCGGAGTGCATCGGTGTCTACCGTCCCCGGAGCTGCGGCGTGCGCCGGTAGTCGTCGATGAACTCGTCGATGTGGCGCTCCTCGAGTTCGTTGAGCGGCGTCGTCAAGAACCGCAGTTGTGCGTACTGGGTCTGCAGCGGAAGAAAGCCGCTCAGCAGGGGCTCGGGGGACGTGCGGATGACCAGGTCCACATCCTCGATGTCGAAGGCACCGCGGATCTCGCCGCCCCGTTGCTGCGCTTGCTGAAGAGCTGTTCGTAGCTCGTCGTTCGCGTCGTAGGCGGCGAGGATGTTGATCCGGAATTCTTCGCCGCGCATAACCGATTGGGCGCGCTCGGCTGCCGCGACGTACTCCGGGGGCAGCACCGTGCGGTCACCGTGCAACCGCACGCTGCAGTCGTCGGGCTCGAAGCGGGCGGGAATCAAGTGGGTGAGGAAGTGGATCGAGGCGTTGAACACCGGCTCGAGTTCGGCCTGACTGCGGGCGAGATTGGCCCGGCTGAGGTTGTACACCGAGACGGTTCGCACGTTGTGTCGGCGCAGCACCTGAAGGATGTCGGCTACTTTTTCCGCGCCCTGTAGATACGCCTCAGCCAAGGAGATGCCGCGACTTTTCGCCCATCGACGCATACCGTCTGGTATCAAACCGACATGGGCAGGCTCGAAGCCCGTCAATACGCGCAATCTATCCCCCGTAAGCACACTTATAGCCCTGAGTAAGGGTACTTATTGCATTCCCATAAGTCCATTTATCCATACATTCCAGGTCGCGCCTCATCGCGACGGCCCTGGGGCGGGCCCGCACGCGGGGTCAAGCGGGAGGAATCGTCCGTCCTGATCTTGGACGGTAAAGGGGGGATCCGTACTGGGCGCACTTCCACCCGGCTCTGGCCACCGCCGGCGAGCGACGGCTGTCTCGCGCGAGAAGTCGATCGGGCCCATTGAAACCCCTTTTAATTGTTCCTTCTTAGATAGGTATGCCACCGACGGTCATGAGTCAAGTTATTGACAAAAAAAGGATGACATTCCATTGAACGAGATATGGCCCAAATATGGCATTCGGTGTCAATAGGCCGACTTTAAAGTCAGAAACCGTGACACCAACCTGCAAAGGCAGCAAATTGTCAAGACGTATCAGCCGAGCATGCCTCGGTAGCTTGCTTGCCGATGAAACGAGTGCAAGAGGGTGGTGCGCGACCGGAGGCGGCGCCGTTTTTGTTCCGGAAGCGTCAATTTCAGCGAAGAAGTGAAGTTCGTCGGGGGTGTTCCGGTGAGCAGGGTGACTCCCCGAGGAGTCGCGAGATCGGAACCGATCCACCGCCTTTCGTCAGCGCAATCCTGGTCGGACTGACACCATCGACAGGCCGGTCGACACCGGCAGGAAAGGTGGGTCGGCGGTGGCCGTGGCGCAGAGCCGTTATCGGGTACTGCTGGGGTTCGGCGCCTTCTATTTCATGGGCGCGCAGTTGGGCAGCGTTCTGGCGGTCCTGCCGTTCCTTCTGGTGGCCGAGGACATGGACGTGGCCGCCGGGTTCGTCGTCCCGAGCTTCAGTATCGGTTTCGTGCTCGGGAATGCGATGTCATCGCTGGTGCTCAAACGGTCACGGCACCGCCCGAACGTCGTCATCGCCGCCGCCGCGGGCAGCATCGCCGTCCTGACCGCAATTGTGGCCACGGCCGCGCTGCACAACACGCTGGTGGTGTTCACGTTCCTGTCGTCGTCGGTGCTCATCGGCGGCGCGATGGGAGTGGCGAACAACGCCTTCGCCGAGATCATCTCGCGCATGGTCACCGCGGCCCGGCGCAACGAGCTGGTGCTCAACCAGCAGGCGCTCGGAGCCATCCTGACCGTCGCGGCCACGTTGCTGCTCATCCCGCTGCTGCCCAACCGCGACACCGCAGACGGACATCTCGATGTGCTCTGGTTAGGCGCCGCCGCGATGGGCATCGCCTTCGTGGCCGCGCTCATCGTCGGGCCGGCGAGGCCGGGCCCGGCGGCTCCACCACGCCGTATCGTCGACGATTTCCGCGAAGGGCTCGCCGTACTCCGTACCACCCGCTGGTACCGGGTGTTCCTGACCACGCAGATCGTCTTCGTCCCGATCCTGGTGAACGAGACGTTCTTCGCGCTGCGCACATCGCTGGCCCATGTCGACACCGCCGGCAGCCTGCACATGATCGTGATTGGTTCGGCGGCGGGGCTCGTCGCCGGTTCGTTCCTGTGGCGCAACGTGTTCGGCCGCGCCGGGGTACGCGGAATGCTCGTGTCGAGCGCGTTCGTGAGCTGCGTCGCGACGGCGATCTGCCTTGCCAACGAACTGATCTTCGACGAGCCACGCTTGTGGGCGTACGGCGTTGTCTTTTTTCTGGTCGTCTTGTCGAACGCCGCGATCGCGGCCGCGATGGTGTCGTGGATCAGTGCGTTCGCCGCCGAAGAACAACGCGCAGTTCTGATCAGCTTCGCCGCTACGCTCACCGCTGTGGTCACCGGGATCCTCGGCGCGGGCTTCGGCCTGCTGGCTCAGGTCGTCGCAATCTGGCCGGTCTTCGTCGTCTTGATGCTGTGTGTACTGGCCGTGGCGGTGGCGACCCGCGCACCCGACCGCGCAGAGGTGGCCGCGTGAGGTCGATGAGCCGGTCCTTCGAGGAACTCGTCGCCGAGGCCGTTGCCGAGCCGATCGACGGGTGGGACTTCTCCTGGCTCGACGGCCGCGCTACCGAGGAACGGCCGTCGTGGGGTTTCCAGCGCCTGCTCAGCCGACGGCTGGGCGAGGTGTCAGCAGCGCTGGACCTCTACACGGGCGGGGGAGAGGTGCTCGCCGGTGTGGAGAAGTTCCCGCCGACGATGGCGGCCACCGAATCGTGGCCACCCAACGCGGCCAAAGCCACCCGTCTGCTCCATCCTCGCGGGGTCGTGGTTCTGCAGACCCGCGGCGAACCGCCGTTGCCGTTCGCCGACAACGCTTTCGACCTGGTGAGCAGTCGCCACCCCATCGCCGTCTGGTGGACCGAGATCGCCCGGGTCCTGCGGCCCGGCGGAACCTATCTGGCCCAGCATCCGGGGCCGGCGACCGCGCTCGAGCTCATCGAAGCCGTCATGGGCCCGATGCCGGAGCTCGGCGCACACATGGAGCCCTCCGTCCAGGCCGCGCAGGCGGAGGCGGCCGGTCTGAAGGTCGTTGACCTGCGCCTTGAGACGCTCACCTCGGAGTATTACGACATCGGCGCGGTCGTCTACTTCCTGCGCAAGCTGATTTGGACGGTGCCGGACTTCACCGCGGAGCCGTACCTGACGCGCCTGCGCGCGGTGCACGAACACATCGAAGCGCACGGCCAATTCGTCACCCATCCCACTCGGGTTCTCGTGGAGGCCCGAAAGCAGCTGTAGCGTCCTGGGATTCAGCGGGCCGGATGCGGCTGTTGTTTCGCCCACTCGATGTAGCGATCGATGCCCTCCCAGATCTTCACCTCGGGAGCGAAGCCGATCTGCTGCGCGAATTCGATGGAGGCCGGAAAGCGGGTCACCTCCCCGGGCCGCGCGGGCCCGTTCACCACCCTCGTGCCGAATCTTTCCGCGATGTAGTCGGCGATGTCGCGTACGCGCGTGTTCACACCGCTGGCGACATTGATGGCGCGGCCCGCCAACTCCGGCGTGTCCAACACGAGGCGGTATGCGTTCACCACGTCGCTGACGTGGAGATAATCCCTGGTGGCACTTCCGTCCCCGAAGATCACGAGGTCCTCGCCCGTCAACGCCTTGCGGACGAGGATCGGAATGAGTGCCCCGTACGCGCCGCTCTTCTGGCGTTCACCGAAGATGTTGAACGGTCGGACGATCGTGACGTCCATGCCGTAGGAGCGGTAGTAGGAGTACGCGAGACGATCGGCGGCGGCCTTCGACGCCGCATACGGACTGTTCGGCTTCAGTTCAGCGGTTTCGTCCAGCAGCGAGCCCGGGCCCAAGCGATGTCCGTCGCCGTACACCTCGCAGGTCGACGCGAGGATCACCCGCGCGCCGTATTCGCGGGCAGCCTCCAGAACGTTCTGGGTCCCCACCACATTGGTCTCGATGAAGCTCTTCGGGTCGCTGAGCGACTTGTCGACGTTGACATTTGCCGCCAGGTGAAAGACCACCTCGTGATCGCGCGCCGTCTTGCTGATCAACTCCCAGTCGGTGACCGAACCGAACACCACGTCGGCCCGGTCATCGTTCGCGATGTCGGCCAGGTTCTGCTTGCCAGTCACCGAGAAGGTGTTCAGGACGGTCACGCGGTGTCCGGCGGCGAGGAGGGCTTCGCAGAGGTGGCTCCCTTGGAAGCCGGCGCCGCCGGTAACGAGGATCCTCACCTAAAGTGCTCCCGTCTCAAGACATATGCCGCATTATGATTACCACCCGGCGCCGCTGGCGGTATGCGAAAAGGATGCATCAAATGTGCGACGTCGCCGCGGAATATCGGGGACAGATCGAGGCGTGGTGCACTCACCCCGCCCTGACCGAATTGGTCGACATGTTCGGCGGAAGCGTTCCGCGAGGCCTGACATTGAGCGAACGGCTCGCATTCCTGGACGAGTTCAGCGAGGTATGGGACTACCGGGGCAAAGCGCGGCGCCAGAGTGCGGTCCGGTTCCACAATCAGGACGCCGGCGGGGCGGTCCGGTGGCTGATCCCTCGTCTCGAGCTGCCTGATGATCACCTCGAGCGGATCGAGAAATTGGCGGAGCAGCTGGGGCTCATCGCCGAGTTACAGCCCGCCGGAACCGAGTTCGACCACCTCATCGTCATCGGCGGCGGGCGGTACACGAACCTGCTGCGAACGCGCTACGCGGGGGAGATGGTCGCGAGCCGCCGAGTCGGCAATGTCGTACTCGCCGCGGCGTCCCGACGCCTGCTGGATTCCGAAGCCGATGCCGTCGCCGCGTGCGCGCCTGGCGCGCGTACCGAGTTCGAGTTGATGGTCGCCGCCGCCCGCGACGTGTTCGGCCTCGACGTCGACGAGGTGTGCGCGCATGTGAGGCGTCGCGTCGATCGAGTGCAGTGCAACGAGACGGTCTGGCACTTTCCGCCTGACAGCAATGAATTCGGCGTACCCGTCATGCTGCTCGAGACGCCGTCACCGGATCCCGAACGTCGCCGGGCGAATTCCGCCGACACGTATACGTTCGCGGCGCAGACGGCCGGCATGCGCGGCTCGTCGTGTCTCATGGTGACGGGTCAGCCGTTGGTGCCCTACCTGCACTTCGAAGCCCTGCGGACGTTGGCATTGCGATATGACATCCGTTTGGAGTCAGCGGGTTTCGGGGTGCAGGAGTACAACCGGCTCAGCGCGATGGACCAGCAGCATCCGGCCAAGCTGCTCCAGGAGGTGCGTTCGACCATCCGGTCCGCGCGGGCTCTGGAGGATCAGCTCAGACGATGATCGCGCAGGGCGACGACGGGGGGAACGTGCCCGACACCGGGCGCGGATGCCCCGACGGTGTCCACGGCTTTAGTCCCATGTTCGCCAGGTGGCGCACGGGGTTGACGTGCTCGCCGTCGACGTGGACCTCGAAATGCAGGAAGCCGTCGGCAGATTCGTCGTGTGCCTGTAGGACGCCGATTTCCGCGCCCGCGTCGATTTCGGCTTCGACGTCGATGCGGCGGTCATCGCCCGGCCGGAAGACGTACACGGTCTCACGGTCGGCTCCCGCGATCGTCACCGATTGCAGCCCGTCGTCAAGGTTCACGACGCGGCTGACGGCGCCCGACATCGCAGCGTGGACCGGTGTTCCCGGCGCCGCCGCGAAGTCGACGCCGGGGTGGAAACCGGTGGCGCGGCGTCCATAACCCGACGCGATCGCCAGCCGGTCGCGGTCGATGGGCACCCGGGCGCCGGGTTCGGCGGGGTCGAAGTCACCTGATGCCCGCCGCCGGTAATCGGAGCGCAGCAGGTCGATCTCGTCGTAGGCGTACCCGAACAGCAGGGCGCGGTCGTAGGGCACGCCGTAGTTCAACTCGGAGTGGGGATCGAGCTTGCGGTAGTGCTCGACCTTGGCGATCCGCTCGGCCAGCGTCGACCACCCGGTGTGCAGCAGGCGGACATCGTTGGCGACGCCGATGCCACCGTGTTCGGTGATGTTGGCCGGCCAGTGCGGGTTGTGGATTGCGCGCGTCCCGGCGCGCAAACCGGGACGCCAGCGCCAGAACGGTCCGCGCATCGATTCGGCGGTGCCCATCAGCGGGATCATGTCCGGGTAGTCCGGATCGTCCCAGCTGGGGATCATCGGACACATCAGCGCCGCGACATCGTCGGGAACGCGTGCGAGCATCGCCGGGATGTCGATGTCGGTTTCGACCACCTGGTCGGAGTCGATCACGAAGATCCAGTCGGGGCGGCAGAAATCGGCCATGCGGTACAGCAATTCGAGCCCGGGCGGTTCGGGGATCAGCCACGGGGTCTGCGGAAGATCTGAGCGGGCGTGTACGACGTTGGTGACCGCGGGATGGTCGTGCAGGATCTGCGCGGTCCCGTCGGTGCTGCGGTCGTCGACCGCGTAGACGTCGTCGCACCAGCCGGCCAGGGAATCGAGCACGCGCGGCAGCACGTCCTCGCCGTTGTGCACGCGGAACATCGCCAGAATGCGCATCATGGCCTACTTCCGCTGACCTGCGATTCGACGGCGGTGAGCATCGCCGAGAGCATAACGATGCGCCTGTCCGTGCGACCGTTGGCTGCGCGGGGTGTCGCAATGGAAGGGACCGTCGAGCGGTTCAAACGCGCATGCTACCGAGCTGTCTATGGTCGCGTGTGGAGCGAAATCGGTGTGCGCGCACCTGTTCACCGAGGATCACACCGAGGCGATGGCAGCGCTGGCCCGACGGCTTCCCCACCCGGCGGCAACGTTATTCGGCTGCACGTTAACAGCGAAAATTTTGTCGCGCCTGGGTATACACCGGTTGGTTTCGCAGATGTTCAAACGGGGAGGGAATGAGCATGCGTATCGGCCATGCGTTACTCGTGCTGGCGGCAGCCGCACTTGCGTCCTGCGGATCAAACGCGTCTTCGCCCGCCACGGTGACCGTTACAGCAAGCTCCAGCCCTTCGCAGCCGACAAAGCTCTCGGGACTGTAGGAGTATCCATCTGCGCAAGCGCTCGCCGACGACCTGACCAAGTACGGACACACGTGCAATATGAGGCCGACCGGCGGGGGGATGAATTCGGTCGACGCCGGAAATTGCTACATCGACGGCACGGAGATGGTTCTTGCCATCTACGCGGACCAATCGAAGATCGATGAGCAGATCGACTTCATAGTCGAAGTTCTCGGGGGCAACAACATGGAGTACGGCATGCTCGCCGGGAAGAATTGGACCGTCAACTGCGGGAGCCGGGCCGCCTGCCAGGAGCTACAGGATGACCTTGGCGGCAGCATCACTGCGCCGCTCGGTTGATTGGGAACTTCGACTCAGCAACGCACGTGGCGCGCTCACCGACAAGACAGACGCGAAAGACGTTGGACAGATGGGGCGGGTGTGACAAAGGCCGAACGCCAAGCACATGCTCTTGCTGACCTCCCCGTGACCGAAACCGAAGCACGGCTAGACCTGGATTGGTCTTCGGCGCTGCGCCACGGCACCTTCTATAAGGCGGTGTTCCGTCCTGCGAGCCAACGCGGACGGTGCCGACCTGTCACCGGCACTGCACTTTCACGCACTGCGCCACACCTACGCGAGCTTGTGGGTCGCAGCCGGGATACCCGCCGAGAAATTGAGCCGACGTATGGGCCACGCCAAGATCGGGACGACGCTCGGCATCTACGTGCACCTCTTCCCCGAAAATGACGCCGCCGACGACATGGCCGCACTCGGCGCGATGGGACCAAAGCCCGCCCCGCCGCCGGCGGCAACGTGATTCCGTTGCGCGGCTAGCCGGGTATTCAACGCAACAAGCGCCTTGAGTCGGGGTTCTTAGGCGGGTGATGAGAAGTTCGCGGCGACTCGTTCGAGCTTGGCGAGCATCTGTCGTTGGTTGCGCTGGAACATGCGCGCGATCCCCACCTCGATTCGCCCCAGCCAGCCCGACAACGACACCGCGAGCAGCCAGCGCATCTTGCAACGCTCGGATGTAATCGGCGTGATTTCGTAAAGCTCGACTAACCCGCGAAGCCAGCGGGTGCTCGAAGCGGTGACGGCAAACCCCATGCAGCTATTCGGTTCCCACACCCAAAACTGTTCTTCAATCGTGATACCGCCCATGAAAACCACGGTTCGCGTCGTGCCTACTGCGAATGGCTTCGAGCTAGTCCACGTGACCTTTCGGATCGCACCGGACACCTCGGTCCACGAGCGCTCATCCACAAGAGTGGCAAACAATTGCTCCGCACTCACTGCCATCTCTCGCTCCGCGACAACGCGGGCGTTCGCGGACTCAAGGAGGGTTTCGTCTGTACTCAAGGGATGCATAGGCCCATCTCCTGCGGTCAAGACCGCCCCAATGTATCCGAACCGCAAGAACGTCCGCTTCGATTTCGCGGCGCACTTTGCGGCATGAGTGCGGCATGAAGCCTCAGCCGAAAAGCGGCCCTCAAAAGCAACAACGCCCGTAGCAGGACGTCATCAGAGCGGGCGACGGGAATCGAACCCGCGTAGCTAGTTTGGAAGACTAGGGCTCTACCATTGAGCTACGCCCGCATGTACAGCAAGACCAGATCGTACCGGCGGCAGCCAAATCAAATCCAATTGAGGGCTTCGCGTGTGCAGCCCGTAGTATCTCGCGTGGTCGTTCCGTGTTTTGCGGACGGCCCGCGCAGGCGCAGCGCTCAAGCGCCGGCGCGACGTGCAGAGCACGGGGTGTAGCGCAGCTTGGTAGCGCATCCGCTTTGGGAGCGGAAGGCCGCAGGTTCAAATCCTGTCACCCCGACTGCGACACCGACCGAACCAGAATATGAGGAGCAAGATCGTGAAGAGCACCGTCGAGAAGTTGAGCCCCACCCGGGTGCGCATCAACGTGGAGGTGCCCTTCACTGAGCTCGAACCCGACTTCGACCGCGCGTTCGCGCAGTTGGCCAAGCAGGTCCGGCTCCCCGGCTTCCGTCCCGGCAAGGCGCCGCGCAAGCTGCTCGAGGCGCGCGTCGGCCGCGAAGCAATGCTCGACCAGGTCGTCAGCGAGGCCCTTCCCAGCCGCTACAGCGAGGCGGTCACCAGCTCGGAGGTGCAGCCGCTGGGCCAGCCCGAGATAGAGATCACCAATAAGGAGTACGGCCAGGACCTCACGTTCACGGCCGAGGTCGACGTCCGCCCCGAGATCGAGCTTCCCGACCTGTCGGAATTGACGCTGACCGTCGACGCCATCGAGGTGACCGACGAAGAGGTCGACGCCGAACTGCAGACGCTGCGCGCACGCTTCGGAACGCTCACGGGCGTGGAGCGCGCCGCCGAGAACGGCGACTTCGTCTCCATCGACCTGTCGGCCACCGTGGACGGCCAGGAGCTGGCCGAGGCCGCCACCGAGGGGTTGTCGCACGAGGTCGGCTCGGGCCAGCTGATCGACGGTCTCGATGGGGCGATCGTCGGGCTCAAGGAGGGGGAGACTCGCGTCTTCACCACCAAACTGGCCGCCGGTGAGCACGCCGGCAAGGACGCGCAGGTGACCGTCACCGTCAAGTCGGTTAAAGAGCGCGAGCTGCCCGAGCCTGACGACGAATTCGCCCAGCTGGCAAGCGAATTCGACACCATGGATGAGCTCAAGGAGTCGCTCGTCGAGCAGGTGCGCCGGGTCAAGCGGGTGCAGCAGGCCGAGAAGATCCGCGACAAGGTGCTCGAGACGCTGCTCGAGCAGGTCGAGGTGCCGCTGCCGGAGAACGTGGTGCAGGCCCAGGTCGACGACGCGCTGCACAACGCCATCCACGGGCTCGACCACGACGAGGCGCGTCTGGCCGAGGCGCTCGAAGCCCAGGGCAGCAGCCGCGAGCAGTTCGACACCGACAATCGCACCAACGCGGAGAAGGCGGTCAAGACGCAGCTGCTGGTCGATGCGATCGCCGACAAGCTCGACGTCCAGGTCGGCCAGAACGACATCAGCGAGCGCCTGATGCTGATGTCTCAGCAGTACGGCCTGCAGCCGCAGCAGCTGATCCAGTCGCTGCAGCAGAACAACCAGCTGCCCGCGCTGTTCGCCGACGTGCGTCGTGGGCTGGCGTTGGCCGCTGTCGTCGAGGCCGCCACCGTCAAAGACTCCGACGGCAACGTGATCGACACCACCGAGTTCTTCGGCCGGTCCGAAGAGCAGACCGACGAAGCTGCCGAGGAGGCCTCCGACGCCGCCGAGTCACAAGCGGACGAGGAGTCGGCCGACGCGAAGTGACGCTGAGAGCGAACGCGGCCCGTCTAGGGACTGCACGCCCGCGCGGGTTGGTTAGTGTCGGTGAGTATCAAGCTCTTGAAGAAAGCAGGTATCCAGACGTGACCCACATGCGTGGCGCCTCGCAAGGCCTCAACCTTGTCGACTCGGTCTATGAGCGCTTGCTGGCGGAGCGGATCATCTTCCTGGGCTCGCAGGTCGATGACGACATCGCCAACAAGCTCTGCGCGCAGATTCTGCTGCTGTCGGCCGAGGATCCCACCAAGGACATCCACCTCTACATCAACTCGCCCGGCGGCTCCATCAGCGCCGGGATGGCGGTCTACGACACCATGGTGCTGGCGCCGTGCGACGTCGCCACCTACGCCATGGGTATGGCGGCCTCGATGGGCGAGTTCCTGCTCGCGGCGGGCACGAAGGGTAAGCGTTACGCCCTGCCGCACGCCCGGATTCTGATGCACCAGCCGCTCGGCGGGATCACCGGCGGTGCGGCCGACATCGCGATCCAGGCCGAGCAGTTCGCGGTGATCAAGAAGGAGATGTTCCGGTTGAACGCCGAGTTCACCGGGCAGCCCATCGAGCGGATCGAAGCGGACTCCGACCGCGACCGCTGGTTCACCGCGCAGGAGGCCCTCGAGTACGGCTTCGTCGACCACATCATCACCAGCGCGAGCGTCAACGGCTCAGGACCAGGAGCAGGACTAGACAAATGACCGATCACTTGCATCCTCAGGCTGACGCCCGCCTGCAGCCCCAGGCTCGTTACATCCTGCCGTCGTTCATCGAGCACTCGAGCTTCGGCGTCAAGGAGTCCAACCCGTACAACAAGCTGTTCGAGGAACGCATCATCTTCCTCGGTGTGCAGGTCGACGACGCGTCGGCGAACGACATCATGGCCCAGTTGCTGGTGCTGGAGTCGCTCGACCCCGACCGCGACATCACCATGTACATCAATTCCCCGGGCGGCTCGTTCACCTCGCTGATGGCGATCTACGACACCATGCAGTACGTGCGGGCCGACATCCAGACGGTGTGCCTGGGCCAGGCCGCTTCGGCCGCCGCGGTGTTGCTGGCCGCGGGCACCCCCGGCAAGCGCATGGCGCTGCCCAACGCTCGCGTGCTGATTCACCAGCCCGCGCTGGCCGGCGTCATTCAGGGCCAGTTCTCCGATCTCGAGATCCAGGCCAAGGAGATCGAACGGATGCGCACGCTGATGGAAGTCACGCTGGCCAACCACACGGGCAAGACCCCCGAGCAGATCCGCAAGGACACCGACCGCGACAAGATCCTGACCGCCGAAGAGGCTAAGGATTACGGCGTCATCGACACCGTCCTGGAGTACCGCAAGCTGTCGGCCCAGACCGCCTGATCTGTCCCGCAACCGCGCGAAATGCGGTTCGCGTCTGCCTTTGGCGTGGCACGCTGTGCGTCTGCACGGGCGGACGGCCAGGGGAGGACGGCGATGACAGTTGCGATGCGAGCGGGTTTCGCGATGACCGCGTTGGCGGTGACGGCCGCGGTTTGCGGCCTGGCTCAGATCGCCTCACCGGCGGTGAGCCAGGCTCAGGAACCGCCCTGTCCCGCAGGGACGTATTGGGACGTCTACTCGCTCCAATGCGTGCCCGTCGACGCGACCGTTTATGTCAACCCCCCGAACCCCGTCGTCGGGCCCGCAGGTCCCGTCGGTGTCGGAGGAGTGGTGGGCCCCGCTGGTCCGGGTCCGGTCGGGCCGGGACCGGCTGGGCCGGGTCCCGCAGGCCCTGGGCGCCGATAGCGTCACACCGAATCGGCGCCGGCGTGCACGGCGCCGATAACGGGTACTTTGGGTGCCGACGCCCTCTCGGTCCGGTCACGGCCACGACACGCCAACGACACGGCGGCGCGTTCGCTGGGGTCCGAGGGTAATCAGACGATATGTTGGCGCGAACACAGATGAATACCACTGGCGCGATTCGGCTTTATCTGTCGCCTCGCGCGGGAACAAACGGGTAGCGTCGGGTTCACCACCCGAGGCAACCACCGAAAAGAAGCTTCATCGGCTGCGAGGAAAGTAGGACCCCACCACCATGGCGCGCATTGGAGACGGCGGTGACCTGCTGAAGTGCTCGTTCTGCGGCAAGAGTCAAAAGCAGGTTAAGAAGCTCATTGCGGGTCCGGGCGTCTATATCTGTGACGAGTGCATCGATCTGTGCAACGAGATCATCGAAGAGGAACTCGCCGATGCGGACGACGTAAAGCTCGACGAGTTGCCCAAACCCGCGGAGATCCGCGAGTTCCTCGAGGGTTACGTCATCGGACAAGACACCGCCAAGCGCACGCTCGCGGTCGCCGTCTACAACCACTACAAGCGCATCCAAGCGGGGGAGAAGAGCCGCGATTCGCGCTCCGAGCCCGTCGAACTGGCCAAGTCCAACATCTTGATGCTCGGTCCGACCGGCTGCGGTAAGACCTACCTGGCGCAGACGTTGGCCAAGATGCTCAACGTGCCGTTCGCGATCGCCGACGCCACCGCGCTGACCGAAGCCGGATACGTGGGCGAGGACGTCGAGAACATTCTGCTCAAGCTGATCCAGGCCGCCGACTACGACGTCAAGCGCGCCGAGACCGGCATCATCTACATCGACGAGGTCGACAAGATCGCCCGCAAGAGCGAGAACCCGTCGATCACCCGTGACGTCTCCGGTGAGGGTGTCCAGCAGGCTCTGCTGAAGATCCTGGAGGGAACGCAGGCGTCGGTGCCTCCACAGGGCGGCCGCAAGCATCCGCACCAGGAGTTCATCCAGATCGACACCACCAACGTGTTGTTCATCGTGGCGGGAGCGTTCGCGGGTCTGGAGAAGATCGTGTCCGACCGCGTCGGCAAGCGCGGCCTGGGCTTCGGCGCCGAGGTGCATTCGAAGGCCGACGTCGACACCGCCGACCACTTCGCCGAGGTCATGCCCGAGGATCTGATCAAGTTCGGGTTGATCCCGGAGTTCATCGGCCGCCTGCCGGTGGTGGCGTCGGTGACGAATCTGGACAAGGACTCCCTTGTGCAGATCCTGTCCAAACCCAAGAACGCGTTGGTGAAGCAGTACACGCGCCTGTTTGAGATGGACGGCGTCGAACTCGAGTTCACCGACGAGGCGCTCGAGGCGATCGCCGATCAGGCCATCCACCGCGGCACCGGTGCTCGCGGACTGCGCGCCATCATGGAAGAGGTCCTGCTTCCGGTGATGTACGACATCCCCAGCCGCGACGACGTCGCCAAGGTGGTCGTCACCAAGGAGACCGTGCAGGACAACGTGCTGCCGACGATCGTGCCGCGCAAGCCGTCGCGTCCGGAGCGTCGCGACAAGTCCGCCTGACGACGATCAAGCGGCGAGGAACGAGCCGCGTTGAGGAGTCGGGCAATCAGGTCCCGCCTGACGACGATCAAGCGGCGAGGAACGAGCCGCGTTGAGGAGTCGGGCAATCAGTCCCGCCTGACGACGATCAAGCGGCGAGGAACGAGCCGCGTCAGTGCACGACGCGGTCGGGGCGGGTGTAGACGTTCATCGACCGGCCCCGCAGGAAGGCGACCAGGGTCAGCCCCGACTGGCTGGCCAAATCGACCGCCAGCGACGACGGCGCCGACACCGCCGCAAGCACCGGAATGCCCGCCATCACGGCCTTCTGCGTCAGCTCGAACGAGGCGCGTCCGCTGACCAGCAACACGGTCCCCGTCAGCGGAATGCGGTCCTGCTCGACCGCCCACCCGATGACCTTGTCGACCGCATTGTGCCGGCCGACATCTTCGCGCACGGCGAGCGTCGTGCCCCCGGAGTCGAAAAGCGCGGCGCCGTGCAGGCCGCCCGTGCTGGCGAACACCTTTTGGGCTTTGCGCAGCCGCGCAGGCAGCTGCGAGAGCGTCTGCACGGTGATGGTCGTCGGATCGTCCCCCGGGCCGTGGCGGCTGCTCAGCTGTACCGCCTCCAGTGAGGCCTTACCGCAGACCCCGCACGACGATGTGGTGTAGAAGTTGCGCGTGACGTCGACATCGGGCGGCGCGACATGCGGGGCCAGCGTCACATCGAGGACGTTGTAGGTGTTCTGCGAAAAGCCCGCGTCGTCGACGCCCGTGCCTCTGCAGTAGCGCGCCGTGAGCACGTCGTCACGTCCGGCGATGACCCCCTCGGTGAGCAGAAAACCCTGCGCGAGTTCGACATCGGAGCCCGGAGTGCGCATCGTCACCGTGATGGGTGCGCCGTTGACGCGGATCTCCATCGGCTCCTCGACGACGAGGGTCTCCGGCCGCGCCACCGCGGAGTCCATGGTCACATGCTTTACCCGCCGCCTGGCTGTGACCCGACCCATGACTCCACACTAGGGCGATTCGACGTCGATAACGTTTCCGTGCTGTTCATGCCGGGGCCAGCGCGCGAGGCGGCGTCCTCGCCATTCGGACGGCACAATGGATTCGTGCACAACGAACTCGAACCGAACCGCCGCATGCCGGTCTGGCGTGATCCGCTGTCGGCTGGCTTCCGCGCGCACCGCCACCTGCTGTTACTGCGCCTGCGTTGGCACGAACGGCGCGGGGAGTCGGCGTCCACCCGGCACTGACAACGGGACGACCAGCACCGACGATGGGGTGCTAGCTACCGGCTACTGGACGGTAACCATTTCCTTAGAATTTTTGTCTCGTAGACGTGACGAACAACACAGTTATGTCTCACGGCAGGCATCCACACATCGACTGAGCTGTGTGTTCGACCCTTCGTGTGCGGCACGCCGCGGGCGAGTCCGGTGAAGGGCCGCCTAAGAAAAGTGCAATAATCGGTACTGGCAGTGACATCAAAAATTTTGGTGGACGTCCACCGACGGCGCGTCGACTCGACTGTGACTCGGAGGACGTCCCCACGCAGTGTGGAAGGCAGGCCTCGTGGCAGCGAAGGACAACGCGGTCAGTCCGGGGAGTGCGGGTCCTCGACAGAAGCTCGAGAAGGTCGTCATTCGATTCGCCGGCGACTCCGGCGACGGTATGCAGCTCACCGGTGACCGGTTCACCTCCGAAGCCGCCCTGTTCGGCAACGACCTTGCCACCCAACCGAATTACCCCGCCGAGATCCGCGCGCCGCAGGGCACGCTGCCCGGTGTGTCGTCGTTCCAGATCCAGATCGCCGACTACGACATCCTGACCGCGGGCGACCGCCCCGATGTGCTCGTCGCGATGAACCCGGCGGCGCTGAAGGCCAACGTCTCCGACCTGCCCCGCGGCGGTCTGATCATCGCCAACTCCGACGAGTTCACCAAGCGCAACCTCGCCAAGGTCGGCTATGAAGCCAACCCGTTGGAGACCGAGGAACTGTCCGACTACGTCGTGCAGGCCGTGCCGATGACGACCCTGACGCTGGGTGCGGTCGAGCCGATCGGCGCCTCCAAGAAGGACGGCCAGCGGGCGAAGAACATGTTCGCGCTCGGTCTGCTGTCGTGGATGTACGGCCGCGAACTCAAGCACAGCGAGGCGTTCATCCGCGAGAAGTTCGCCCGCAAGCCCGACGTCGCCGAGGCCAACGTGCTCGCGCTCAAGGCCGGCTGGAATTACGGCGAGACCACTGAGGCCTTCGCCAGCACCTACGAGGTCGCACCCGCCAAGCTCAAAACCGGTGAGTACCGCCAGATTTCCGGTAACACCGCGCTGGCCTACGGAATCGTCACCGCCGGTCAACTCGCCGATCTGCAGGTCGTGCTCGGCACCTACCCGATCACCCCGGCGTCGGACATCCTGCACGAGCTGTCCAAGCACAAGAACTTCAACGTGATGACCTTCCAGGCCGAGGACGAGATCGCCGGCATCGGCGCGGCCATCGGCGCGTCCTACGGCGGCGCCCTGGGTGTCACCAGCACCTCGGGCCCGGGCATCTCGCTGAAGTCCGAGGCGATCGGTCTGGCGGTGATGACAGAACTGCCGCTGATCATCATCGACGTGCAGCGCGGCGGGCCGTCCACCGGTCTTCCGACCAAGACCGAGCAGGCCGACCTCCTGCAGGTGATGTACGGCCGCAACGGCGAGTCGCCGGTCGCGGTGGTGGCGCCCCGCTCACCGTCGGACTGCTTCGACGTGGCCGTGGAGGCCGCCCGCATCGCGGTCAACTACCACACGCCTGTGGTGATCCTCTCCGACGGTGCGATCGCCAACGGCTCTGAGCCGTGGCGGATTCCGGACGTCAGCAGCTACCCGGCCATCGAGCACACGTTCGCCAAGTCCGGAGAACCGTTCCAGCCGTACGCCCGCGATCCGGAGACCCTGGCGCGCCAGTTCGCGATCCCCGGTACGCCCGGTCTCGAGCACCGGATCGGTGGCCTCGAAGCGGCCAACGGCTCCGGCAACATCTCTTATGAGCCCAAGAACCACGACCTGATGGTCCGGCTGCGGCAGGCCAAGGTCGACGGCATCGCCGTGTCCGATCTCGAGGTCGACGACCCGACAGGTGACGCCGAACTGCTGATGCTCGGTTGGGGTTCCAGCTTCGGACCGATCGGTGAGGCGTGCCGGCGGGCGCGCCGCAAGGGCATCAAGGTCGCCCAGGCGCACCTGCGCAACCTCAACCCGTTCCCGGCCAACCTCGGAGAGGTGCTGCGGCGGTATCCGACGGTCGTGTGCCCGGAGATGAACCTCGGCCAACTTGCACTGTTGCTGCGGGGCAAGTACCTGGTCGACGTCCAGTCGGTCACCAAGGTGGAAGGCATGGCCTTCCTGGCCGACGAGGTCGAGGGCATCATTGATGCGGCGCTGGACGGAACGTTGGGCGAGAAGGAAAGTGACAAAGTGAAGTTCGCACGACTGGCGGCGGCCACCGTCGAAGTCGGCGTGAGCGGTGTGGGAGCGAACGTATGACCGACTTGATCGGAGCAGATCTCGGGTTGACCGCAGGCACCAGTCGGGTGCCGACGACCGATCAGCCGCAGAAGTCCAAGGACTTCACCAGCGACCAGGAGGTCCGCTGGTGCCCCGGTTGCGGTGACTACGTCATCCTCAACACCATCCGCAACTTCCTGCCCGAACTGGGGTTGCGCCGCGAGAACATCGCGTTCGTCAGCGGTATCGGCTGCTCGAGTCGCTTCCCGTACTACCTGGAGACCTACGGGTTCCACTCGATCCACGGCCGCGCCCCGACGATCGCGACCGGCCTGGCCCTGGCCCGCGAGGATCTGTCGGTGTGGGTTGTCACCGGTGACGGTGACGCGCTGTCGATCGGCGGCAACCACCTGATTCACGCGCTGCGCCGCAACGTCAACATCACGATCCTGTTGTTCAACAACCGGATCTACGGGTTGACCAAGGGGCAATACTCCCCGACGTCGGAGGTCGGCAAGGTCACCAAGTCGACGCCGATGGGGTCGCTGGACTACCCGTTCAACCCGGTGTCGTTGGCGCTCGGTGCCGACGCGACGTTCGTCGGGCGTGCACTGGACTCCGACCGCAAGGGGTTGTCCGAGGTGCTGCGGGCCGCCGCTGCTCACCGCGGTGCGGCCCTGGTCGAGATCCTGCAGGATTGCCCGATCTTCAACGACGGCTCGTTCGACGCCCTGCGCAAGGAAGGCGCCGAGGAGCGGCTGATCAACCTCACTCACGGCGAGCCGGTCACGTTCGGGGCCGACGGCGAGTACTGCGTGGTCAAGTCCGGCTACGGGCTCGAGATCGCCAAGACCGCCGACGTGTCGGCCGACGAGATCGTCGTGCACGACGCCAACCTCGAGGACCCCGCGTACGCGTTCGCGTTGTCGCGGCTGTCGGATCAGAGCCTCGAGCACATGGTGATGGGCATCTTCCGCCAGGTGAGCAAGCCGACCTACGACGATGCGGCCCGTCAGCAGATCACCGCGGCCCGCACCGAGAGGGCACACGACACGGCGGCGCTTCAGTCACTGCTTCGGGGCAAAGACACCTGGACTGTCGACTAACGTCACGGTCATGACGACCACCGTTCCGCTGGCCGGAATCATCTTGGCGGGCGGGGCTTCCCGCCGCATGGGCCGCGACAAGGCCACGTTGCCGTACGAAGGCGCCACGCTTGTCGAGCGGATGGTGGACATCCTCAAACCGCGTTGCGCGCCGATCTTCGTCATCGCCGCTCCCGGGCAGGCGATGCCGGCGCTCGACGCCGAGGTTCTGCGCGACGAGGTGCTTGGCGTCGGCCCACTGCTGGCGACCGGCCGGGGGCTGCGAGCGGCCGCCGACGCCGGATCGGAACTCGCTTTCGTCTCCGCGGTGGACATGCCGCTGTTGACCGTCGAGTTGATCGACGCATTGGTCGCTCCGGCGGTGCGCG
Organism: Mycobacterium sp. 852002-51152_SCH6134967; assembly: GCF_001667105.1. Taxonomy (NCBI): domain Bacteria; kingdom Bacillati; phylum Actinomycetota; class Actinomycetes; order Mycobacteriales; family Mycobacteriaceae; genus Mycobacterium; species Mycobacterium sp. 852002-51152_SCH6134967. The sequence continues at coordinate 1,755 of NZ_LZIK01000006.1, read as the reverse complement.
TCGGGGCGGACGTGGTGCTGCCCTGGGACGGGCGTGACCACTACCTGGCGGGCGTCTACCGCACCGCGCTGGCTGGGCGCGTCGACGAACTGATCGACGCGGGGGAGCGCAGCATGCGCGCGCTGGTCGACCGGGTCGACACGCAGCGGATCGTGATGCCTGAACAGCGTGCGCTGACCAACCTCAACACCGCCGCCGATCTCAAGGCGATCCGCAACGTGCAAATTGCCTAGCAAATTAACTGGTTGAAATACCCGCTATTCGCGATTGAGTGAATTGAATTCCCGCCAGTGAATTAGTACGCGTTTTACGGTGATAAGCACATCAACGTGCTGATATCGGTCGGCGCGTGAAAGTGCACTATCGGCATAACAGATACACGAATACGGCTGGCTCTCAGCGCCTTTCGGCGGCATCACCTGCAGCGGTGGGCGAATTCGAGCCCCCTGGGGACTGATTCGGTGCCCGAGCCCGCCCAAAGGTATGCCGCTGCGGATGGGCCGGTCGCGGCGAAACGAGCGACGCATGGCATGGCCGTCGCATACGGCGGGTCCACGGGCCCGAAAGTGTGTCGAAACGGTGTCGCATTGACGACGAAAGACGCGCTGGGATAACGGATGCCGTAACGAGCCCGGTGAAGCCTTCGCAGGGGCGAGAAATGGGGCGGTGAGCGAACGACCTCGTGAGTTGCTGACGCGCAACGTGTTCCAACTCTTAAACCGGGTCGCAGGGCCAGCGAAGTTGCCGCAGTCATGGGGCGACGATCATGCCCGTTGCGGTCATTTTGTCGACGACACTGCGGTTTTCGCCGCACCAACCAGGACGCGACCCCACAGACGCGTGGTTCAGCTCACAAAATAGCCGTGAGATGGCTCACGAGAACTTGTCCTGACACCAGTTTTGCCGTGTTCGTCAAAGCACGCTGCAACCTGGGAATATGCTGAGAAATCTGCGCCGTAATCGTTTCGTGATCATGCCGCGACACACCTTCGCTCGATATGACGGCGGCCGAACTCTTTTTGTACGGTCCCCAATGGCTCTACCCGGAGCAAACAATTTGAAACCACGAACCTGTGTGTGAGTGGGGCTGTAGGAGGCGAACGGTCTCCGGCGGCCGCCGGCGCTGAGGCCCGGCGAGGCATTCCGGCCTCCCGCTGTCGCACCCGACCGAGACGGTGCGGCCCAACTCCCTGGCCTGGCTGACAGGCATGCCCACCCCGCGCGCTTTGGCGCGGGTGTGTGTTGGCGCGCGCGTGGCGAAAGGATAGAAGTTGAAGAACATCCGCAAGACACTTGGCCTGGCGACCTTTGCCGGAGCGCTCGCGTTAGCGCCCATGGCTCTGGCCACCGGCACTGCCAATGCGGACAGCGGTGTGAACTGGGATGCCGTCGCGGCGTGCGAGTCGGGCGGTAACTGGTCCATCAACACCGGTAACGGCTACTACGGCGGCCTGCAGTTCACCATGGGCACGTGGCAATCGAACGGTGGCAGCGGCTCCCCGCACAACGCCAGCCGCGAGGAGCAGATCCGCGTCGCCGAGAACGTGCTGCAGTCGCAGGGCATCGGCGCATGGCCGACCTGCGGCGGTCGCGGCTAAGCACGCGTTTCGTCTTAACGAAGAGGCGGGGGCCGGGATAGCGGGCCCGGGGGTGTATTAAAAAAAGAGGGATAGGCAATTAAGTAACGAATAAAACTTTTGAACACGCCATAAAACAGTAGGTTTTAACAACAAACAAACCAAAAACCACGCGGGG
>NZ_LZIK01000005.1:0-21641 GCF_001667105.1 Mycobacterium sp. 852002-51152_SCH6134967 | reverse complement strand
GCCGTCGCTGCTGGGCACGATCGCGCTCTCTCCCGGGCTGGGCCGTTGGTCGGCTGTCGGCCGGATGCTCACCGCGAGCGAGATCACGAGCGCGACGACGCCGACGACGAAGATCGACGCCATCGCGCTGCCGACGAGCAGGAACGGCTTGCGATCGTCGTTGGCCGCGGCGGACAGGTTGGTACTCGACGCGAAGTCGGCGGCGTAAGCGCCGTCACCACCGGCGGGCGCGAGTTGTGTCTCCGCGCCGGCGAGCCCGGCGTACACCGAACCCGCGGTTGTGCCGTCGGGGTCCTGGGAATAGGCCAGCCCGACGGTCGAGGCCTCCAACGCGGGGGCGGCGGCCGCGGCCAAGGCCGCACCGCGTGCCAGCGCCATCTGCGGCTCGTCGGGGGCGTGCACCGGCAGGCTGACCAGATGCTCGAGGTGGCTCTTCACCGAGCTCACGTCGACGCCGGATCCGACGACGAACATGCCCTGCGGTGAGTTGTCCTGGGCGTCGACGGCGGCAGCCATGTCAGCGAGCACAGCCATCGCGTCCTGGCTGTGCAGGCTGCTACTGAGGACCTTGACCACTGACCCGTCGTCGGTCCGGACCACCGACAGCGTCGCGGCGTCCCGGTCGATGAAGAGCAGTGCGGTGGTGTCGTAGCCCACCGCCCGCCCGACGGCCTGAGCGAGTGAGGCCGCGGCGTGACCGTCGGAGACGAGCATGACGTCGTCTATATCGCGGGCAGCGAGCGCATCGCGCAGATGCGCGGCCTCGGCGTGATCGCTCCATGTGACGCCGATGGCCTTCAGGTCATGCCCACCCGCTTCGGCGCTCTCCTTGGTGCCGAGGACGGCGTCCACAACTTGGGCGGCGGCGCCCGATGTTGCTGAGCCATCAGTCCCACTGACGTCGAAGACGTCGTGGTCGACGGTGGCCCCGTCGGCCATCTCGCCTTCAACCAGCACCATGCGGACCGTCGCAGGTGTCATCGATACACCCAGAACGATGTCCACTGCCCCTCCAACAACGTTTGCTACCAAGCCTGGTCCGCCGATCGGCATCTCGCCACGCACAAGTCGGCGACTAGTAGTTCATCGCCGTGAGCAGCACAGGCGTTACGCGCCCACCGACATTTGCTGGGGTCGATGCTGCCGACGTTGGTATCTCGACCCTACTCGTGTCAACGGCCGTCCGCGCCGATCGGTTCAACTCTCTTCGACTCTGCGCTCAGGGTGGAATCCGCGTCGGGCGCACCCTCGGCGCAGGATCAACTGGACTTGATGAAGTTCTGGTAGGACCGCGACGGGGTCGGGCCACGCTGCCCTTGGTACTTCGAGCCGACCCGGGCGCTGCCGTACGGGTGCTCGGCGGGGCTGGTCAGGCGCAGCAGGCACAACTGACCGATCTTCATCCCCGGCCACAGGGTGATCGGCAGATTCGCGACGTTCGACAATTCGAGGGTGATGTGCCCGGAGAATCCCGGGTCGATGAACCCCGCGGTGGAGTGCGTCAGCAAGCCCAGACGGCCCAGGGAGGATTTGCCCTCCAGCCGGCCCGCGAGGTCGTCGGGCAGGGTGCACAGTTCCAGCGTCGAACCGAGTACGAACTCGCCGGGGTGCAGCACGAAGGGCTCCCCCGGCTCGGCTTGGACGAGGGTGGTCAGCTCGTCTTGCTGTTTGGCCGGGTCAATGTGTGTGTATCGCGTGTTGTTGAACACGCGAAACAGGTTGTCGAGGCGGACGTCGATGCTGGACGGTTGAATCAGGGAGTCGTCGAACGGATCGAGGCCCAGGCGCTCGGCAGCGATCTCGGCGCGAATGTCGCGGTCGGAGAGCAGCACCCGACGAGCCTAGCGGCTTGGATGTTAGCCTTCGTGCTCAAACAGGCCGGTGTAGTTCAATGGCAGAACATCAGCTTCCCAAGCTGAATACGCGGGTTCGATTCCCGTCATCGGCTCCACATCTAACAGCGGTTTCGCCCGAATGTCCTAGGCGCGAGCGGCGCGCGGTCCCGTAACGGTCCCGTACATGGGCGCCGTCAGCGCGGGCATTTCCAGAGTAGACAACTCGTTCGCCTCGGTTACCGCCCCATGTCCTATCCCGCCGATAGGGTGTCCATCGGAGAACACACCCGGCGCAGGCTGCGTTTGCGCCGGGCGCGGAGGAGGAGGGGCCGATGAGTGTTGAGTCGACGAAGCGGCGCAGTCTAGGAGATGCCAAGACCGCCAAGCTCGATGAGTTCTACACGCAGCTCTCTGACATCGAGAAAGAGATGAAGTACTACCGGAAGCACTTCGAGGGCAAGGTCGTCTACTGCAATTGTGACGACCCCCGGGTCAGCAATTTTTTTCACTACTTCTCGTACAACTTTGAGAAGCTCGGCCTTAAGAAGCTTATTGCTGCCTGCTACAAAAGCACTGAGCGAGACCTGTTCAGCCGCTACGACTCGGAGCAAGCGATTTACTTGGAGTACGAGGGCGATAAAGACGGCAATAAAGTTCCCGACCCCGACGAGATCGGCATTAAGCCGCTGAAAGACGATGGCGACTTTCGAAGTGCCGAGACCATCGAGCTCCTCAAACGGGCAGATATTGTGGTGACTAACCCGCCGTTCTCGCTATTTCGCGAATATATGGCGCAGTTGATCGAGTACAACAAGCGTTTCATAATCATTGGCAATATGAACGCTGTCACGTATAAAGAAATTTGGCCGCTGATCCAGCAGAACAAGGTATGGCTGGGTGTAACTCGGGCAGGCACCGGCCAGATGTGGTTCCAGGTCAAAGACGACTTCCCGGTGAAGACCGGTCAGCGCGTTGACGAAAAAGGCATTCGCTACCAAACCGTCGGAAATTCAGCTTGGTTCACCAATCTCGACATCTCTAAGCGCCACGAAGACATGATCCTCTACAAAACGTACAACGCTCAGGACTACCCGCGTTATGACAATTATGACGCCATTGAGGTAAGCCAGACAGTCGATATTCCTATGGACTACGACGGCGTTATGGGTGTGCCGATTACGTTTTTGGGCAAGCACAACCCCGATCAGTTCGAGATCGTGGGTATTGCCAAGGCTCCCCTAGGGAGTCCTAGCAAGGTGTACCCCCAGCAAATACAGGTCAGCTCTGCGGGAGTCAGGAGCCCCGTCACCAAGTTGAACGACGGCCCGGCGCTCAAGGTTGACAGTCCTCCCATTGGCAAGACCTACTACGAGGTTGGCGGCGAAATATACCTACAGACTTACGCCCGCGTCCTTATCAGGAATAAGCAACTATGAAGATCGAGCTCAAAGAAATCACCGTCCGCGATCTCGTTGAAGGCTACGAGGACAACGATGAGCTGGGCGTACGGGCCTACGACGGCAAGCTGGACGTGCGCCCGCCCTACCAGCGCGAGTTCGTCTATAAGGACAAGCAGCGCGACGCAGTGATCGAGACCCTGCGCCGCGACTTCCCTCTCAACGTTATGTATTGGGCTGTGCGGGATGACGGCACGTTCGAGGTTATCGACGGCCAGCAGCGCACGATCTCAATCTGCCAGTACGTCGAGGGCGACTTTTCGATCCCGATCGACGGGCATCAGCTCGCCTTTCACAACCTCCAGGACGACCAGAAGAATCAGATTCTCGACTACGACCTCATGGTCTACCTCTGCGAGGGCACTGACTCCGAGAAGCTGGACTGGTTCAAGACAATCAACATCGCTGGCGAGAAGCTCACCGACCAGGAGCTGCGCAATGCGGTCTACCACGGCCCATGGGTGTCCGCTGCAAAGAAGTACTTCAGCAAAAACGGCTGCCCCGCATACGGAATCGGCAGCGACTACATGACCGGCTCTCCGATCCGTCAGGACTATCTCGAGACCGCGATCGAATGGATCAACGGCGGCAAGGTCGACGAGTACATGCGCGACCACCAGCACGACACCAACGCCAACGAGCTATGGCTGTATTTCAAGGGGGTCATCGACTGGGTTGAGACCACCTTCCCGAAGAAGCGCGCGCAGATGAAGACGGTCAAGTGGGGTCCGCTCTACAACCAATACAAGAACGCGAGTCTCGACCCGGCCAAGCTAGAGGCACGGATCGCAGCCCTTATGGCCGACGTGGACGTCAAGAACAAGCGCGGGATCTATGAGTTCCTTCTCGGCGGCGAAGCGGACACCAAACTGCTTGAGGTGCGCGTCTTTGACGAGAAGACAAAACTCGCCGCGTATGGTCAGCAGACCTCGGCGGCCGAAGAGGCGGGAACGTCGAACTGCCCGCTGTGCGCAATCGCGGGTAATAACAACGCAACTCGCATCTACGAGTTGAGTGAAATGGACGCGGACCATGTGACTGCTTGGTCGAAGGGTGGCGCCACAGACCTCTCCAACTGCGAGATGCTCTGTATCCCACACAATCGCTCAAAGGGGAACAAGTAAACGCCGCTCACGCGCGCTAGCCGTGTAGCGGTATCACCTTGCCGTAGTCGGGCTTCTGCACCGGGGCGGACAACGCGCCGAGCGCGGCCATGTTGCCCGTGTGGTCGTCTGTATTGATCAGGTGCGCGTAGACCGTCAGCGTCGTCTTGACATCCCGGTGCCCCATAAGCTCCGCGATGTCGATGGGCCGAATACCCGCCGCGAGACAGAGGCTCGCGTACGTGTGGCGCAGCGAGTGGAACGACTGGTCGGGGTCGAGCTTCGCGGTTGGCGTAAGCCTATTGGCCCGCAACACAGCCGGACGGTAGACGGCCTTGTAGAACGTCGCGTGGCGTAGCGGCGTGGTCCAGTCGAGCACCAACCGCTTCTCGGCATCCTCTACCGTGAGTTCGGCCAGGGCGTCCGCTTGTCGTCGCGCGCGGGCTTTCGCGGTGGCTTTTGGTGGTATGTCTTCGACGCCCGTAGCCGCCTCTCCCGGTGCGGGGGCCGTCGCGGGTACGCCGGTAGGCCGGGGACGCGTCAACGTCGTACCGGGGAACAGCGGGGCTGACGGCTCGTCCGAGCGCGAGTGCTCCGTGAGGTAATCGCGAAGCAACTCGGTCGTCTCGGCGGTCAGCGGCACTCGGCGGTAGCTCTGCTTGGTCTTGAGCGGGCCGTATTCGATGGCCGCACCCTTCGCCCGCGCAGCTTGCTCGACGCGCAGCACGCCGGGCTTAGCCGGGGCGTTCGGGTTAAGTGGCGGGTCCGGCAGATCGACGTTCGCGATGGTGAGCCCGCCCAGTTCCGCCGCCCGCAGACCCGCCCAAGCGGCAACGTGCACCAGGACGTTGTAGGGCCAGGGCGTCGCCTCAACAAGCGCGGAAACCTGTGCAGGTGTAAGGAACTGCGTCCGGTCCACAACTACGCCGACCTGAGCGCCGTTGGTACCGGTCTCGGTGGGGAGCTTGATGTACTCGGCGGGGCTTTTGGCCAGCCGGCCATCGACTACCGCCTGCTCCAAGACCATGCGGACGGTCCAGAACGCGTGCCGAACAGTCGACGGCTTTTTGCCTGCCTCGGTGAGCCGGTTTACCCAGGCCTGGATGTACTCGCGGGTGATCTTGTTGAGTGGGTAGTCGCCGAACACCGCATCAATGCCGAGCGTCTTGCCGTCGCCGCGCCGGGTTGCGGCCGGGGCGAGCGCGTAGCGGTGGTTCTCGGCGTTGTTGCGGGTGTCGGCCTTGCGGGACTCCAACCAGATCGCCGCCGCGTCCCGAAACAGCATCTTGCCCTTGCCGGGGTCGAAGTCCATGCCTGTCAGCGTCTCGGCGTCGGCCTTCGCCGCGAACGCCTTGGCGTCCTTGCGCGTACGGAACCCACCCTTACTCCGCTCGGTGCCGTCTGCGGCGTACCACCGCACGACGTACGTTGTTGTGCCGCTGGCGCGTACGCGCTTCTGGATACCTGCCATTGGTCCTCGCTCCTTGCTAACTCTTCGTGGAAAATTCGTGCACGCTACGCGGGGAGGGCAGTCCTCCCCAGAACACCCCTACCCCTGTTTCCGATCGGGGGCCTCATGAGGCCGCCACGAATTCGTCTGTCGCAGTCGCACTCTGATAGATGCGGCGAACGGTGGACGGCTGCCACGTTGGCCGGCCAGCAGGAGACAGGATCGCCTCGGCCTCCAAGGCGCGGGCGATACGGCCGAAGGTCAGGCCCGCGTTGCGGTCGAGCACGATCCGCCGCACGACACCCGCCGTCGCGAGCCGTGGCCGACCGATCCGCTCACCGCGTGCCTTCTTGGCGGCGAGCCCCGCCTTAGTGCGCTCGCTGATGAGCTCACGCTCGTACTCGGCGAAGTTGACGACCGTCCGCGCCATCATGCGGCCAGCAGCGGTCGACAGGTCCAAGTTGATGTCGAGCACGACCAGCGACCAGCCTTGCGCCTGTGCCGCGTCAATAATGTTGGCGGCATGGACGATTGATCGTGCGAGCCGGTCCAGCTTCGCCACAATCAGCCCGTCGCCTTGGCCCGAGGCGAGCAGCTGCAGCGCTTCCTGCAGGTTGGCGTTGATGTACTTGCCGCTCGCGCCCTCGTCTGCGAGGTGCTCCACCGTCCAGCCCCGCCGCGCGGCCTCGGCGTCGATGGCCGACCGCTGCGCTTCGAGGCCGTTCCGGCTGCCCGCTTGCTCGTCGGTGCTCACGCGCGAGTAGCCGAAGTACAGCTTCGATTCCATGTCGTCTCCGTCGGGTTGGGGCGTAACCGTTCGGTTCCGCCTTACGCCTCGATTCTACGCCAACAGCAAACTTAGATTCTGCTCTGGCCTCGCCTTTTAATGCTGATAGCCACGCTCTTGCCGTACGGTCTCCGCAGCCTCTTCCAAGGTCATCAGCCCGGTATCGCGCGGCATATCGTCGCCGCCGTCGTTCCCCTCGCTGGGGTACCGCATCTCGCTCTCGGGCGGCTCCGGGGCGCGGGCGGGGCCGGTCTCGTCGGCGGGCTCGACTACCTCGACATCGAGCGGGTCGGCGAGGGCGGGGGCGTCGATGATGGGACGGCCTTGTAGTGCTCGGTGCTCGGCGCGGGATATGCTGGCAACACCGCTGATGTCGCCGAGTAGCTGCTCATACGGCTTAAGCTCCACGGAGACTTCGGTTTTGGCGCCAAGGCCCGCGCGGTCGAGTGCGTCGCGAATGGCGTTAAGCTTCACCGCTTCTGACTCCGCACCGGTCGCCATCCCGAGCAGTTCGCGCGCCATCCGGTCGGCCGCAAGCTCCAAGCGCTCCTTGGCCTTTCGCCGAACCTGCGGGGCCGCGCCGCCGTGCGTTCGGCAGACGGTCATACCCCGGTTTGCAGGCTTAAGGCAGCGCTCGCCATTCCTTCGTATTGCTACGCAACGGTTTTGATCGTTACGGTCGAGCCACCAATCGTCCGAGTACACCTCTTCGCTAGGCACGTCTTGGCCTCCAATCTCGTTGTTTTACAGAGTGTTTCAGAGTTGTTGCTCCGCAACGGTTTTGTGTTTTCGATGGTTTTCGAGGCAGTTCCGGGTGTGTGAGGCTGCCTAATCCGTCGATTTCCTTCCTCCATAGGTCGTGACCTCCTAGGGTTGCCGCGTGGTGGCCACGCTCGCTTGTCGGGTCGAAAGCCGGGGCGCGACCGCGCCGAGTTCTCTTTTGTAGATTCGACCCCGCCGTCGTCCTCGCGACCGCGCCGTCCTCGCCTCCGCGCCCTATAGGGCTCGGCGCGGTCGGCGCGGTCGTCGCGTAGTCGCTTCCCTCCGCGCCGTCCGCGCGGTTCGGCGCGGTCGTCGGCGCGGTCGGCGCGGTCACTTCTGACCGCCTTCTTGCTCGGCCTCGATTTGGACTTTCCAGTTGTCGACGTCCCTATCCGCCGCCTCGGCGTGCTCATCGCTCAGCGGATCATCAAGCTGCCGATAGGGTTTGACGATCTTGTAGATCAAGCTGTCGCGCGGGCCGTCCTCGCTATTGGCGAATCCCTCGGCCTCCAACACCTTGATGGCGTCGCGCCAAAGGTTCCGGTGTTGGGTCTTGCCCTGTTCCTTGCGTTCGGCGCACATCGCATCGACCGTCTTTGTGTTCGTGCGCTTAGCGGGGTCGTCGGTCTCCTCCCAATACCGGCTGACCTGCTCCATGAACCAGGTCGGCCGGAATGCGGACTTGCTCGGCTTCCCGTCATCCGTATCCGTCGATGCGCCGCCGTGCGAGGGCCGCTCCAGCGACCACACCGTCATCTCGGCGTCGGTCGAGTCCAGCAGCAGGTCCGCGACGTGCTGGGTGCGGTCGGACTTCCGCCACCGACCACCGAGGCCGCGAACGCGCCCTGGCCTGTCCTTGCCGACGCGGACGCTCGCGCGGCCCGCCTGCCCAACGGCAAACGGCTGCTCCATCTCCACGACGTACGCCGCGCCGCTCAGCCCGGCGATCTTGTGCTGGCTGCCGAGCGCGAACCGCCCCCGAGTCTGGGAGTCCTTGGCGACATGATCCACGCAAGCCACCGCCGCGCCTGTGCGGTGCGCGACTGCCTTCGGTAGCTCGCGATGCCATCGCGCTACGTCGTCAGCGTCCATCCCCGATAGGCCGAACAGAGCCATCGAGTCCGTGACGCCGTCAACCACCGCGAGGCTGTAGGTGCCATTGAGTAACGCATCGAACGCCCGTCTTTCGCGTTCTGTCGTCGGCGGTGCTTCGGGGTGGACGTACACAAACAGGGCCGGGTTCTCGACCACGTCCGCGGACACGCCCAACCGCACCAGCCGCTCCGCAACCGCCCCGGCCTCATCCTCGAAGTCCAGGTACAACACCGGCTCACCGATCAGCAGGCACTCCGCCGTCGCACACTGAACGAGCCACGACTTACCCGACTCAGTCTCACCGTGGACCGAATGGATTCGACCGCGATAGAACAAGCACGCGCCGTCCGACCGCTTCAGAATCGTTGGTAGCAGAACGGATCGGCTATCGCGTGCGGCACGCACATCCACTGGGGCCCACGACGGGCTCCCGTCGCTGCTGTCGCTCGGCGCGTTCACAATGGTTGGCGCCCAGCTGTCGATACCGTCCAGCGCCGCGCGACAGCTCTCCGCGTCAGTGAACTTGTGCGCCCGCGCCGCAAGCTCCTCACGCGTGCCGTCCGCGTCGGCTGCGGCAACCGCGTCCCGCAACATGCGGTCGAACTCGTCAGGATCACCACCCCGGTACTGACCACCTATCGCGTCAGTCCACCGCTCCCGTAGGGCATCCACCGCATCCGTCGCGGAGAACCGACCCGCCTTGGCCTCCCGCATCGCCCAGCACAGCGCATCCCACATGCTGGAGTGCCGATTACTTGGTGTCGGGTCGAATGACTTGCAGATCGGTGCTAGGGCGTGCGGCGAGTCGTTGTCGGTGTGCGTGCCGAGGAACGCCTTAACCCGCGCCGCTAGCTCGCCAGCGTCGACGGGTTCCACACGGTTCACGTCAGGCGCGTTCAACGCTTGCGCGATCTCAGCGGGGAGGAACGACAACGCGCCGCCCGGCGCAGTCGCATAGTGCCCGCCGTCGCGGGGGTGCTGGGTGGGTCCGAGGACGACGGCCCCGCCGTAGCACTTCACCTCACCCCAGCGCTCGCCCTTCGGCGGCTTGAGGCGGCCAAGGCCGCAGCCGAACACCTTGCCTGGTCGTAAGCGATAGAAGTAGTGGCCGCGCTTGCTGTCGGAGTCGGTTGTGGTGCGTCGGAACACTGCCGGCTGAAGCAACGCCCATAGCCAGTCCGGGACCTTCTCGGGCACATCAACGTCTATGACGACCAGTCCGCACCCGCCGACGTGTGACGCGATCCCCGCATCGGGCCATCGCTCCCACCACTCGCGCACCTTCTCAAGGTCGTCGGTCGCCCTGGCCGGCCAACCCTGCCCCAGGTAGCTGCCGGGGTTCTTCGTTCCGGGTTTAATCGGCACGATGTGAATGCCCGCCTTCGCATACATCAGCGCGGCATCCGCGTTAGTCAGATCAGTTACATCCGGTAGCTCAGACGCGCTGTTGCCGCTGGCCTGATCGTTTTCGTTGTCGCGTAGCCAGTTTCGGCGTCGCGGGTCGTTCGGTAGACTCATCGTCGCGTCCTACGGGTCGCGGGTCGTTCACGTTCCTCGGCATGCACGTCCCTTTCCTCGGGTGGATTATTCTGTTGTCCGGTCGGCCTATTCGGTTGACCGGGCAACAGGCCTTCCTGCCCTCATCGGGGCGCACCCTCAGCCAACCGATACGTGCTTGCCTGCCGTCGAGACTCCACCCAGCGCCGCAAATCGGCCACGCTGAAATAGTTCCCGTTGCCGAATCGACTCGGCTCAAGCTCACGCCGCAGGACGGCATACTTGATCGTGCGACGAGTGACGGGGTATCCCCACTCACGAAGCTTCTGAAATGCCGCCTCCTGGTTGAGGTTCGCGACATCGTCAGGGTTCGGATCCACGTTGATGCTCCTTCAAACACAAAAAACCTTGCCTACGCCGAAGGTTCTCCTTCGACGCACGCCAGGTGTCATGGGTGTTCAGCGCAATCCCGCCGGCCAACGGCTCCAAGCTCCCGCCGGTCGTTTCTGTTAATTCAGTTATCGGGCCGCTCTCTCGCGAAAGCCGTTACCTAGAGCTTACCCGAACCGCCGCCGAATCGCCGACGTAAGTCGAGCGAGAACTGTTGCGCTAAAACGTGTTTCATCTTCCTCATACCACCAGTACAGCCCGGTGCTCGCGTCGAATCCTGCGTACTCAAAGTCACCGGCTCGAACGGCGGCCAACCACTCACTTTCTGAGCCGCTCAACATCTCCCCCGCCTGGGTCGTCCAGGTGTATGTACCGCCATCGTCGTCAGCGCCCATTGTTTCCTCCTCGGTGCGTTATAGGGCAATCCGAGGGGACCAAAAAGGGCACCCCGGAAGGTTTGGATCGTTCGCACTGTGCGTGCTTAGTTCCGAACTACTTCCAGAGCGCCCGAGGGGTGGCTCCAGCGGCCTTGTGCCATCCGCCAAGAAGCATCTACGCGATTTACTGGCAGCGATCGTATCCAAGGAACCGCACCCCGTCCAGCCCGTAGACGGATGCCGCGCCGTACTCATCCGATCCCCCGCCGAACGGCCCGCATCGCCTCTCGGTCGCGATGAGCGGCCCGCGCGCCGCCGTCTACGGCGTCGGCGGGACCGGCGAGCCGGGGTCGATCCGCGCGGCCGGTGGGAGGTGTACCTGCGCGCCGATGACGTTCGATCGAAACCGAACCTCGGCGGTCTCCCGCGCCCAGGTGTCGCAAGCGCGACAGATGCTGAAGACGACGATGAACGGCCCGTGCTCGTGCGGCAGATACACGGCTCGCCCACTACACCCGTCAGTTGAAAGTTGCACATCGCAGCCGCGCTGCCCGACCGCGTTCGGTAGAGGTACGCGAGTGGTGATCATGTACGAAAAGCGCTCCATGGCGTCCTCGTACACGTAGAGGTTCGGGATGCATGGGTAGTAAAGGAACGTGTCGCTATCCGCTGCAGCCTCGATGCGGTCGCCGAACCGTTGCCTCATGTCCCGCATCGTGTAGTTGGCGAGTTCCCACATGGCGGGACTCCAGGACGGGTCGAAAAGCCAAGCCGTGTCGTCTGTCTCGCGGGTTACCAGGGCGCGGGTGCACTCGACCACCTGTATCGCGTTCACAATGGGGTTGTTCGGGTCGGGCGGTAGGTCCATGCCGTACTTCGCGATCAGTTCAGAATCGTTGGTGCTCATGCTGTTCGATTGCCTTTCGTGTTCTTGTAGCGAGCCGCCCCGGCCGTACGGGTAGGCCGGGTGACGATGAAGCGCCAAAGTTCCTCGGTCGAGTACATTCGCCGTCCCGCGACGATGCGACAGGACAGTTCGCGGCGGTCAGTCACCGTCTTTATCCATCGCTCGGTGACTGGGACGCCGATGCCCGCGTACCACGCGATGGCGTCAGCGATCGTCTTGTCCGGGACCGGGGACACGACCAGGTGCGCTGGCGGGTCAGGCACATGTACGGGTGCTTCAACTCTCGCCATTAGAGTTTCACCTTTCGTCGGTAAGTTCGATTCTATCGTCCGACGCCGAACCTACGCCGACTTAAGAGGACCGCATTCGTACCAATAGCGCTGCGCTGAAACGCTATTCGAGCGCGCGCGCTCGTCTCGGCGCTACCCTCGGTCGAAACGGCTACCCGACGAACGGAATACGAAATGTCAAATACTCTGGAACGACTGCAAATCTGGGGCGGCGAGGGTCACCGTAAGGGCGTCAGCGTCGCGGGCGACGTGCTCGTTAACGAAACGAGCGACGGCACGAACCTGAACGCAATTTGGAACGAGATCCAAGCGGCGCTGGGCGTCTACAACGAGCACCGCTCCACGATCGTGCGGCTGCTCTCCTATCCGACAACGGCCGTCGCTGACGTCATCCCGCAGAGCGTCGAGGGTGAAAGCTTCGAAATTGCAACTGAAATGGGCATTCCGACCGCCCTGCGCGAGCCCGCCGATTACCTGCGCCTCGGCTACAACTTTCAGGACTACGACAAGCGACTGTCGGCCACATGGAAGTTCCTCCGCAGCGCCACCGCCGAGCAGGTCGAGGCGCAAGTCACCCGCATCTTCGAGGCCGACAACCGTCTGGTCACGGGCACGATCCTGCGCCGACTGCTCGACCCCGCGCCTCGGTTCAACGAATGGCAGCACACCTGCTACGGGCTCTGGTCGGGCGACTCGATGGTCCCGCCCGCACACCTTGGAAAGTCGTTCGACGGCAACCATACTCACTACCTGACGTCCGGTTCAACGCACATCGACTCCGCCGACATCGAGGACATGATTCGCCACGTCACCGAGCACGGCTACGGTCGTTTCGGTAACCAGGGCGGACAGTTGATCATCCTCGCCCACCCGAACGAGATTGAGGACATGACGTTCTGGCGGGCTGGTGTCGAGTACGCCGCCGGGAAGGTGCCCAAGTTCGACTTCGTGCCGTCGCAAGCCGCCCCGGCGTACTTCACCACTGAGCACCTCGTCGGCGCGGTCGCACCGAGCGAGTTCGAAGGGCTCCAAGTGCTCGGCAGCTACGGCGATGCCTGGCTCATCGAATCGCACTACGTGCCGTTCGGGTACGTCATCGTGGCGGCAACCGGTGGACTCGACTCCGACCGCAACCCGGTCGGCTTCCGCGAGCACGTCAATCCGGCGTATCAGGGGCTGCGCCATATTCCGGGTCGTGGCCCATACCCGCTGACGGACAGCTTCTACGCGCGTGGGTTCGGCGTCGGCGTTCGACACCGAGGCGCAGCCGTCGTCATGCAGGTGACGACGAACGGCTCATACACCGCGCCGACCATCCAGACGTAGGGGCCGGACGTGTTCGAGCGCTACAGCCTCTCGCGCGACCCTGAGAAGGACTACCGCGACAAGTCAGAGTTCGGCCTGGGACCGGGGCTGGTGCGACCCGGCAAGGAGAGCGCGCCGATTCGCAAGGGCGGCGTATATCGGGGCAAGTGCCCACCGGTCGAACTCACCCGCAGCGACGACCTCAGCGCCCTGGTCCGAGAAACCCGATGGTGTCGGGACGACCCGCCACGCGGCTACCCCGGCGAGCGCGTCGGCTGAGACCGCGCCCCCCAGATCGGCCCGGTCACGGGGCGGAGTTATTGCCTTTCGACGCCCCGTGACCGGCTGTCCTACTCAGTCCGCCTGGCTGCTGCGCGCCTCGCGGAGTATCGCCGCCACCTCTGGCGTAATCCAGTAGACGACGGGCTCCCCTTCCACGGGATAGGCCCACTTCCACAACAGCTCTCGGTTCTCCTTCTTGCAATACTTCCCGGGCCACGCCAGGACTCCAGCCACGCCACTGTGACCATTGGGGATATTCAGCATCCCGGCAAGCTCTTCGCCGTTGAACTGGCGGTCCGGTTCGTCCATCAGCGTGGAGAACAAGGCCTTCGCCGGATCGCTAAATTTGTCCCACAACTTGGCAGCCAGCGCAGCGTCTCTATCCGCTGACCATGGCAGACGACCATTGGCGTCCTCGCCAGCATGGGAAACCGGCTGCGGAATAGCAAAGAGCTGATCGCCGCGCGACGACACCGCCGCATTGGGCGGAGCGCTCAGCCACGCGGCATGCATCGCGTAGAACTCCACCAGCCGCTCTTCGGGAACCTTCACCGTGACGTCCATCATTTTTGCCCTCCCGCTCGTATAAGACCCTGGTGGCCTCGTTGGAAAGCAGTATGCAACCTTCAGAGGGGTTCTGTCAAGGGTAAATACTGTTTTTACCCTTTGAACGGTATGTCAGTGCTGTTCAAGAGGCTTTTACCCATTGGGACCGGCTGCCACTTTTACGCTTGGTGAGGGTCTATTTGGGCTCAAGCGATGTGAAGTATTCAGCCTCGACTTTGACGTCCTCCACGACACGCTCGGTCGTCGTGACTCCGATGGCGTTCTCCTTCAACAGATCGCACAACCGGTCACCGTCGATTAAGTCGATGGGCGGCGCACCGTCTCGCTTGGCTTCCGCGCGAGCGTCGTTTGTGAATGTCCCGGTCGTGATCAGCAGACCCTTCTCGCCACGACCGGCCATCGCTCCCCGAAAGTCCCGAACGGCTGAGCTGCCAACGCTGCCCTTGTACCGCTTGCATTGGAAGAACACCGGGAAGCTCAGCAACGAGATCTGGTAAACGCCAAGGCCGTCGATGCCCCCATCACCGGTTCGCCCGGTGACCACCGCACTACTGAATCCCGACTCCCGGAGGAGACGTTGCGCTAGGCGTTCGAATGCAGCGGGGGACATCTTGAGCAATGTCTCTAACAGCGCGTCCTTCCAGTCGGCCTCGGCTTCTGCCTCGACCTGGTCCAGTTCGCTGCCTACGCTCTGGTTACCCCCAGCCTTCTTCTTGCTTCCCTTCTTCTTTGAGATATTCACGAACTGCTGGTGAAGCGGGACGATGTCATCCAGCATCGCAGCCTGCCCGGCCTCGGTCACCGTCCAGACCCCGCGCTTGCTGTTGGTGAGCAGACCCATCCCCTTGAGGTAGGTCCGCGCCCAGCCAAGGCGGTATTGAATTTCGGTGAGCGGGCCGTCGCCGTGCAACACATCTTGCTGGTCCGCCGAGAACCGCTCGCGGTCGATCACCGCAGCGTCCAACTCTGCGATCGACGCTGAACCTCCCAACTCAATCGCGGCCTGGAGCGTGGGCCAGAGCATGTCGGTATACGGAGGAACGGTTGGGGTCACGGCTACCAGCATTTCAAAGTGCAGTGATGGTTCTTGCGTCAACGCGCGGTCCCGTTTCCGTCCCGTAGACACAGCCGAACCGACAACGAACGAAGGCCGTCCCGACGCCGTCCGTCAGCCGTACCGAAAGGGTGCTTGAGCACCGCAAACACCTTTGGCGCTAGGCCGCCGACCAGCGGCTATCGCTCAGACGTTCGGGCCTAGAAAAGGCTTCCCAAGCTGAGAACGCGGGTTCGATTCCCGTCACCGGCTCCACGAAATCGCATCAGCGCATATCCGCGGCGGCCCGACGCCCATAGAGAAGTGACTGCCCGGCAATCGCCCGGTGTTCCGGTTGTTGGTTGAAAGCCGGTACCCCGGGTACTAGAAGTTCTGGCCAGATGCGCGCCGCCAGCGAACGCCGAGGGAGTCGCCACACCAATGGACAGCTACTCCACCGCGCCACCGTGCGCTGACAGCCCGCCGCACGCCGAGATCCGCCCCGGCGATCACCCGATCTCACCGGACGACGACCCGTTCTACCGAGCGCCGGAGGGCTACGAGCACGCTGAACCCGGCACGGTGTTGCGCTCGCGTGACGTGGAGATCGGGTTTCTGGGTGTCATCAGTCAGCGAGTCCACGCCACTCAGTTGCTGTACCGCACAACTAATCTGCACGAAGAGCCGGAAGTCGCCGTAACCACCGTCCTCGTCCCGACGCAGCGCGAGTCAAATGCCGCTGGCCCGGTGCTGTCTTATCAGTGCGCGATCGATGCGGTGGCCTCGCGCTGCTTCCCCTCGTTCGCCATGCGGCGCGGTGCGCGACCGATCGGTGGCTTCGTCCAAGCCGAGTACCTGTTGGTGACCGCCGCACTGGCCGAAGGCTGGGCGGTATGCGTACCCGATCACGAAGGCTGCCACGGCATGTGGGGCTCTCCCGTCGAGCCCGGCTACCGGATTCTGGACGGGTTGCGCGCGGCGATGCGATGCGAGCGCGTGAACTTGTCGCCCTCAGCGCCGGTAGGTCTGTGGGGATACTCCGGGGGAGGCTTGGCGTCGGCGTGGGCGGCCGAATTGTGTGAGCGATATGCGCCGGAGCTCAAGGTCGTTGGGGCCGTTCTGGGTTCACCCGTCGGGGATCCGGGAAGCGTGGCACGCCGCCTCAACGGCAG
The DNA here is from genome assembly GCF_001667105.1 of Mycobacterium sp. 852002-51152_SCH6134967. Lineage (NCBI taxonomy): Bacteria > Bacillati > Actinomycetota > Actinomycetes > Mycobacteriales > Mycobacteriaceae > Mycobacterium > Mycobacterium sp. 852002-51152_SCH6134967. Next base: position 5,332 of record NZ_LZIK01000005.1, on the reverse strand, counting down.
CTTCTTCGCCGGCCTAGCCGCGCTGATGATCTCCGCATTGACACAGGTCTTCCCTGGCGCGCAGAACGTGGTGGACGAGCATGCGACTGACCAGGGCAAGGCGCTGCTCGATGAGTTGCAGACGATGACCACGGCCCAGGCGGTATGGAAGTTCCGCAATGTCGATATCGGGTCCTATGTCGACATGACCGCCGACGAGCTGTGGGACCTACCCGAAGTGCGCCACATCTTCGACGAGACCAAGCTCGGCAAGTCCAGGCCCAAGCCTCCCGTGCTGGTCATACAGGCGGTGCACGACGAAATCATCAGCGTTGACGATGTCGACGCCCTGGTGGCCGAGTATGAACGCCTTGGTGCAGCGGTCACCTACCACCGCGACCGGTTCTGCGGGCATCTGCTCCTGCATCCACTGTCGGCCCCCATGACGCTGAGGTGGCTGCGCGATCGCTTCACGAACCGGCCGGTCAACGAGCACCGAGCGCGCACGGTGTGGCCCACGATGTTCAACCCGTCGACCTACTTGGGCATGGTCAAGTTGGGCGTCATCACGGCGAAGGTCGTGCTCGGACTGCCTATTGAACGTCAACCGCTGTCGACGACAGATGCGCGGTGACACTCCGCAGCGATTCGAGCGATATGCAGGCCCTGACGGCCGTTTCGGCATTTGACCTATACGTTCTCCCCAACCAACAAAACGAGGGAGACCCATGCCAACCAAGAGTGCTCGACGACGTGCGACGTGCTTGATCGCCATCGGTACTGCCAGCGCGCTCACGCTCGCCGGCTGCACTTCCGCCGTCGCCCAACCGGGCGCGCCGAGCACGGCCGAGTCGCTGCGCATCGTGCTGGGTTCACAACCACAGGCGTCACAAATCCCGCTGGTCTACGGCGTTGACCGCTACGGGCCCGACTTCGGTTTGCCCCTCAGTGTCGAGCAGAACGTCATCCAATACGACACCCACACCGACGCGGTACAGACCCTGCGCGACGGCCGAGCTCAGGTTCTGGCGACGTCGGTCTCTGCGATCTTGGATGCGCGCGAGCACGGCGAGGACGTCAAGGTGTTCTGCCCCTACGTCAGCATGGATGACTTCGTCCTCGCCGGCGCCAACGGTGTGCACAACGCCAGCCAACTGTTCGAGCCGTCGACCCGAGTGGGAATCGACAGCCCCGGTGGCTCTGGAGCCATCGTGCTCAACGCGCTGTTGAGCGGCGTCGGCGAGCACCGCGACGTCCACGAGATTCCGAATCCGCAGATCCTCGAAAGCTCGAGCGCCCGATTGGATGCGTGGGCCGCGGGCGAACTGGATGCGACCGTGATTCACGACACGCAGTACGACGGTGCGAAGGCGATGGTGAACCAACCGGTGCTGATCGCCACCCTCTACGACAACGCCCCCGGCTTCATCAAGGTAGCCCAGGCCGCCCGCGGGGATTGGCTCGCACAGAACCGGGAACTTGCCGCCAACTACTGTGCCACCACGTTGCGCGCGATGAAGACACTGAAGAGCGACTTCGCGGTGTTCCAAAGCGGAGTCAACGAATACGTCGAAGCACCCCCCTCCGAAGAATCGCTGAGGGAGTTGTTCGCGCTCATCCAGCAGCACCCGTTCTGGACCGACGAGGGCGGGCTCACCGATGAGAGCGTGAGGTTCATGATCGACATCGCGAGAGAATCTGACGTCCTCACCCAGCCCATGAACGCCGCCGACGTCGTCGACCGTCAGACGCTGAACCGGGCCGTCGAACTCGCCAACATGCCAACGGGATAGTCGCAGCCGCCGAAGTCGTCCACTCCTCGTTACGCAACAGCCGACCAATTGACGTCTCGGCTGGTTAAATTGGCCCGTGGAAGCGTTCGCCGCGAGAGAGCCGGGTCAGCAGCAGAGTGGATGACACGGTCAGAGACGCCGGCGACGCCACGCAAAGGCCAGGCGCGGACACCGGCGACGAAGCCCCTGCACGCAGGCGCGTGGAGCGCGACGAAAAACCCACAAGACACTTCGGCCGCTACGGGTTGCTGTCGCTGTTGGGCGCAGGTGGCATGGGCCAGGTGTGGCGGGCACGCGACTCGCAGACCAATCGGGTGGTCGCGCTGAAGGTATTGCCCGAGCACTCCGCCAACGACCAGGAGACACGCGAGCGGTTCCGGCGGGAGTGCGAGGCGGTGGCACAGCTGACCGAGCCGCACGTCATCCCGATCCACGACTTCGGCGATGTCGACGGTCGGCTCTTTCTCAACATGCGACTGGTGGACGGCACGGACCTACGCACGCTGATCAAACAAGAAGGCGCACTACCGCCGACACGTGCGGTCGCGATCATCGCTCAAGTTGCCGGCGCACTTCAGGCTGCCCACGACGTGGGCCTGGTGCATCGCGATGTCAAACCCTCCAACATCCTGGTGTGCACCAACGATTTCGCCTATCTGATCGACTTCGGCATCGCTCACGCCTCAGGAGACGCCACGCTGACCAAGGCTGGTGAAACCATCGGCACCGCAGCCTACATGGCACCGGAGGCCATCGGCGCCGCTGTGAAAACCCATTCGCGAGTGGATGTTTACGCGCTCGCGTGTGTGCTGTACGAATGCCTCACCGGCGAGCCGCCTTTCGCCAGCGATATGGGCGTACAAGGAATGATCGCCCATCACCTCCACACTCCGCCGCCGCAGCCCAGTGCCAGCGACGCTGGCGTTCCGGCGGCTTTCGATGCGGTCATCGCCAAGGGGATGGCCAAGAATCCCGATGACCGCTACCCGACCGTCCAGGATCTGGCCCTGGCCGCCCGGGCGGCGTTGGGCGATAGCGACGCCGTTGCCAAGGCATCGGATAAGCCACAGAAACGACTGTCACGCAAGGCTATCGGCATCATGACAGCGGCCGCGATCGCAGTGGCGGCGGTTGTCGTGGCGGGAGTCGTCATCATCGGACGACAGTCCTCAGACGGTGGCAGCGCTTCACCCATACCGGTCGGCCAAGGGTTCTCAGCGCAAACTCCGTTGCCTTTCACAGGGATTCATGTCTCCGCAGGAATCGCGGTCGAAGCCGATGGAACCACCTACGTCACCGGCGTCGGCATTGATCGGGTGATGCGGCTGGAGCCCGGTGCGGCGACCGCGACTGAGCTGCCAATCAAGGGTCTGAAGAATCCGCGAGATATCGCGGTCGATGCCAAGGGCGATGTTTACGTCACAGACTCGGGTAACGACCGGGTGATGTGGCTTCCTGTCGGCGCACCCGCGGCGATCCAGCTGCCGTTCAGCGGCCTCAACGATCCCCGCGGCATCACCGTCAAGCCGAACGGCGACGTCTATGTCGTCGACCGTGGCAACAATCGGGTGCTGTTTCTGGCGACGGGCGCAGCGACTCCCACCCCCGTACCGTTCAGCGGTCTCAACGACCCCCGCGGCGTGGCCGTCGGACCGGCAGGCGGTGTCGTCGTCACCGACACCGGTAACAACCGGGTGTTGAAGTTGGAAGCGGGCGCGACGCAGGCCACTCCCTTACCGTTCGCCGGAGTGAACGAGCCCCACGGTGTGGCGATCGACTCAGAAGGCGGCGTCTACGTCACCGACCGCGGTAACGCCGGGATCGTCGAACTTCGACCTGGCACCAGGGCCGCGATTCCGCTGCCCTTCGTGGGGCTGAACGACCCTCAGGGAGTTGCGGTCGACGCGGCGGGCAATGTCTATGTCACCGATGTGGGCTCCGACCCCGTGGTCAAACTCTCGGTCGGTTGATGACAAGGGGGCCCATGGTTGCGTCCGGCCTCGATTTCGGTGTGCTGGGCCCGCTGCGTGTCAGCGTGAACCGCCAGCCGGTGCCGTTGGGAACGCCGAAGCAGTGCGCTGTGCTGGCACTGCTGCTGATCAACCGCAACCGCCCCGTGCCGCGGGATTCGATCATCGCGGCGATCTGGGACGAAGACATGCCGGAAGCCGACGCGATCCACAACCTGCACGTCTACGTGGCGAACCTGCGCAAAGTCCTCGGCTCAGGCGGCGCCGACGCGAAGGCCGTCTTGGCCAGTGCCCGACCGGGTTATCAGCTCAACGTGCCCGACGCGGCCTGCGATCTGGGGCGGTTCAACACGGAGAAGGCGGCCGGGGCGCAGGCGGCGGCGGCGGGCCGGTTCGGGCTGGCTACCGACCGGCTGTCAGCCGCGTTGGCGCAGTGGCGCGGCTCGGTTCTCGACGACCTACGGGAGTTTCGCTTCGTCGAGCCGTTCGCCGCAGCACTCGTCGAGGACAAGGTGGCGACGCATGTCTTGCGCGCGGAAGCCGAAATCGCCTGCGGGCGTGCGGATTCAGTGATCAGCGGGCTCGAGGATCTCGTCAGCGAGCATCCCTTTCGAGAACCGCTGTGGGCACAGTTGATCACGGCCTACTATCTGGCCGAGCGCCAGACCGATGCCTTGGACGCGTACCGCCGTGTCAGATCGACACTGTCGGAGGAACTGGGCATCGATCCAGGACCGTCGTTGCGCACGCTGCACGAGCGGATCCTGCGCCAGGAGCCGTTGGACGTTCAGCGGATCGCGCAGAGCGACGCCTCCGATGTCGTCACCATGCTCGAGAGCCATCTGTCGACCACCATGACGGCGGCGGCCAGATCCAATCGGGCGCAGCTCCGCGATGTCGCGGGCCGCTGTTATCCGCTGGAAACCGTGGTGACCGGCATCGGGCGCCGAGCCGACAACACCGTCGTCATCGACGACCCGAAAGTCAGCCGGTATCACGCGACGATCATCGACACCGGCGCGAGCTTCGTGATCAACGACCTGCGGTCCGGCAACGGCGTGGTGGTCGGGCACGAGAGGGTTCGCGGCAGCACCGCACTCGGCGACGGCGACGTCATCGACATCGCAGGACACCAGTTCACCTTCGAGATCGCACCCGAGGATTCGCCCGCTCATTAACCGCTGAGCAGCTCAGATGCGGCATTGAGGTTCCATTGAGGGCTGCGTTCGATTCTTTTCTCAACGCCACACCAGATGGCCCCGAGAAAAGGAACTCAGATGATCAAGAACCGCATCGCCGCCACCGCCGCCCTCGTCGTCTTCGGACTGGCAGCCCTGGCCGGCATCCTCGCCGCAAGCGCCAACGCCGACACCGCCTCCAACACCACCGGCACACAGATGACAGGCACCGCCCAGCAGTCGGTCGCCAACGCCCGCCAGGCACTCGACGAGCAGCTCGACGCCGCACGCGACGGCAACGGCGTCGGCGTCCCCCAGCCCGGCAGCGCCCAAAGCGAACAGCACATCGCCTTCCCCAAGACCCCCCACGGCGCCTACACCGGCAAGCCCGCCCACAACAACGGCGCCGACC
>NZ_LZIK01000004.1:0-118646 GCF_001667105.1 Mycobacterium sp. 852002-51152_SCH6134967 | reverse complement strand
CTCCGCCTTTACGATCATTACCCTATATTAGACACCGCTGCCGCCCGGAGTGTCAACGCGACCGGTCGGTGCCCCGCTTCCCTTTCGTTCTTCCCCCTTTCTCCCCCTTTGCCGCGAGCGTGCGGGTCTGCACACGACACGCCGCAAAATTTCGACAGTCTGCGCACGCTCGAAGCGGCGCGAGCGCGCGCATCAGGCGGTTGATTGCATTCGGCACGCCGTAACGAAAGCTCGCGGGCGAGTGTTCAGACGGCGGTGATAACCGCCAACTCTTCCACAGCGATGGTCGAAAACCGCCGCACCTCAACGTGAATCATGGCGCGAGTACCTTCAGGCGCGAAACGAGCACGCCCGTCGCATCGCGACGGTGCGCAAACCGCCGAGATTTCACGGCATGTCGCCTGCAAACACGCCCGCTCGCGCTAGAGAGAATGGCGCGCTGAGAGAGGAAGGGAAGGCGCTACTCCGACGAGTAGTCGAAACTCAACCAGCGCTGCGGGCGCATCCGGATGATGACCGATGTCGACGTGAGGTTCTGGTCGGTAAAGGTATTGCCTTCTTCTTCACCGAGGTAACGGATGGCAATCTCGCGAACGATCGCGTCATCGGCGGGTTCGATACCGGTCACGTCGCCCTCGGCCGTGACGTACCGATACGGCGGCGCCTCGTCCTGCGCGGTGATCGAGAACCGGCCGGCATCCTTGATCAGCCGGTGCTTGAGCGACGCCGACTCCGTCCACAACAACACCTCACCGCCCGGCTGATAGCCGTACCAGATCGGCACGCTCAGCGGCGCCCGGTCGGGGCGCTCGACGGCGATGACGCCCACGTGGACATCGGACAGGAACTTCACACGCTCATCGGTCGTCATTTTGGCCATGCTTCAGCCAACCGCTGCGACCACGCTCACATTCCCGTCGCGGTTCGGGCGGTCCCTGTCGCAGCGCCTAGCCTGGACGTGATGCTGACCGACCTGATCGAGCTGCCCGCGGGCATTTTCCAGATGGGATCAGCCGACTTCTATCCGGAGGAGGCGCCCGTCCACGAGGTGACGATCGAAGCGTTCTCGATCGAGCGCCACCCCGTCACCAACGCGCAGTTCGCCGAGTTCGTCGCCGACACGGGATACGTCACCCTCGCCGAACAGGAGCTCGACCCCGCCGCCTATCCGGGAGCCTCGCCCGACGACCTGGTTCCCGGTGCACTCGTCTTCCGCCCGACCCGCGGCCCGGTCGACCTGCGCGACTGGCGGCAATGGTGGACCTGGGTGCCGGGCGCCAGCTGGCGCCACCCGTTCGGACCAGAATCCTCGATCGACGACCGCCCCGACCACCCCGTGGTGCAGGTGGCGTATCCGGACGCGTCGGCCTACGCCGCCTGGGCGGGTCGCCGCCTGCCGACCGAAGCGCAGTGGGAGTACGCGGCGCGAGCCGGATCCCAGTCCTGGTACGCCTGGGGCGACGAGGCGCAGCCCGACGGACGCTTGATGGCCAACGTATGGCAGGGCCGCTTCCCGTACCGCAACGACGGGGCGCTCGGCTGGGTGGGCACCTCGCCGGTGGCCACCTTCCCACCCAACGCATTCGGTCTCGTCGACATGATCGGCAACGTCTGGGAATGGACGACGACGCCGTACGCGCCACGCCACCGTCCCGACGCCCAGAAGGCGGGCTGCTGCGCACCGCCCACCGGCGACCCGTCGAAATTCCAGACGCTCAAGGGCGGCTCACACCTGTGCGCACCCGAGTACTGCCATCGCTACCGGCCGGCCGCTCGGTCCTCTCAGTCGCAGGACAGCGCCACCACACACATCGGATTCCGCTGCGTCGCCGCGTGACGTTGTGCGACAACATCTTCGCCACGCCTCGATACACACGCGGACCGGACTTGTCGGACCCCGCGCATACAGTGCGGGCATGATCACTTCCGTCGCCATCGCGCTGGCCCGTCCGCGCGGGCCCTTGCTCCGCTATTCGGCCTGCTCGCAGGACCGATGTTGGACTGGAACCGTGCGTGCGGACTCGTTTGACACGGCGATTCTCGACGTCGTACGCCGGATTCGTGAGGAGGCGGGGGGCGAACGGATCCGGTTCGTAGTTCACCTGCCGCCGCGGAGCACACTGTGGGCGCTGCGGGACGAAATCGCCCTGTTGATGCCCGGTGTGCATTTGGAGCGGCCTCGGCTTACCGACGAGGAACTGATGCGCGCGGCGTACGAAGAACTGCGGGTGGAGGCGTCGACCGCCTGACCCGACTACGTTGAGCGACAACGGCCTTGACCGCCGAACTATCACCGTCGCACAGAAGCACTCGCGTAGGCGTTTGCGGCCGATCCACCGCCGCCATCGGTCGGTGTGAACAACGGCACGCGCGAGAACTTTGCCGACGCAACGGTTTATTGACACAAATAACGATCAGGCGTTGAGTCTAGGTGCCTTCGCGTCCGAATGAGGGCGCGCCGAGGCTTGCACCCGGCCGCCTGGCCCCGCGCAAACCGTATCGAAGGGGCTCGTCATGGCAGACGTGGACTATTGCGTCGTGGGTGCCGGATTCGCCGGTCTGACCGCGGCATTGCGCTTGAAGCAGGCAGGTCACTCGGTGGCGCTGCTGGAGGCCCGCGACCGCGTCGGTGGTCGCACATTCACCGAGGTGCGCGACGACGGGACCTGGATCGATCGCGGCGGCGCCTGGGTCGGTCCCGGACAGGACGCGATTTATGCGCTGATGAAGGAATTCGGGGTGCCGAGCTACAAGCAGTACACCGACGGCGACGCAATGATGTACATCGGCGGTAAGAAGCACCGGTACACCGGAACGATCCCGCTGTCGATGAGCCCGTGGGCGGTCGCGAACTTGGGTGCGGTCTTCTTCGAGTTGACGCAGATGTGCAAGGCGATCCCGGTGGAGGCGCCGTGGGCCGCCCGCAAGGCCCAGAAGTGGGACCAGATCAGCTGGGCGGCGTGGCTGGACAGGAACACGCTGTCGAAACCGGCTCACGAACTGCTCGAGAGTTCGGTATCCGGGCTGTATACGTCGGCGGCGTCGGAGATCTCGCTGCTGTTCGTGCTCTACCAGATGGCATCGGCCGGGGGCCCGAGCTTCGTACTGGGTGTGAAGGACGCGGCCGAGGATGAGCGACCCGTCGGCGGTATGGGCGCCATCCATCGAGCGGTCGCCGCCGAGCTCGGTGACGTGATCCACCTGTCGCAGCCGGTACGCAGCATCGAGCAGAACATCGAGGGGGTGACCGTTCGCTCCGAAGACATGGTGGTCAACGCGCGCCGGGCCATCGTCGCCGTACCGATCTCGATAGCGAGCCAAATCATCTACGAGCCAATGCTTCCCGCCGATCGTTCGTTTCTGCATCAGCGGATGCCAAGTGGGGCGGTGTACAAGATCGCGCTGGTGTTCGACGAACCCTTCTGGCGGGCCGACGGCTTGTCGGGACAGTCATTCGCGCCTGGATCCCCCGCGAACCTGACGATCGACTCGTGCACGAATACCGGGACTCCCGGGATGCTCACCGTCATCACCGAAGGACCGGAGGCTCGCCGGATGACGAACCTCGACGACGACGAGCGCAAGGGCGCGGTGCTCGCGGCTGTCGCCGAAAGGTTTGGTGACAAAGCGCTTTCACCGGTCGACTATGTCGAGCAAAACTGGTCTGTCGAGCGGTACTCCGGCGGAGGGATGATCGCCCACACGCCGCCGGGCGTGCTCACCGAATTCGGTCCCGCACTCCGAGAACCGTGCGGACGCATCCACTGGGCCGGTACCGAGACCTCGGCAGTGATGTACGGCTTCATCGACGGGGCGGTGCGGTCCGGCGAGCGGGCCGCAGCGGAGGTCATCGAGCGCGAAGCGATGGCCGTGGTCTGACCGCGGACTGACGAGGCTCAGAAGCGGGCCTCCACAGCGCCGGGTTCGTGGCTTCGCGCCGCGGGTACTGTGCCACCCGTGAGCGTCGAACTGATCCTCACCGACGAGTTCCGGGATGCCTTGGCGCTCCTTTCCGGCGGCAAGCACCTGTTCCTCACGGGCAAGGCAGGCACCGGCAAGTCGACGTTGATCCGTCGGTTCATGGCCGAGACCGAACGCAACGTCGTGGTGGTGGCGCCGACGGGCATCGCGGCGCTCAACGTCGACGGCTACACCATCCACCGGCTGTTCGGGTTCCGGACCACGACGACGCTTCACGACGTCACCGCCGGCCAGTACCGACCCGGCCGGTTCGCCAAGACCCTGGCGTCGTTGCAGACGTTGATCATCGACGAGGCGTCCATGGTCCGCGCGGACGTCTTCGACATGGTGGCCACCGCACTCGAACGCTTCGGCCCCGAACCGGGAGCACCGTTCGGCGGCGTGCAGATCGTGCTCGTTGGCGACCTGTACCAGCTTCCACCGGTCGTCGGCGACGGTGAGGAAGGCTACTTCACGACGGTCTACGACACCCCGTACTTTTTCTCGGCCCGCAAGTTCGTCCGCGACGACTTCCCCACCATCTCGTTGACGACGGTGTTCCGCCAACTCGGCGACAACCGAATGACCGCCATCCTCAACGAAATCCGTGAGGGCGTGCTCTTGGGCCACGCCCAGGAACAGCTCAACGCCCGCGCCGACAAAGACTTCGTACCGCCCGACGACGAGTTCTGGCTGACGCTGGCGCCGACGAACCGGCTGGTGACCGCGCGCAACCGTCAACACCTGGAGCGGTTGCCCGGCGACGAGATGCGCCACTGCGCCCAGGAGTCCGGCGATCTGTCGCTGTTCGACAAACCGATCGAGGACGAGCTGCGGTTCAAGGTCGGCGCGCAGGTGATGATGCTCAACAATGACCAGGGCGACCGGTGGGTCAACGGCTCGATCGGACGCGTCGTCGGTGTCGGTTATGACCGCTACGGCGCGGTCGTCGAGGTCGAGTTCGCCGACGGGTCCTGCGCGGAGGTCACGCCGTTCACCTGGGAGGCCACGCGACCGGTGGTCGACGGCGGTGCGCTGCGGCGTGAGGTGATCGGGACGTTCACCCAGTTGCCGTTCAAGCTGGCGTGGGCGATCACCATCCACAAGAGCCAGGGCCAGACGCTGGACCGGGTGGTCGTCGACCTCACCGGCGGCATGTTCTCGACGGGACAGTTGTACGTGGCGCTAAGCCGCTGCACCTCGTTGACGGGGCTGGTGCTCAAACGCCCTGTGCTGCCCAAAGATCTGAAGACCGACCGACGGATCGCCCGGTTCCTTCGCAGCTCGGTCGGCAGCACGACGGCGCGCAAGTACTGCGCGATCGGCATGTTGACCGTCGGCGACGAAGGCCGGATGTCTCGACCCCGGCCAGTGGAACTGGCGGTGGCGTTCGACGACGGCACCGCGATCTCGACGCTGGTCAACCCGCAGCGCGATCTTGCCGATGCGCGAAGTGCCTATGGCATCAGCGTTTCCGATGTGTTGCTGGCGCCGACCCTGCGCGAAGCGTGGGCGGTGATCGCGCCGATGCTAGCGGGCTGCACTCCCGTCGGACCGGAGATGGACGAGACGCTGGGGCTGATCGACTTCGAGCTCAAGAGGCTCGGGCATGTCGCGGTGATGCCACTGGGCATCGAACTTCGTGGAGCGCGCGTGTTGGGGCGAACGGCGTTGGAACGGGCACGGTCTGCCCTAGCGGCGCACGCACAGGCCGACGTTGACACCGGCTCGACGGCATTCGAGGAACCCGAACCGGCGGAATCGGTTTCGGGACTACTGGTCAGCCGCGACCCGGACGTTCCGACACCGAACGCCGAGCATCTGCCCGGGTTGTCGGCGCTGTTGCGGATCAGCCGCGACGTGGGGGCGGTGATGCTGGGCGCGTCGGTGCGCCGAGACCTCGACTCATCATGGGATGCGGCAGCGCGGTCGGCGGTGGCCGACCAGTTGCGAGCGGCGGCTTCTCGCACACTGCTGCCCGACGAAGTGGTCGCCCGCCTGCACGACGCGTCAGCGCTGCTGGGCATCGATGTGGTGAGTGACGCGGTGTTGGTGGCGCGGCACGATATCGAAGACGCACTGGTGCCAGGGGCGCGGATTTGTTTCACCGGAACGGCTTTGGATCCGTCCGGGCGTGTGGTGGAGCGCGAGGAGATCGAGCGGCTGGCCGAGAGGGCCGGCCTGAAGCCGGTGCGGTCGGTGACCAAGACGCGGTGTGAGGTGCTGGTGACGGCCGAGGCGGGCACCCAGTCGGGTAAGGCGCGCAAGGCGCAGGAGTACGGCAAGCCGGTGTTCACCGCCGAGGAGTTCTTCACGTGGCTTGCTGATCGTTGACCGCACAAGTCTCCGTCGCACCATGCCCGCAACTGCACGGCGATCTCGTGCGCGTCGTCTATCGCGCCGGAGGCGGTGGCGATCATGAAGTCGAACCGGGCATCCTCGCCGGCGATGGCCGACAGTGCCACAGCTTGCATGGAACGCCCCTCGGTTTCAGCCTGTCGACGCACGCCTCGGCCTGCTGTTCGCTGGTACGGAGTGTCATACCCATGCAGGTGGTGATACCGCGCTGATACCAGAGTCGAACCCGTCGTGTCGGACCATCGACGTACGGTCGGCGCATGGTGGGCGGAGACGCACGAGTCAGACGTGCCGAGCAGGTACCGGATGCCACGAAGTGCTCCGAATGCGACGTCGCGGGTGAGGTTCTGCTCAGAACCAAGTCCGGCGCGGTGTGCCTCGACTGCGCCGGGCTTGGTCATTTGGAGTTCCTGCCCGCGGGCAGCGCCGCGCTCACCCGGCGCGCTGTGAAGTTCAGCCGATCGCCGGTCGTCGTGATGCAGAAGAGCCTTCGGCGCTTCCCCTATCGGGGGCAGAGCATGTACGAGAGGCAGGGCATCCTGGCCGAACCGGCCGCGATCGAGGCGGCCGCGCTGGCCAGCCTGGCTGACGCCGGTGTACCCGGCACTGACGGCATCGCTGAGCTGATTCGGGAACTGTTCCCCGGCTGTCCGACCGATCGCGCCGCCGCCATCGCGCTGCACACCGCCGCCAGTTTGCGTGGTCGAGGCCGCCAACGCTTGACGGCGCTCGAGATCGGAGCGGGCGCGGTCTGCCAGGCGGTTACGGCGTCGGTGCTCCACGTCGACACCGAGTACGACGAGTTGGTGGCGTCGGGCCTCGACCGCGAGACCGCGCGGGCGCGCGTGTTCAACCGTGTCAAGGAGGTGCTTCGCGCTTGGCGCGACGGCGTCTCACTGCTCGACACCTGATCATGACCGTCGACCCTGCGTTGAGGGCGCTCCAAACCGCGAATCCCGCGCCCTGACCGCAGGATCAACGGCGTCACGGGCTCAGGGTTCGACGGCGTCCCTGCGGTGGAAGTGCCGCCACAACCGCGCGCCGCCCGAAAGCGCCACCAGCACCCCGATGCCGCCGATCACGATGCCGGTGAACAGCGACAGGAACATCGGATCGACCGACTCCCCCACCGTCCCGGCTCCGATCATGCCGCCGACCAGAAAACCGAACAATGGCGCCAGGACGGCGACCGCCCCTCCCAGCAGCGCCCGCCACAGGCCGGGCGGGGTGGGCTCCAGGATCACGGGACGGCCATCGTCGACGGCACCGGCTTCGTCGACGGTCGCGGGTTCAGGTGTGTTGCTACTCATCGGATTTGACCCTCCTGATGTGCGGAATAGCGCCGCCGGGAACCGTCGAATCGTCGCGCGAACCCTCGAGGAATGGGCGCACAATGTCCATGGGAATCGGGAACACGACGGTCGAGTTCTGGTCGGCGCCGAGCTCGAGCAGCGTCTGCAGATAGCGCAGCTGCAACGAGGCGGGGCTCTCGCTGAGCGTGATCGCCGCGTCCCGCAGTTCCGTCGACGCCTGCAGCTCACCGCGCGCGCTGATCACCTTCGCCCGCCGCTCCCGTTCCGCCTCGGCCTCGCGGGCCATCGCGCGCTGCATCATCTCGGGGATCTCGACGTCCTTGATCTCGACGACCTCCACGACGATGCCCCACGGTTCGGTCTGTTTGGCGATCGAGGCCGCGAGATCCTCGTTGAGATCGGCGCGATGGGCGAGCAGGGTGTCCAGGTCCGCACGCCCGACGACCGAACGCAGCGTGGTCTGTGCGATCTGCGATGTCGCAATGGCGAAGTTCTCTACGGTCATCACCGATTTCGTCGGATCGGTCACCCTAAACAGCACGACGGCGTTGACCCGCGCGGTGACGTTGTCGCGGGTGATGACCTCCTGCGGCGGGATGGTCAGCGTCATTGTCCGCAGGTCGACCCGCACGAGCTTGTCGACACCGGGCACCACGACCACGATGCCCGGCCCAAGCGGCCCACGCAGCCTGCCGAGACGAAACGCCACACCCCGCTCGTACTCCTTGACCACCCGGATCGAGGCGACCGCCAATGCCGCCAGCACGATGGCCAAGAAGATGAGGACCACGATCCAGGGACTCATCAGCGCACCTCCCGGTGTTCGGTTCGCCGGTCGGAGGCATAGGAGCTTCGACGGCGAATCTCTGCCTCGGCCAACTGCTTCCGCTGTTCGATGTTGTCGTCGAGCGTCTGGAACACCACACCGTCCGGCACGGCTTGGGTGCGGCGCAGGTGCGACCACAGCGGCAGCGTCGCCAACCCGACCACGACGGCGGAGCCCAGAAGCAGCAGCGCCTCCGGCGCGGTGTCGGCCGCCAACGCCGTCGCCACCGGCAGGACGACGGCGATAACGCCGACGGCACAGGCGATTCCGCGGTGAAAACGGGCCGCCTCCGATGCCGGCCAACTGTCGATCGCCCGGCTCACCTCGCGGCCGTCGCGCGACGAGGTACAGGTGTGTTTGACCGGGCAGGCGTTGCAGATCGACGGGGTGCCCCGGTAGCGCATGACCCGGTTGTCGGGGTCAAACGACGTGGGCCACAACCATTGATCTTCCGGGCACTGCCAGGCGTCGTGGTCGTCGTGATATACGAATCCGCCCATCCGGTGTCCCTCGACCTTGGCCGCGGCCCGGCGGGCGAAGGTGTCGATGCCGTATGCCACCGCGACGAGTGCAACGGCATACCCGATGGTCAGCCATGCGGCGATGCCGATGCCGGCGATCACGGGCCCTCACCGCTCTCGTCGGGAGCCACCCTGCGGTCGGAGGCGTAGCGGCTGCGGCCGGGTACCGCCATCCCGGTGCGGTCCTCCTCCGCGTGCGCATGCTCCTCGACGAACAAGGTCTCGGCGGGCAGCGTGTGCGTGGTCGCCTTGATGCCGTGTCGCACGCCCAGCCATGCAATCCAGAGGAACGGGAGGACGCCGCCGATGATGAACAGGAAGTCGCCGGGCATGCGCAACCACTCCAGCACAGCGTTACTCGACTGCGTGATGTAGTTCAATGTCCGCGCCTCGTAGTAGCCGTCGTTCACCGAGTGCCACAACTGCAGGACACCGAGCGGGAGCAGGGTGGCGAACACCATCCACGCCAGGCCGATGTTGAGTGACCAGAACGACAGCTTGGCCAGCTTCTCCGGCCAGCGCTGCGGCGGGATGATGTAGCGCAAGGCGAACAGCGCCAGGCCGACGGCGAGCATTCCGTAGACGCCCATCATCGCCCCGTGCGCATGGTTGGCGGTTAGCGCGGTGCCGATCTGGTAGTACGACACGATCGGCAGGTTGATCAAGAAGCCGAAAATGCCTGCGCCGACGAAGTTCCAGAACCCGACAGAGACGAGGAACATCACCGCCCACCGGTGGGGGAACGGCGCGCTGCTGCGGGATTGTTGCCGCGAACCGAGTTGCAGGAACGTCCACGCCTCGACGGTCAGGAACGTCAGCGGGATCACTTCGAGAGCGGAGAAGAACGCACCAAGAGCCATGTGCTCCACCGGTGTTCCTGAGAAGTACAGGTGGTGCATCGTTCCGATGACGCCGCCCATCGAGTAGAGGATGACGTCGAGGAAGATCAATTGGATGGCGATCTTGCGCCGCACGACGCCCAGCATCACGAAGATGTAGGCGACCATGACCGTGGTGAACAGTTCGAGGAAGTCCTCCACCCACAGATGCACCACCCAGAATCGCCAGAACTCGGCGACGGTCAGATGCGTCTCCGTGCCGGCGAGCATGCCGACGGCGTAAAACGCGGGGATGGCAAGGCCGGCGTAGAAGAACAGCCACGGCATGTTGAGCTTGCTCTCGGTCTTCAGCCGCGACCTGATGGCGCGGAAGATGATCGCCATCCACAGGAACAGCCCGATGACGAGCAACGCCTGCCAGAACCTCGGCAGGTCGAGGTACTCCCACTGCTGGTCGAAGAAGATCGAGCCTTTTGCCCAGTCGACGCCGAACGTGCTCAGCGCAGTGCCCACCAGCGTGCCGGCGACGACGACGAACAGCGCGCCGAGCAGACCGTAGGTCAGCCACGACTGCCTGCGTGGTTCACGGCCGGAGATGATCGGCGCCAGGAAGATTCCGGCGGCGAGGAAGGATGCGGCCGTCCACAGCAGCGACAGCTGCACGTGCCAGGTCCGCGCCAGGTTGAACGGGAGGATCTGCGCCAGGTCGAGGCCGAAGAAGTCGCTCAATTCGGCACGGTAGTGCTCGATGGCGCCGCCCAATATCGCCTGGGCGAGGAAGAGCACCGCGACAACGAGAAAGAACCAGGCGGTCGCCTTTTGCGACGGGGTGATCGCCACCTCACCGGGTTGGCGGAACTTCAGCGATGGCGTTTCGGTTGCGTGCCAACCGATTTTGCGGCTCCATCGGCCGTAGAGGGCGAACAGCGCGCCGAGCCCGGCGAGCAGCGCGATGAGCGACATCGCCGACCAGACCAGGATGTCGGCGGTAGGCGTGTTGTTGACGCGCTCTTCCGGTGGCCAGTTGTTGGTGTAGGAGTAAGAGTGGCCGTCACGTTGCGCCGCACTGGCCCAGGCGGTCCAGCTGAAAAACGCTGTCAGCTCCTTGATTTCCTGCGGGTGGGTGATGACCTGCGGGATGAGGCCGTATTCGGTGGAGTCGGTGCCGAAGAGGTCGGCGTAGTAGTTACGGATCTCTTCGAATGCGCTTACCTGCTCGGCAGTGAACTGCAGGGTTCCTGTGGCCTCGTCGTAACGGTTGGTCCGCATCATCTCGACGACGGCGGCGGTCGGATCCTGCACTCCGGCGTCGCGCAGCTCCTGTCCGACATGGTCGGCGGACAGGCGAAGGTATTCGGCGGTGTAGTCCGGTCCGAGATAGCCGCCGTGGCCCATCACGGACCCGTACTGCTGCAGCCCGCGGCGCAGGAAGATCTGCTGGCCGGCGGTGATGTCCTGCGCGGTGAAGAGTGTCTGGCCGTCGGGGCCGACAACGCGCTGCGGCTGCGGCATCGAGTCGGAGTAGGTCCTGGCGGCCAGCATGCCCATGATCAGGAAGCCGAAGACCATGACCAGGGCGACGCCTTGGACCCAGCCCTTCGATATGGCGAGTTCGGCTTTGCTCGGAGCGGGCTCCAAGAACTGCTCGGTCATTGCCATGCCCTCCGACGAGATCGGGTTCATATTCGAAGCGTGTTGCCAAGGTAGCGAAACGCGGCTTCAAATTGGTGGAGGTTCGAAATTCCGCGTCGGCGTTCGTAGTTGAGTGAAGCCTTTCCAAACTTCCGGGACGACTCGGGCGTAGGGTGCGACTGTGCATGTCGACGTGATGACCACCCCGCAACCGCTGCAAGACATCGGTGACCTGGCCAGGCGTACTCAGGCGGCCGGATTCGACGGGTTGTTGTTCACCGAGACCGGCCGCACGCCGTACCTGAACGCGGCGGTGGCGGCGCAGGCCGCGCCGGGGCTGGAGTTGTCGACGGGTGTGGCGGTGGCTTTCCCGCGTAGCCCGTTCGTGACGGCGGCGACGGCGTGGGAGTTGCAGGAGGCCTCGGGCGGCCGGTTTCGTCTGGGCCTGGGTACGCAGGTGCGCACGCATGTGGTGCGCCGCTACGGGATGGAGTTCGAGCGTCCGGGTCCGCGGCTGCGCGATTATGTGCTGGCGGTGAAGGCGTGCTTCCATGCGTTTCGGACGGGCAAGCTGGAACACCGCGGGGACTTCTACAGCCTGGACTTCATCACCCCGCAGTGGAGCGCGGGACCGATCGACGCGCCGGATCCGATGGTGGATGTGGCCGCGGTGAACCCGTGGATGCTGAGGATGGCTGGCGAGGTGGCCGACGGGATCCATGTGCATCCGCTGGGCGAGCCGGGATATATCGCGCGACATGTGCTGCCGAATGTGACTGAGGGAGCTGCGAAGTCGAGTCGATCACCGGATGATGTGGCGGTAATCGTGCCGGTGATGACCATCGTCGGCGACACCGACGAGGAGCGTCACCGCGAGCGGGAGCTGGTGCGCACCAGCATGAGCTTCTACGGCAGCACGCCGAACTACGCGTTCATCTGGGACGAGGCGGGTTTCGAGGGCACGACGGCGCGCATCCGCGAAAAGCAGAAGGCTGGTGACCTCAAGGGCATGGCGGAGTGCATCACCGACGAGCACATCGCGACGTTCGCGACCGAGTCGACGTGGGATGGGTTGGCGGACACGCTCATCGAGAAGTACGGCCCGGTAGCGTCACGCGTCGTGCTGTACAACGCGCTGGCCGATCCGGAGCGATTCGAGCGTTACGGCGAGGTGGCGCAGCGCATTCGGGCCCGGTAGCGGATCACCACTCGCCGCCGCATTCGGTACAGGTCCAATCGTCGTTGAGACGGCGGGTACAGCCGCGGTAGTCGTCCCACGGCGGGAAGTCCAGATGGAAGACGTGCCCGAACTGCGCGCTCTGTGTCCGTTGGGCGCCGCAGTAGGGGCACCGCGGATGCTGGGAGAACAGGTAGTCGATCAGGCTCGTGAAGCCGCCGTCACGCATGGCGGTGTCGCAGCGCAGGCACAGTACGCCGGGCCAATCGGCGGGAAGCTCAGGCAGCCAACACTTGTCGGGTATCGGCCCGTAGAAGTAGGTCGGCACGTTGGTGGCTTCCATGATCACCGGCTGAGGTTGCGGGCGTTCGGGGAAGTCGACGGTGCGGATGCGGAAGGCGTCGCGGGCATGCTGGCCGAGCAGGTCGAGAACGGCGCCACATCCGGTGCACCTGCCGCGGCAATGGAGCAGGACGGCCGCCGCGGCCAAGGTGGAGTGGCCGAACCGGGTCGACCGCTTGGCCCCGGCGTCACAGTCGGTCAATGCGAGGGTCATGCGGGTGGCCGCGTCGCCGCGAAGCTGCCACACCTTGCGCGGGTCCTCGTCGTCGGCGAACCTCACGAGCCGTGCCACGGTGTCGAGATCCACCAGACCAGGGCTCGGCAGGCCCCAGGTGATTTCGGCGCGGTCGAAGCGGCCGTCGGGACCGATGCGGCCGAGGCGCGTCATGACCGACGGCGGATCGGTGTTCAAGACGATGGCCACAGGGTCGCCGACGTGGGCTTCGCCGAAGCCGTAGCGCCACGGCCGGTAGGGCGAGCGATCCTCCAGCAGAGTGATCACCGCGTCCTTCCAGTCGGCTCCTTCGATGATGTGCAGGCGTTCGGTTGCAGTTTGCGTCACTACACCATTATTCCAGGTGGGTATGACAATTCACTGTTTCGATAGTTTGCTGTCTGTGTTAGGTCACCACAGGACGGCGATGGCAGCGGCGGTGAACGACAGCACGCCGATCGACCAGAACATCGGGCGCGGGATCGGGTTGCCGGTGCGCTTCTGACGGGCGCTGCCCATGCCGAGCAGTCCGCCGAGGACCACCAGAATGACGAGCTTGATGCCGATCTTCGGATAGTTGAGCTCGATGCCGGCGGGCCACGGCGCGGCGAGGGCCAACCCGGTGAGAAGCGAGAGCAGCAAGCCGTAGTCCATGGCGCGGGTGGTTCGGAAGCGCTGGGCGAGGGCTTCGGCAACCCACCCGCCGAACGTGATCGCGAAGCCGACGATGTGCGACAGTACAACTACGTTGCGTAGTAGCTCCATGGGGAGAGCTTATCTTGGATGGCTTCGATAGCGCAGAATCGACGCAATGAGGCTGAGCGGCATCAGTCGCCAATCTCTGCACTCGAGAGAGTGACTGACGGCCCGGCTGGCCGACCAGAGCCGTCGAGCCGTCGCTCAGAGCCATCGCTCAGAGCCATCGCTCAGAGCCATCGCTCAGAGCCATCGACCGAATCAACGTTTTGCCCCGACTTCACCAATCCAGACGGCAGTCTCATCTATCCCGACGACAGCCTGCCCAGTAAGCCCTATGCGATCCCGGGCACTGTCGTGCCTGAGGTCGAACTCCCCGCAGGCACTGAGCTCGGACGCTTCGGCTACCCCGGGGGTACCTATTTGGCCCCAGAAGGAACGCCCTTCGCCGAACTGTCACTCCCACCAGACAGCGCCACGAAGCCATACTTCAGAAATGTCGTAGACGACCCCACCGCACTTCCGCCTGGCTGGCGCATTGAACAATCACAAGCAGCACCCTGGTTCAATCAACCCGGCGGCGGAACGCAGTACCGAGTCATCGCTCCACCAGGCATAGAGCCATCAGTAGAAGCTCTACGTCGATCGGGCTACCTGAAGGGATTAGGTGAATAGATGCCAGACTTCTCACGCCTCTCGAAGAACTGGACTGAATGGTCCGCCAAGATGGGGATGGCTAACGTCTCGGTCTCTCCATCCCTGGACCACACCGAGATTGGGTTCACATCCGATGATCAATCGTTCTACCTCCGGCAGGAGGACGGTTGGTGGACCGTCGACGTAGTAAACGACCGAGGCAGACGATATAACGACATCGCCAAACTATCCACGTTCGATCTCGCTGAAATATTCCTCGTTTGGAGATGGGGCTCGACGATGCGCGATGTGCTTGGCCGCAAGATGTTTGATCCCGAATTGTATTCGCTAGGCCGCAGCGAAGACGTCGTCGTTCTACCAACCGCTAACGAGTGGATATTCGAGCTACAGTCTGGCGCAGGCCGAGCTCATCTCGCCGAGCCAGATGCGACAATCTTCAGTCATTTGATGTCGAAGTCCGTCGATGAGGTTGAGCAGATGGTCGAGGAAGGTATCACGTAGTGCGCTCTGTCCAAAAGCTTTTCGCCGGGATTGTGATCATGACGAATAGCCACAACTGAGACTCGTGAGAGGAGGATTCGTGAGCCTATTTCGGAAGAAGAAGCAGTCCGAGTCACCTGCTCCCCCCGATGACCGGGTCTACTACTCCACTCCGTTCGGTGACACAC
Source organism: Mycobacterium sp. 852002-51152_SCH6134967 (assembly GCF_001667105.1). Classification (NCBI taxonomy): domain Bacteria; kingdom Bacillati; phylum Actinomycetota; class Actinomycetes; order Mycobacteriales; family Mycobacteriaceae; genus Mycobacterium; species Mycobacterium sp. 852002-51152_SCH6134967. The sequence continues at coordinate 103,443 of NZ_LZIK01000004.1, read as the reverse complement.
CGGACGGAAGGACGATGTTGTTCTTGCTGGAGCGCGAGGGTGTTCGTTACATGCCCGCTTTTCGGAGCGTGGAGTCGATGAAAGAGTTCTACGGGCGCATGAACCGCGCCGCGTACATGGTCCTTGAGGGTGACGTACAGACTTTGATGGACTCGAACCGCTCAATTGAGCTGATGCGGGATGTCGGTCTCGTGATTGAACCTTTGAGTGACAATCCGGTCATCATCCCTCCCGACAATGACTGACGTTGAGACTGAACAGGGTTGGGGTGGTACGGCGACCACACGCCTAGGGTCGCGGGTCTAGAGTCGTCAGATCCGCACCGCTTTTCTCGCCAGCAGCCACGCTTCGCCGTCGCCTTCGCCCGCGGCGATAACCGTGAGTCCGGCGAACGCGGTGGCCAATTCCCCCGGCGCGACTCGAAACGCTCCCGGCTCCGCGCCGACAACGCTCAGCGCCGAGATCGCCAGTAGCCCACCGGGTGCCAGCCGCTCGATGATCGGTTGGTCAAGCCGAGAGTCTCGGAATCGGTGGCAGACAACGGCATCGGCGGACGGACCTGCGGGTAAACCCAGATCGAGATCGACGACGTCGAACCGGCATCGATCGCTAACACCGCTACGAACGGCGAGGTCCCGTGCACGCCGGATGGCCGTCGCCGAGATGTCCACTCCCCAAACATCCATGCCGCGGCGCGCGAGCCACAAGCTCGCTGAGCCCAACCCGCACGCCAAGTCCAGTGCACGTCCCTCGGTCGGAAACTCGTTCGCAAACGGAGCGAACACGGCAGGGAGCTCGGCCGCAACCGCTCGCGGTGCCTCGCGGTTCTGATACCGCTCCTCCCAGCGAATGCGGTCCTGCTCACTCACGCAGTTCAGCGTACGCAACGTCCCCACTTGAGGACGTGAAGCCCAATCGTCAATCCACGAAAGCTTGACGGCGTCATCCGATGTTGAGCCGACGCGCCAGATCCGGCCCACCGACGTCGCGGACGAACTCTGGGTCGCCGCACACGACAAGTCGGTCGCGTGCCCGCGATAATCCGACATAGAGCCGTTCGCGGGAGCGCTCGAATTGGCCAGAATCATTGACCACCAACACCACCGCGCGCCGCTCGAGACCCTTGAATCCGAGTACATGGCCGTAGAACACCTGGTCTGCATCCCAGAAGCTGTCCCAGTACGCCTTATGGCCGGCCTTCTGTCGTTCCGCCTGTTCGGGGTGTCGGCTGCCGGTCGTCAGCAACGCGAGATCCTCGGGCCGCCAACCTTCTTCGAGGAGCGCCTCGACCTGATCGTCGCCGACGCTCATCGCGTCGTCCCGGCTGCAGGCGACGAATTCGACGGCGGGCCCCTCTCCACCGAGAAACCGCATCGGGTGATCGACCAAGGGTTGGAACGCCTTGGCGATCTGGCGGGTGTTGCGCAAATTGTGGTCGAGGATCAGCGGCACCAACGGCACCGGAGGTGACCCGTACCGATTGAAGACGCGCTGGCCCTCGTCGGTGAACACGTACAGCCCACCCTCGTCGGGATCTCTCAGCGCGATCAGCAGCGGTTCCCACCACGAGTCCGCGAAGTCCTGCGCCTCGTCGACGACGATGGAATCGAATCGGTGTCCAGCTTCGAGTTGCATTGCCAGCTCGGCCATTTGCACGGGAAGGTCGTGCTCCCAGAACTTGACGGTCTCCTCGGTGCGCAGCGATTCGTCCGGGCCCGCGGGGGCGCCCCACAGCACGCCGAGGGCATGGAACTCGCCGACATAGCCGGGTCGCTGGCGCCGCGGCCAAGTGGCGGTGATGCGCTCCAGATACGACGCGAGTCCGTGCGAATAGCAGACGAGTGCGACGCGCTGGCCGCGCTGCGCCAGGCGACGAGCCTGTTCCATCGCAAGGAAGGTCTTGCCGCTGCCGGCGCCGCCGCGTACCTCGATGCGGTGGAGTAACCGTGTGGCGTCGAGAATGACCGCCTGGTGTTCGGTGAGCGCATCAGCGGCATCCTCGTTGGCCAGCGCTCGGGCGACGACGTCGCGCTGGGGCAGTCCCCGCCCGCTGAGCGCGGTGACGATCTGTTCGATGCCGTCTTGGTTGAGCAGCGGACGGACGAGTTCCTGGCTGATCAACACGTGCCGAAGTTTGCCGTCGATGTCCTTGAGGTCGTTGCGGTCGATCACCTTCCAGCGCGGGCAATCCGACAGCGCGAAGTCATCGGGTAGTTCGGTGTTGGGCAGCACGACGGCGTGATCCCAGCGCAGTCGGCCCTGTGTCCAGCGGGGGTCCTTCTCGATGTAGTCGCGCAGGGCGTAGCAGGCTTCGCGGGCCTGGCGGACGGGCTCGATGGTGCATTCGCGCCCACCGCGTTTCTGGCGCCACTGCTCGCCGTCGTGCCAGACTTCACCGCCCTTGACTTCCAGGCAGACGATGCCTGCGCCCTCGATGGCGACAACGAAGTCGACCTCATGGTCCTTGAGGTGGTCGGTGACGCGTTGGCCGGCGACGACGAGGTCGTTGGGTTGCAGTTGCTCGACGAGCGCCTGGTAGACGCGGCGCTCGGCGCGGTTGGCCAGCCGCGGGGTGTCGGTCGGCGTGATGGTCATCGGGCCATCAGCTCCACACTTCGATGCAACCACCGCATGTCATGCCCTCCCCCAGGAACCTCGTCTCGATGTTAGCCACAGGCTCCGTCACTCCGGTCAGACCCGTGCGGCGGATTTGTCGGTGGTGAGGTTTACCGTCAATCTCGAGCGCTAATTGAGGGGGAATCATGAGCGCACGTGGGGGAATTGCAGTCGCGCTCGCGGTGTGCGGGGCGGTGGCGTTGTCGAGTCCGGCACGCGCCGATCAGTACGACTTCATCGCGCAGCTCGACAGCATGGGGGTCTACTACAGCTCGATGCTCGACATGATCGACATCGGCAAGGAGTTGTGCCACGAACTGCGGTTCGGCGTGCCGCCACCGGCGGTGCTCGACAAGCTGCAACGGACGGGGTTCGCGCCCGCGGAGTCGGCGATCGTCCTGTTGTCGGCGGTCAACACGATGTGTCTGGACGCCAAGCCGGCGGTCGTCGAATGGGCGCGCGGCCTGGGTTATACCCAGCCGTTGTAGGGCACGAGATGTTCGCCATCGGACGAGGGCAGCCATGATGGCAAGCCGTGGCCCGGATTCCGGTGGTGCGGCCGGCGTCCTCGGCCTCTTGATCCTGATCTCAGTGGTCATCACCTACTACTGGGTCTTCATCGGGATAGGCGTGGCGATCGGATTGTCTTTCGCTGTCCGGGCGCTCGTACGTCGAGAACGAGAACGCCGGCTCGCCGCGGCCCGCGAAGCCGAGATCTTGGCGCACCGCGCCGACCGGCAGCATCGATGGGCTCGACGCGGCGACAACCGAGGCATCTACGGCGTCGAGGGGGCCGACCTGATGTGGTCGATCTCAGTTCCACCCGCGGCACCACCGACCGAGACCCCCGACGACGGACGTGTCGCTGCAATCGCCTACACCGCAGGGGACCTCGACATTCTGCTGAGGGAAAGGCCTACGGAGTGGCGGTTGGCGGCGTTCGTGTCGGTGTTGGTTCAACGCCTCGAAGAGGTGACACCGCGCATCCGCGATTGCCGGCTGCACTACCCGGCCGCGCGGGGCCACTATGCGCGAAACGGTAGGGAGGTAGCTTCTTTCGTCGAGGACTGTCTCGACGACCTGTCCGAACTCGGTGCCCGGCTGGGCGCTTTCATGGCGGCACCGGCCCTCATGGACGTGCTCGACGACAACGATGCCGACGCCGACGCCGTCGTGCACGTGGCCAACCGACTGATGGACTTCCACGAGCGGTTCCTCGAACTGGCCGAGCGATGTCGGGACGCCAGCGTGCCCTCGGCGTACACCGGGCTGCTCACGGACTGCGCTCAGCTGATGGCCATTCCGCTGGAGGGTTACCGGGTGTTCATCGACGAACTCGTGGAAATCGTCGACGAGATGCCTGCGGTCGTTCGTTATGCACCGGGGGATGTCGATTGGGGAACGGTGACACTCGAGATCGTTACCGACAACGCCCTTTTCAAGCGAATCGAGAAGCAGGTGCGCTCGGCCGCGAAAAGCTGGCGCCCGGGCGGCAGTTCGCGCGGACCACGATGTCCGCGGAGCTCACGCGCGCCTTCGCCGGTGAGTTCGCCGCGACCCTCGCCTCTCGTCACTGCGGATGCGTGTTCCGCACCGCCGCCGATCCGGCCATAGTGGTGTTCGTGATCGTCGTCTCGGACGGTCGTCGCCCATGCAGCGCCTGCCGCATCGGAAGCACCTTCGTCCACAACTTCTTCCATGTGGGTACTCACCTTGCGGGTGCGGCGCATCGAGAAGTGAATCTCCTCGGTCTCCTCGAGGATGTGCCGCACACCCCGCAGCGGCTTGGTGGTGGTGTCGATGGCGTTGGCGATGATCGGCGGCACCAGTGGACGAATCCAGCGCGCGGCGGCGCGGGTGACATCCGGGATAGCGGGAATCAGTGAGCGCCCGCCCTCGCCGGTGGGCTCCACCGAACGGTCGTCGTCGACCGGCGCGGGCAGGTTCTGGGGTGTGACAACCTCAGGCGTCTCGATGGAAGGCGCCTCGGCCGCGACGAGACTCGCCGCTTCGGCCTCCGCGGCGATCGGCAAGTACACATCCTGAGGCTCAATGATGCGCTCGGCGCGTGCGGAAACAGCCGGCTCGATCGCCTCGATCACCCGTCGGCGCTGCTGCTCCCGGTCGATCTCCAGTTGCGCCTCGACGGCCATCCGCGCACTGGCCAGCTGCTGCTCGGCCCACAAGTTCTCGATCGCGGCCCGGACCTCGGCCCGTTTCACCGCGACTGACGTGTCGGCCTGCAGCTCGGCGCGATCGCGCTCGACATCGGCGGCGATCCCCCGATCCTGCGACGTCTCGCCCCGCCACAGCCGCAGGATCAGCGGCAGCACGGCGAGCAGGACGAAGAACCCGTCCACGAGCAGCCGCAGCATCAGCGCACCAGCCTCGCCCAGCGTGTGGTCGTTCATGGCGACCCATCGCGCGCCCAGCCCGCGATCCGCTTCGCCCGCGGCGGCCTGCCGGGCGTGCGACAGCGCCTGCTCGCTGTCGGCGACCTGGGCGTCGAGCTCGGGAGCGCGACGGTCCCGCTCGGCCAGCGCGGCGTCGAGCGCGCGCTGAGCGTCGGCGAGGAAGTCGTTGGCCGTCCGGTTCTCGGGCCCGGCGCCGGGCACACCGGTGATGAACGTCTGGGGGCAGTCGGGCCTCGGGTTGAACTCACAGCGCGCCACGACGAGCGCTTCCTGACGGTGTTGCACGGCCCGCTCCACCGCCGCGTCGAGCTCATCGCGCGCCGCGCGGCTGCGGTCCAGGTCGGACGCGGCCCGCGTTACCGCCGACGTTCCGTCGGCCGCCATCGCCGCCCGCTCGTCCAGCAGCCGATCGACCGATCCGGAGAACACGACGACGGCCGCGAGTTCACCCACGACGATCCCGACGGCCACCGCCACGGCCGCACGTCCGACTACACCGGCACCCCGGACCGCCCCGGCCGCCAGCGCACGGCTCACCGCTCCGACCAGCAGCCCGAACGTCGAGGTCACCGCGGCGACGGCCGCCAGCGGCCAGGTGGTCGACGAGGCCAGTGCGGCGGCCGCCACCAGCCACGCCAGCAAGGCCGCGACCAGCACCACCACACCTGCGCTGACCAGCGTCGACTGCTCATGGCGGGCGCTCAGGTCACGCCGATCGCCTCCGGCGAGCCAAACGAGCGCAGACGCGACCGGTGAGACATCGTGATTCTGCCGAGAAACTCTGTGGGCGGACATGGAAACTCCAACATCTTCCGTGCTCTACCAGGCGTGATGAGGCGCAGACCGACGACCATGTCGGTGCTGTGCACCAGGCGGAACCCCCCGCGGATCGCACCATCACGCCGATGCGAATGCCGAAAGTCTCCCATACGCCACCGGCGCCTGTCCGTTCCGGAGGACGCCGCGTCGGCATCGCCTCGTATCGTGACCGAATGCGCAAGGATCGATTCCTCCACATCGCCAGGCAGGTCGCGGCGCTGGTGGTCACGGCGGTGACGGCGGCCTCGACGCTCAACGGCTACCGACCGTTGGCGCGTAAGGGCTACCCGTCGATCTTCTCGTTCGGCTTCGGTCTGGTGGTCAGCGAGTTCCCGCTGCAGACGCTGGTGAGCCAGCTCGGCGGACTGGCGTTGACGGCTCGGCGGCTGACCCGTCCGGTGCAGATCATCGCCTGGGTAACGGCCGCCATCTCGGCGGCTGGACTGCTGAACTTCAGCCGCGCGGGTCACAAGGCCGCCGCCCCGCTGACCGCGGCTCTCGACAAGGGCCTGGGGACGCGTCGCCGCACCGACTCCACAGGCCTGTGGCGCCGGCCGGCCGGCGGCGGCACCGCCAAGACGCCGGGCGCTGTGCGGATGCTGCGGATCTACCGCGACTACGCCCACGACGGCGACATCAGCTACGGCGAATACGGCGGCGCCAATAAACTCGACATCTGGCGGCGTTCCGATCTCGACCGAAACGGCAAGGCGCCGGTGCTGTTCCAGATCCCCGGCGGCGCGTGGGTCACCGGAAACAAACGCGGACAAGCGCATCCGTTGATGAGCCACCTCGCCGAGCTCGGCTGGATCTGCGTGGCAGTCAACTACCGGCACAGCCCGCGCAACACGTGGCCCGACCACATCGTCGACGTCAAGCGCGCGCTGGCGTGGGTCAAGACGCATATCGCCGAGTACGGGGGCGACCCGGAGTTCATCGCGATCACCGGCGGCTCGGCGGGCGGGCATCTGTCGTCGCTGGCGGCGCTGACGCCCAACGACTCGCGGTACCAGCCGGGCTTCGAAGACGTCGACACGCGGGTGCAGGCCGCCGTCCCGTTCTACGGGGTTTACGACTTCACCCGTTTTGAGGATGCAATGCACCCGTCGATGCCGGAGTTGCTCGAGCAGATGGTCATCAAGCAACCGCAGAAGACAAGCTTGGAGACGTATGCCGACGCGTCGCCGGTCAACCACGTCGCCGCCGACGCTCCGCCGTTCTTCATCCTGCACGGCACCAACGACTCGCTGGTTCCCGTCGAGCAGGCGCGGGCGTTCGTGTCGAAGCTGCGCGACGTCAGCACCCAGCCGGTCGTGTACGCGGAATTACCGTTCGCGCAGCACGCTTTCGACATGTTCGGTTCGGCGCGTGCCGCTCACGCCGCGGTGGCCGTCGAGCACTTCCTGGCCGAGATCTACGCGAACTGGCAGCAGACGACGCAGCCGGCGAGCCTCCGCTCGTCGTGAGGCAGGGGCCGCTGCTATTGCGCGGCGCGGACGACGAATGCGCGACGGCCACGATTCATGCGTCAAACAGGGCTGGGCCGGCGGTAGGCTCGCGAGCGTGGAGCCTGACAACCTCGAAGCCCGCGTGGAGGCGCTGGAAACCCAGGTCCGTGGGCTTGCGCAGCGGGTACAGGCCAGTGAGCAGGACGCCGCAGCTGCCCGCGTCCTCGCCGGCGCGGCCGACCGCGACGTCACCGAATTCCACAACGAGCTTCGCGACTTTCGTCGGGCCACTGTCTCCGGCTTCAACGCCTTGCGCGACGACATGACTGATTTGCGCAGCGAAATGCGCGGAAAACTCGACGTAGCGGCCGCAGGCCAACAGCACATCGTTGACCTCCTGGGAAGGCTCATCGCCGATCAGGGCTGAGGCTCGGCGAGTCGGCCGATCATGACGTCGCCATACAGCGTCCGATTACTGGTTTGTGCTGCGGAGCCAATACCATCGCTGACGCTATGACCGAGATTGCCGTGACGGCTGCTCCGAGTGCCGACGCCTCCCCACCTGGCCGTATCTCCGCCGAAGCGGGCCGGCGCAGGACCTTCGCCGTCATCAGCCACCCCGACGCCGGCAAGTCCACGCTGACCGAGGCGTTGGCGCTGCACGCCCGGGTGATCACCGAGGCGGGGGCGGTGCACGGCAAGGCGGGGCGTCGCGCGACGGTGTCAGACTGGATGGAGATGGAGAAGTCCAGGGGCATTTCGATCACGTCGACGGTGCTGCAGTTCCCGTACCGCGACTGCGTCATCAACCTGCTCGACACTCCCGGTCACGCCGACTTCTCCGAAGACACCTACCGGGTGCTGACGGCGGTCGACTGCGCGGTGATGCTCATCGACGCCGCCAAAGGCCTTGAGCCACAGACGCTGAAGCTGTTCCAGGTCTGTAAGCACCGCGGCATCCCGATCATCACGGTCATCAACAAGTGGGACCGCCCGGGCAGGCACGCCCTCGAGCTCGTCGACGAGATCCAGACCCGGATCGGGCTGCGCCCCACTCCCCTGACCTGGCCGGTCGGTATCGCTGGCGACTTCAAGGGCGTGCTGGATCGCCGTGGCGGCCAGTTCATCCGGTTCACCCGCACCGCGGGCGGTGCGACCGCTGCGCCCGAGGAGCACATCGCAGCCGACGATGCGCACGCGGTCGCCGGCGACGACTGGGACACCGCGGTCGAGGAGTCCGAGCTGCTGAGCGCCGACGGTGGCGACTACGACCGCGAGGAGTTTCTCGCCGGGACCGCCTCGCCGACGCTGTTCACCTCGGCGGCGTTGAACTTCGGCGTGAACCAACTCCTCGATGTGCTGGTCGAACTCGCACCGTCGCCGAGCGGAGCGGTCGATGTCAACGGGACTCGTCGTGCAGTCGAATCACCGTTCAGCGCTTTTGTTTTCAAGGTGCAGGCCGGTATGGACTCCGCGCACCGCGACCGCATCGCCTACGCGCGCGTCGTCTCGGGAACATTCGAGCGCGGCGACGTGCTTACCCACGCCGCCACCGGTAAGCCGTTCGTCACCAAGTACGCGCAGTCGGTGTTCGGCCAGCAGCGCGCCACGCTCGACGATGCCTGGCCCGGCGATGTGATCGGACTGGCCAACGCCGCCGCACTGCGACCCGGCGACACGCTGTATCGCGATGTGCCCGTGCAGTTCCCGCCGATCCCGAGCTTCTCCCCCGAGCACTTCGCTGTCGCGCGTGGCACCGATCCGAGCAAGCACAAGCAGTTCCGGCGCGGTATCGAACAGCTCGAGCAGGAGGGCGTGGTACAGGTGCTGCGTTCGGACAAGCGCGGCGAGCAGGCGCCGGTGTTCGCGGCGGTGGGCCCGATGCAGTTCGAGGTGGCGGTACACCGGATGGCCGCCGAGTTCAGCACGCCGATCGCGTTGGAGCCGCTGCCGTATCAGGTGGCGCGCGTCGTTGACCCCGCCGATGCGGAGTTCATGGACAGGCAGGTCTCGGCCGAGGTGCTCACCCGCAGTGACGGAGTCATGCTGGTGTTGTTCTCCACCCCGTGGCGGCTGGAGGGCTTCCAGCGGGACAACCCCGACGTCAAGCTCGGGTCGCTGGTGGCGGCGTAGGGATTCGGAGGGTCGCCTACGGGCTAGGGGTCAGACGCGGATTATCACGAGGCCGGCGATGCCCTCGAGGGCATCGAAGTCGCTGTCCTGCGTGACGACCGGCAAGTGCTTGGCAGCTGCGATGGCAGCGATCCATAGATCATTGACTCGGACGCGTCGCCCCGCCTCGGCCAAGCGGACACGTAGCAGCGCCCAAAGTTGGGCCGCCTCCTCGTCGACCGGCAACGCGGTCATATCAGCGATCGCATCCAACGTTCGGAGGCGACGCGCCCGGATCTCAGAGGTCTTCGCCGCGAGCACGCCTGCGTTCAGTTCGGCTAGTGTCACGACAGTCGTGGCGAGTTCATCAGGAATCAGCGACGTCTTCAGTTGATGCCCGCTCTCGTCGGCGATGAAGACCGAGGTGTCGAGGATGCCGGCCGGCGGCCGATCTGTTGTCACAACTCGTCGAGTTCGTCGGTCGTTTCGCCGGCGAGCTCCGCGAGGTCGTCACGCAAACCGGGGTCCGCCTGGCTGGCCTCGAGCCGTTTGACCAACTCTGTCTTTGATATCCAACGTCGACGCGTCGGCTGCACGGCGGCGATCACCGCGACGGCTCGCCCGTTCACCGTGATGGTCACCTCCTCGCCCCCCTGGACTCGACGAAGCACGCCTGCTGTGTCGTTTCGCAGTTCGCGAGACGCAACAGTGGACATGCTACGAGCGTAGCACAAATGTAGCACACCGTCGCCGCGCAATTTCGGTGCGCTCAAGCCGGCTGGAGTTATGCCGCTGAGCGGTCGTAACGGCCTTCGGGCACCCGGTTCTTTAGCAGCCGCTTGGGAGTTGGCCGTCGCTGTTCAGGAGACCGCTGCACCGAGCTCGGCGTAGACCGCGGCTTCGAAGCCGAGAATCGTCTCGACCATCTTGGCGTCGAAGAACGGCAGCACCTGCGTCGCAATCACGGCGCCGATCCCCGCTTTGCGATCGATCCAGAAGAAGCTGTTGAACAACCCGGACCAGTCGGCGGATCCAGCGCTGCGCATGCCGGGCAGATCGACCAGATACAAATGGAAGCCCAGACCCCATCCCTGCGGGACATCGAGCAGCTGAACAGGATTCGACAATTCGGGGACGGTCGGTTCCATCGACATCGGTAGGGGTGCTCCGTCGAGGTGGTCCCGCAATGCGAGCTGCACCGTCTCTTCCTTGAGGATGCGCGCACCATCGAGCTCGCCGCCGTTGAGCCAGGCGCGCACGAAGCGACCGTAGTCGATGATGGTCCCGTAGGAGCCGTGGCCGGCGGCGTCCCACTCCGGTTCGGCCGGCAGGTCCAGCTCAGTCTCCGAAAGGCTGCCGTCCGGCGCGCGGAAGCGGATCGGCAGCAACCGCGCGCGCTGCTCGTCGCTGGGAGCAAAGGTCGAGTCCGTCATCTTGAGTGGGCCGTAGACGTGCTCGGCCAGGTAGTCGGCCAGGGTCTGGCCGCTGACTGCCTCGACGACCAGACCGAGCCAGTCGGTGCTCACGCCGTACTCCCAGACCGTGCCGGGATCGTTGACCAGCGGCACGCGCAGGCCCTGCTTGACCCCGTCGAGCGGCGTGGGGAGGCCTTGCTCGGTGCAGTAGGTGTAGAGCTTGTCGTTGAGGAAGTGGTAGCCGCAGCCGGCTGTGTGGTTCATCAGCTGGCGGACGGTCGCCTGCGCCTTGGGTGCGCGCAGGACCGGCTCGCGGCCGTCGAAGCTGTCGAGGACCTGGAGTTCGCCGAACTCGGGCAGGATCGAGGCGACCGGCGCGTCGAGCTCGATGCGGCCTTGTTCGACGAGCTGCAGCGCCGCGGTGGTGGCGACAGCCTTGGTCATAGACGCATTGCGAAACATGCTGTCAGGCTTGGCATCTCCGGCGGCGCTCTGGTACAGGACGCCGTCGCGGCCGACCACTGTCGCGGCGACGCCGTGCAGTGACCCGTCGGCGGTCACACCGTTCAGCAACTCGTCGATTCGCTCGAACCCCATCTCAAGCTCCTTTGCTTTCGAGATATGCGAGCCATCATTGCACGGCTCGCGGGGTGTGCCGACGGGGCTGAACTGCTGCAGTCAGTCCGAGGCAAAGGCTTGCAACTTCTGTGCGAGTTCTGCGAGCTGCAGATCTCCCTCGGTCGCAACGGAATTCAAGAAGTTCTCCGCGTCGTCGACATCGAAGTCAGGGTCCAACTCGACGCCATTGAGGTACAGGAACGTCCATGCAGCGGCCCATGCCGTGCGCTTGTTGCCATCGACCAGCGCACGGTTGCGCGCGAGGGACCCTGAGCTCCACTCCTACGGCGGCAGCCCCGGCGACGAGAACATCGTCGCGGTCGAGGTATTCGGTCACGCCAGACGGTGATTGAGCTCTGCGCTGCGTTCGGCGACGATCCGCGCGCCTTCACGCACGCGGCGCTTGTGATCGCTCGCGGCATCAAGGGCCGCACGGTGCACGAACGCGCGCAGCGACAGCTCGCCCGCCGACGCCGCGGTACGTAGCTGCTCCATCTCCTCGTCACTGAAGGTGACGTTCAAGGCAGGCATAGTCCGAAGGTACCGGCATCAGTACCGACTTTGGTACCAACGCGTCTTTGCCTGCGTGACGAGATGGAATAGGGCACCGCCTCAACGCGGTGGGTCGAATGTGACGACCTCGCCGCGGTTGATCGAGACCCAGTCCCGAGCCTCGAGGTAGGGGCGGAACGTCTCGGTGATCGCCTGCTGGTCGGCGGGCGTCTTGGGGCGTTGCAGTTCGTAGAGGTGCGGGAACTCCGTCCAGGCGGCGACGGCGTCCCACAGCCGCAGCGCCGCCTCCCCGGTCGGCGGGTCGATGAGTACCGGCCCGAACAGGCACTGCCCGTCGGGGAAGAAAAGTGTCGGCACGCCGTAGCCGCCGGCGTCGACGACGCGCTGATGGTCGGCCATCACCTCGTCGTTGGTGGCCGGGTCGGCGATGGCCTGGTCGACGAGTCCGGGGTCGAAGCCGAGTTCCTCCAAAAGGGCTCGGGCGACGGCCTTTTCGTGCGGCTTCTGTCCGTCGACGTGCAGGGCCCGCGCTGCTCTTTCGTACCAGGCATCGAGGTCGGCCATCGAGTGCCGGCGCAGCAGGGCGCCGATGCGCATCATCGACCACCCGTAAGACCACTCCCGCTCCCACGGGTGCTTCTTGCCGTCCTGACGGTTGATCTCCTCGAGGCTGAAGAAGCGCCAATTCACCTCGAGGCCGGTCAGGTCCCGGACCTCGCGCATCCATCGCGACGTCTGATACGCGAACGGGCACATGACGTCGAAGTGGAAGTCAACGGAGACAGGACGATTGATCACATCGAAACCCCAGACTAGGCGTGAACGTGAGCGTCATCCTGCCAGTTGATACCACCGAAGTCGATGACCGTCACCGACCATCACCGATCCGGGGCGGAAGTTCCCGCGCGGTGGCGACCCGCGGCGGCGTTAGGGTTGATTCGCCACGGTCGTAGCTGTACGAGCCACTAAGAGGGGGACTCTTGCTTGTCGATCCTGAAGTACTTCGTGCCTTCGCAGGAGAGGTAAGTACAGCGTCTGAGGCCATCAAAAGCGCCGACGTGGGCTTCAAGGCGACGACATCAGCCGACGGTCTTGCCGGGTCCACTACACAGTGGGCAATGCGCCTCGTGGGCGAGCACTTGACGAAGAAGGCAGATGCGATCGCCAAGAATGTCGAGGACATGGGGGGCGCGGTTCGTGGGGCCGGAGATCGATACGAGGTAACCGACTGCTCCCTTGCGGGGACGTTCGACGGGCTCTTTTGATCCGTGCTGCCCTCACGCCCCCACTTACGAGGGTGGGATCCCGATTCACTGAATCCCGCCGCGTCGGCTCTAGCGACGGCGGGTCAGTCCGTTTACACATCGGTGCGCGATCTTGACGATGGAATCGACCGGATGTCAGCGGAGCAGACATGGTCGGGTCAGGCGCATGACGCGGCGACGGCGATGTTTCGCCGCGCGACCGATACGACTTCCGAGTTCGCTCACTACACCGAAGCGGTCGCGACAGCGCTGAGGAAGGGCAGCGGATCGATTGGAGGTGCCCGGGCAGCCTTGCTGGATCACGCGGAAGCAGTAGATGCCGGTGAGCTCCAAGTCACGGATATGTGGGTAGTGCTCATCAAGCCTGCCCGCGTCTCGGCCGAAAAGGCAGCCAGGCTATTGGCACAGGCCCGAGCAGAGCAGAAGGAGATCAACCGCCTACTGACCGCAGTCGGCGACGCGGACAACGCGACCGCAGAGTCGGTGCACGCTGCTGCTCAGAATCTCGGCTTCGCTCTGCCCGGGCCGAGTGAGCTTCCGGGTCTGGATCCCGCCTCGGGTGCTGCCCGACCCGCTGACGAAGTCCCGGATCCAATGACGCTCAACGGGCTTATCCAACAGGGGGTCGTTCGAGACAACGATACGGCCCAGACGGTTCGTGAGAGCCGCGAGTGGGTGACAGAAGACGGCCAGGTGCGAAAGACGCTAACGATGATGGACGGTAGCCGGCACGAGATATATGAGTGGAACGATTTCGCCCCGTGCGTCGAGGACACCTACTACGACAAGCACGGCAACGAAGTGTCCAGCACGTTCTCACAGGACCGGACCAACTACGACGGCACGAAGTACACATCGATCAGTTTCGCCGACGGCACCGAAGTCACCATGACGCAGACTCCGGATGGCAAGACCACGGGGGGCGTGACGGCGGCCGACGGCCGCCATGGCGTCCTACCCGACGAATTCTTCACCCACCCGATGCTCACGACTGTCGGGGGTGCACTCACGGGACTGGAAGAACAAGCCAAGCGCGGAATCCCCATGCTCTCACCGCAGTCGGTCGAAAACCTCGGCAAGGCGGCCAAGTACGGCGGTCCGACGCTGGGTATAGCCACAGCTCTTTACGACACGGTGACGGCGAAGACGTTTCACGACGCGTGTGTCGCTGCTATTTCAGGCAGCGCCGGCATTGTCGGTGGCTACGGGAGTGGCGCGGCAGGGGCTACAGCAATTTCGGCGCTTGGGCTTCCGCAGTTCGCACCCATTGTCGCCGCAGGCGGAAGCGTTGCCGGTACATGGGCCTTCGGCTATGTCGGGGGCGTCATCGGCAATATCGTGTGTCCCAAATGAAGGTTCTCCCTATCGCGTTGCTCTGCACGCTGCTCTTCGGACCCGTGGGCGTTATCGGCGCGGTTTGGGCAGTCATCAACGTTGCGCGCGGCGAGTACCTGACTGCCGTCGTATCGCTTGGGTTCGCAATGTTCTGTCTGGGCCTCATCATCCCGTTCGCCAAGGCCGTCCCTGGGAACCTGTCCCCCAGCGGTGAGTTCGACGACGAGGGGACGACCATTCGGCCGGATCGAGGCGTTGACATACCTGTCCAGATCTCGCTGCTTGGGCTAACGGTGTCCAGTGGCCTGTTCGCGGTATTCGGACCCGCTGGGATACTGGACATTCCAGTGCCCGAGCAGATGCGCCTATACCTTCCGTTCGTCAGCGGGGCAATCGCAATCATGGGTGCGCCAATCATGTGGCGAACGTTCCGCCGCGGCAGCTTGCAGTACCTGCGCTTGACTCCAAAAGGATTTTCTTTCGTGCAAGGGTGGAGACCGCAAAGTGGTGACTGGGCGCAGATCGTCGACGTCACTGACGCCTCACCGAATCAGTCGGCACCAACACCCAACTCGGTAATCGTAGTGATGTGCGACGAGGACGTGTTGACGATCCCAGGGGCCTCCTTCACTCCAGAGGGCCGAGCTCTGCGCGAGCTGGTCCGGTTCTATTGGCAGAATCCGAATTGCCGCGATGAACTGACCGATGGCCGGGCGCTGAAGCGCCTCGCGGAAAGCTCGCGGCGACACTGAGCTTGAGCAGTCTCACCGTCACACGGTCGGCGGTGTACGGATCCCCAGCCAACTGGGCGTGACTCAGCGACTCACTTCTCGATAGCGCTTGGGCGGGGCCATCAGGCCACGACGACGCAGCGACGGTGCTCACGCCCGCACGGTCGGCCAGAAGAGGTCGAACAATCGCGCTTCCCAGTCTTTGGCGACGCGGCCCGCGCGTGCACGCTCGGCGATGATCGTTCCGACCACGGCGTCGATGAGGGCGGCGTCGTTGATGTCGGCGCGAAACGATCCGTCGGCCTTAGCCGCGTCGATCACCGATTCCAGTTCGGTCCGCTGCTTGGCGAGGATGCGTCGGAAGAGCTTGGTGAAGTCGGGGTCCTCGTCGGTCAGCATGGCAGCGAGGCCGCCGAAGCCGATGCCGACGTCGATGGCCTTGACCGCTTCTCCGATGAGCCAGCGGAGCCGGTCCGGCGCTGGGGCATGCGCGCCGAGAGGTTCAGGAGAGGTCACCCGCGACAGCGCGGCGGAGAGCATGTCGCGGCGGTCGCGGTGACGGCGGTAGATGGTGGTCTTCGCGATGCCCGAACGCGCCGCCACCGCCTCGACGGTCACGGACTTGGGCCCTCTGATGCGCAGGAGCGCCAGGGTGGCCTCGGTAATGCCGTCGTCGACGTCGCTTCGCTGTGCCATAGCACCTCCCGTGCGCCGGGGAATATCGCCGGCCGGTAAAACGCTACACTAGACGTAGCGCTACGCTACGCGTATCGTAGTAGTCGAGCTTATGAGAGGTGGTAGCTATGTTGAAGGCATTAGGACGGATCCCGCCGACGTTGGTTGCGTACATCTGTCTGCTGCTGAGTTTCGCGGCATTGGGAACGTTCGTGTACGCGCTGGCCGCTCAGAGTGCGGTGGCCGGAATCATCGGGGCCGGCATGGTCGTCCTGATGGTGACGGCGGTGGCGGGCTTCCGCGTTGGTGCCCGAAAGCGCGCAGAGTCCAACGACAGTGGAATCGAGATCCCCAGCGAGAACATCTGGGCGCGACCGCTGCGCCGCGAGCAGATCGACCACTATCTGTCGACGTACCGCGGTGTGCGTGACAATCACGAGCAGTTGCTGGACGCCGCCACAGAGGTGCCCGCCGAGGCGAGGGAGATGGAGCGCCAAGCCGCGTGACGCGCGGCTTGCGCCTCACCGGTGCTGGCATATCGAGCAGATCCTCAAGGCGTGACCCAGCAGTGAAGCAGCGGCACGCCCTCCCAAGCGCCACCGCGGGCGACCGCGACGACGGCATGGGGCCGGTCGAAGGTGACCTCTACGCGGTGGATGGTGCGCTCGACGAGCTGCGGGGCGCCTGTGGCCATCGCGAGGGCTGTGATGGCGGCGGCCTCGAACCCGTACTCGTTGTATGCGGCCGTGGGCCCCTGCACGCATTCCAGTGACCCGTCCAGATTGGGGACCACCTCTCGCAGTGACGCGACGAGCTCCGCCACCCCGGGGGCGCCCGTCAGTGCGCTTTGCACGGTGGCGTCCCAGCGCGGCAGATGGCTGCGCCAGAGGTAGTCGCCGTCGTCGGGCGCATCCCACTCGAGAAAAGTCTCGGTTGTTTCGCGAACGGTCCAAGGTGACCGCTGGCGGGTAATTCACCGTGCCACAGTGCACCCTCGTTGAGCTTGGCGATGACCTCGTCGACGGCCCGCCACGCGTCGGTCGGCGGAACATCCGGTGCGGCAATGACACTGGCCACATCGACACCATACTCGCTGAAGGGCTTGGCGACGGCGACGAGTCCCGCGGTGCCTGTCGATGATTGTCTCAACACGCTCCCATTTTTCGTGGGCCACCGCGGCTGAAAAATTAGCGCGGTAGCCAGAACGAGCTCGGTCAACATGTCAACCTAGAGCGAGAACTGTTCGATGAGGCCACGGGTGTGCTCGGATGACCAGTAGTCCAGCCCGGTCTGGTCGGGCAGCTCTCGAGTGAGGCCGGCGGTGTAGCCGTCGACAGAGAGCGCGACCACGCGCGAGCGCCGAGGACGCGGTCAGGTGCGGCGCATCGAGCGATCCGGCGGCGTCCTCTCAGGACGCGCCTCTTCACGTGCGCGACCCGGCCGGAAGCGGAGGTCAACTTAGGAATCTTGTCGCAAAGGAGATTGCCCACCGCTTCCCCTGGTGGCTCGCAATAATGGCGCAGTGCACTTGTACCGCGATGGGGTGACACGGAATAGCCGCCATGTCAGATGACACCGTGGATCCGCTACTGCTTGGTCAGCGCGTCATTGCAATCCTGGAAACCGGACTACGTACCGCTACCTACAAGTTGGCGACGTTAATGGCGCTCCTCGAACACTGCATCGAGAATCTTCCTGATCGGCCCGCCGAGGCGCTCAAGGTGCCTCTGCCAGAACTTGCTCACCGGGTCTTTGACATCTATTGGCGGCAGGTACGGCCCTTCGATGGGCACGAACTACGTCAGTCGACGCAGCCACGCGCGCGGATCTTGATCGCCGTGAACACGTTGCGTGCTGCTTCCAGTCGTTCGACAGGGTCGGTGGATGTCGCGAGACTGCATGCGCCGTCCGCATACGAGGCTGCGATCGACGAGGTCGTCATGTGCCTTGCACAGCAGCCGTTGCATCGGCTTCAGAGACTGCCCGGCTCATCGACCAGCGACCCATTCTTGTATGACGACTCGTTCCTTCATGACCACGTATCGCGGTCGACGCTCCGCAGACACGACGATTCGATCGAGCTGAAGCCCGGAGTGGCGCACTCCCTGGCTCGTCTTGCCGGGCTGCTCAAACCGGCACTGGAGATCATGTGGGTCGAAGACGTGCGACGGATGAACAAGTTTCTCGACGCCGAGGTCCCAGATGTCGCTGGTCATCTATTTGGACGGGAGCGCACAGCTCTGGCTGCGGTACGAGAACCATTCAAAAAATCGTTCGGACCGCATTGTTTCTATTGCGGCGTCCATCTGCCGGCAAACAATCCGATCGACCACGTTTTGCCCTGGTCGCTCGTGGGGATCGATGGTTTATCGAATCTCGTCCTCGCATGCGCGCGGTGCAACGGTGACAAGAGCGGTGCATTACCAGCAGTGCGCTTCGTCGACCAAGTGCTGCAACGGGATAGGCAGGTTCTCGAGCAGATAGCCGCCGACCTCCAGTGGCCGACGCAGCACGACCGTGTCGTCGCCGCGGCGCGCGGGATCTATCGTGGTCAACCTGCCGGAGTG
Organism: Mycobacterium sp. 852002-51152_SCH6134967; assembly: GCF_001667105.1. Taxonomy (NCBI): domain Bacteria; kingdom Bacillati; phylum Actinomycetota; class Actinomycetes; order Mycobacteriales; family Mycobacteriaceae; genus Mycobacterium; species Mycobacterium sp. 852002-51152_SCH6134967. Next base: position 84,915 of record NZ_LZIK01000004.1, on the reverse strand, counting down.
CCGACGTGGTCGGGGTTCAAAGCTGTTGAGCGGTTGGACATCAGCTTCCCACCGCCGTGGATTAATTCATGACCGCCCGCCGCAACTGTTTGAGCCGCCGACGGATTGGTGTCGGTGTCATGTGTTGCAAGTTCAGCGGTGGGTCAAGCTCAGCCAGCACATCGCGTTCGAGCCTTCCGAGCGAGTCCCTGTCGTCGTAGGGAATGGTGACGAGCCGTAGATGGCTGTGCATCCATCGAGTGAGGCCCTCTTCGTCGATCTGCGTGACGCCGTTGGAGTGCGCGACGATCGCACCAAGTGTGCGCCGGAATGTGGAGAACTCGTGGTTTCCTCCGAGGTGCATCGTCATGACGCGCAGCCACAGTGTGTTGTTGGAGCGCACACCGCTTGGCCAGCGGGTCGCGCCTGCAAGCCCTGCGTAGATGAGTCCCGGCCTAACCTCTAGGCCGAGACCACGGCTTAGGTCGTCGGCACCCTCCTTGTCGACCCACCAGCTGTATAGGCCGGGCGAGTCGCTTGACGTTCGGCCTCGATCAATGAACTGTTGCGGCGATAGTGCTGCGGTCACGTCGCTCAGCGCCTGCACGCACCGCTCGACATCGTCGGCGGCTCTATCTAGCTCGGTAGCGGTATTGCCGTACCAGGCAAGGCGCGGCCCCATCTGCAGACCGTCGAGCGGGTCGACGACGTGCGCCCCGCGATTCTCCAGCTCTGGTCGAACCACGTCGAGGTACGCTGACCCGGCATGGATCTCGATGATCTTGTCCTGCAGCGGTCCAGCGAGCAGCTCAAGTCTGGCCGCCACCCATATACCCCACGCCTTGCGGTAGGACGCTGGAGTTTCGGGTAGGTACCGCTCGTATGGCGCCAACCACTCGTCGGGCGCGACGAGTCCGTGTTCGGCGGAGAGTATGAACCACGGGACGCTTGCCTTCTCGGCGTATGCCCGCTGCTTCTTGAACAACGGCGAGGTGTAGAGATTCTTTGCAGTGGAAGGTCGAGGCGCCTTAGTTTTTACGCACGTGACCAGGATGATGTCCGCGACCGGGTTGTTGTCGATCATGCGACGGCAATCGTCGACGCTTGAAAGACCTCTGTTGGCATCGACCGATGCAACTGCCAGGTAATGGCCATCGGTCGGTCGCCTTCGTGAGATACGTAATCGGCGGGCCCGAGAAAAATGTAGGGCGATGCGCCCAAGGCATTCGTTTTGGCTTCACGGACGAATAGAAGGACGTGGGATCCTCGCTCGCGATGGTGAATATAGCGCTGTCCGGTCGGCGATGTGGACGAGGTTGTCGATTGCGACTCCCAATGAAACAGCTCTGGGCTCAACGCGAAGTCGCGGTACATCGTTGTCGGAGAGTAATCCCGATCGGATTTCTTCAAGGTGATGAGGAATGCGTCGGCATTAACAGACTGACACCAAGCCACACCCTCCCGCATCGTGCTTGGTGTCCGCTGCAGAGAAGCAAACCCCAGAGCGGCGAGAATTTCCTCACGAGAGTAGGTCGCGTGCACTTCTAGAGGCACATTTTCCAGCTCGGGCGCCAAGCTTCCTAGGTCGTACGTGGTTCGCCGCGCGGCGTCGAAAGCGATGTCGACGACTTGTCGCATCTCATCAGCTACCGGCTCATTCCGAAGGATGTCGAGACCCGTTGAAAAATTGTCGAATCCTCCGCCATTCGGGAACAGCGAGAAGAACAGCATCTCGGCTAGCCGCTTTTCACCGGGGCTTGAGGTGTCGAGGCGCCCGTCAAGCATCGACTTATAAGCCGCCCATCTTCGTCGATCGTCTACGTGTGCAAGCGCACGCACCCGCTTGACGAGGTCAGGTTCGCGCGCGCCGGTTGAGCGATCGATCTTGCCCGCTTCTCTGCAGAGAGTGGTCCAGGAGCGGTTGTTGCGCAGTATGTCTTCTAAGGATCGGGCAGATAAATTGAGGTAAGACGCCAATCTGTTGTCCGGATGAGCACGCACCTCCGAAATCAGCGCAGCCCATCTTGGCGCCACCTGCTGGCGGATGTTCTCAAGCACCAGTGTTTGCGCGACTCGATCTAAAATGATCTGGCTGCCTGACGGCAGGAATGGAAAGCCCTCTTCGACTTGACGCTGCAGTGCCTTTCCGCCCACGCCGCTCATGGCCCGGAACCGCTGGTCGAATCGGAATTCGCGGCGTTGATGACCAACGAAATCCAGTGCGGTCAGCACTGTCTTACCTCGGGTCAATCGAAGGCCGCGCCCCAACTGCTGCAGAAAGACGGTCGCGCTTTCGGTCGGGCGAAGGAAGAGGACGGTGTCGACCTCTGGGATATCGAGACCTTCGTTGAAGAGATCAACCGCGAACACAATGTTGATCTCGCGATTTCTCAGAGCTTGCAGCGCTTCTCGGCGATCAGTCGCTGAGGTCTCGGCTGAAATCGCCCGCGCAGATATACCGGCTTCCACGAAGCGTTGCGCCATATATCGCGCATGGCCGACGCTGACGCAAAAGCCCAAAGCGCGCATTTCTCCTATGTCGGACACCTTGTCGCGAAGCTCTTTGACGACGATCCGCGTGCGCGCATCATTGCCGGTGTACAGACTGTTCAGGTCTGAGAGGTCGTATCCTCCGCGCTTCCATTGGATGCCTTTGAGATCCGTCCCGTCGTGGATGCCGAAGTAGTGAAACGGACAGAGGAGGTTCTGTTCGAGGGCCTCCCATAGCCGCAGCTCTGCGGCGACACGCCCGCCGAAGAACTCCCGAACGTCGACACCGTCAGCTCTCTCCGGTGTTGCAGTGAGACCGAGGAGCTCCAAGGGCGCGACATGGTCTAACAAGCGCCTATAAGAGATCGCCTCGGCGTGATGAAACTCGTCGACCACGACCACATCGAAGTGCTCGGGTTCAATCTCTGAAAGCCGACGTGCAGAAAGCGATTGGATGCTCGCGAACACATGACGCCAGCGTGCCGGCTCCTGCCCATCGACCAACATCTCACCAAACGTCGCGTCGTTAATGACCTCCTGATACATCCGCCGTGCTTGCTGAAGAATCTCCTTACGGTGCGCGACGAAGAGCAGCTTCAAGTCACGGTTGTGAACATCACGAACCAGGCGTCGGTAGTCGAGGGCAGCGATGACGGTCTTGCCAGTACCCGTCGCGGCAACGATGAGATTGCGATGCCGATCGTGGATGGTCCGTTCGGCATCAAGCTGCTCTAGCATCTCGGCTTGATAGGCCTTCGGGTGTACCTCCAACCCCGAGAGCGTGATGGTCACACGATCGCTACTGCGGATCCCGGATGCTGTCTCAAGCGCCACGCGGAGGCGTTCGCCATCACTGCTCGGCGAATAAGGCTCGAATTCCCGGTTTTCCCAATAGGAATCGAATGTAGCGCGGAACTTTTCGAGAAGGTGTGGTGTTGAGATGGCGGACAACCGCACGTTCCATTCGAGGCCGTCGACGAGCGCGGCATGCGATAAGTTACTCGAGCCGACGTACGCAGTGTGGAATCCGGTCCTACGTCGAAGCAACCATGCTTTCGCGTGCAGGCGAGTGCGGTCGGTCTCGTAGTTGACCCGAACGTCGGCGCCGAACTCGTTCACCAGGGCGTCTAGCGCGCGTGCGTCCGTCGCGCCGAGGTAGGTCGTTGTGATAACCCGTAGCGGCACACCGCGTAGCTGTAATTCAAGGAGCTGATCTTCCAGTAGTCGGAGCCCCTGCCATTTCACGAAAGCGCACAGGAGGTCCACTTCATCGGCGCTGCCCATTTCGGCACGCAGTTCCGCCGCCAAGGTGGGCTCGTCGCGCGCATTCGTCATGAGGGCGGCGTCGGAGAAGGGCGTCGCGGGACGGGGTAAGCGAAGAGTGTCCCGTGCCGTTGCGGCGGCGACTTCATCGAGCCGGGTGATTTTTCCCGATTCAACGCCCTGAAGCGCTTCACCTTCCGCGAAGGTTTCTGAAAGCACATCGAGGACTCGACGAGCGATATCTGATCGATCCTCTGCCGTACGGGCTGCGCGCAGCGAACGTTCAATAATCGGGAAAAGATGGCGTGCGATCGCCAGGCTCTGTTCCGCGTCCTCCACGTTGCTGTACTCAGCGCGGGCGGCATCCTCCAGTGCCAGCTGCCGAACAAGGCGCTCTGTCAGCAGCGATTCATAAACCCCCAAGTCCACGGGGCGGAGGGTAGTCGACTCTCGCGCGAAATCGCGTCAGAACCATACGCACAGGAGCCGCGATGCATCAGAACTTCGCTTCGCGGATAACGGTCAGATGAACAGCCCTTTTGCTGGATTCACCGACGTCGGTGAACACAATTGAAGAACACTTTCGTCGATGAGATCCGCCACCCCTACAGCTTGAGCCCCGACCGCACCAACTGCACGCCCTCGGCGACGATCTGCCCGAGATCGCCAACGCAACCGTCCCGCCCCCAGTTCTCCACGGCCACAACTAAAGCCGCGGCCAGCACCGCGCCCGCCACCTCGGCCTTCAGCGAGATGCCGGGAACCTCCGCATAGCGCGTCCGCACGAAGTCGGTGATCACCGCCGCGAACGACGTCTGCACCACCCGCAGGTGACCGGCCGCCCGCTCACCGATCAGACTCGCCCGCAGCAGTGCCGCCTGGCGCACCACCTCCAGGTCGTGCGGGAAGCTCTCGACGCTCGCCATCACCGCATCGAACAGCGACTCCGACGCCGGTCGCCGCGCCAGCGCCTCGGCCAACCACTCCAAGTGCGTCTCGTAGTCCGCGAACAGCACCGCTTCCTTCGTGGGGAAGTGGCGGAAGAACGTCCGCTCGGTGACCCCGGCCTCCTCGGCCAGCTGCGACACCGTCACATTCGCGAACCCGTCCTTCGCGAACCGCGCCAACCCCACCCGCCGCAGCGCCTCTTTCGTCGCCTGACTGCGCTGCTGATGCAGGTTCACGGGCATGGCCATAGTCCCGCGATCGTATCGCAAAGATTCTGTCAGTACCGCCACAATTATGTCAGTACTGCCATACCCTGCGCGCATGAATAACTATGACGCGATCGTCGTCGGCGCCGGCCATAACGGCCTGACCGCCGCCGCGCTCCTCCAACGCGCCGGCCTGCGCACCCTGTGCCTCGAGGCCAACACCTACGCCGGCGGCATGGCCGCCACGGTCGAACTCATCGACGGCTTTCGCTACGAGATCGCCGGGTCCGTCCAGTTCCCCACCCCCAGCGAGATCACCAAGGACCTCGGCCTCGACACCCTGCCCACCGTCGACTCCGACGTCATGTCGGTCAACATCGGCGAGGCCGGCGAAGAAGCCATGGTCTTCTACCGCGACCCCATGCAACTGATGACCCACCTCGCCGACAAGCACGGCACCGACGCCGTCACCGGCATGGCCGAACTCATCGCCTGGAGCCAAGGTCCCGCCCGCGCGCTCGGCCGCTTCGACGTCCGCAAACCACCCAAGACCATCGACGAGATGTACGCCTGCGCCACAAACGAATCCGAGCGACGCGCCATCCATGAGACCCTGTTCGGCTCCGCGATGGACGTCATCGACCGCTACCTACCCGACCGCAAGCGCCACGCCGTCATGCGCGGCATGCTCGCCTTCCTCGCCATCAACTCCACCTACCGCGGGCCCTACACCCCCGGCAGCGCAACCTGTCTAGCCTTCGCCCTCGCCGTCCCCGACGAAGGCACCGCGATGATGACCAAACTCGAAGGCGGTATCGGCGCGCTGACCGAGCACTTGCGCGAGATGTTTGAAAGCCGCGGCGGCGAGATCCGCTACCGCACCAAGGTCGAGCAGATCCTCGTCGACAACGGCAAGGTCACCGGCGTCCGCTGCAAGGACGGCCACACCATCACCGCCCCGGTCGTCGTCTCTAATCTCTCCCCCGACACCACCCTCACCGAACTCGTTGAGCCCGAGCATCTCTCGGCCCAACTACTCGAACGGCTCCAGGGCCGCGACCACCGCGCCTCCTTCGTCCAGATGCACTTCGCCCTCGACGGCCTGCCCGAGTTCGCCCCGCCGTACGACCTGCTGAACGAACCCGGCATGCAACCCTCGGTCGGCATCTTCGGCTCACCCGAAGAACAGCAGCGGCAATGGGAGAACGCCTGCCGCGGCATCGTTCCCGACAACCCGTCACTCGGCATCCAGATCCCGTCCGGACACGACCCCAACATGGCGCCGCCCGGCAAGCATGCCGCCAGCGCCTACGCCTACGCGTTCCCCGTCGAGACGCCCCGCGAAAAACACGGCCAGCTGAAAAACGAGATGGCCCAACGCGTCATCGACAAGATCACCCGCTACGCACCGAACTTCAAAGACATCCAGATCCGGCACATCACCTTCGCGCCGTACCACATGAACACGATGTTCGGCGCTCCCGCCGGCGACTTCTGCCACGGCCTGCTGCACCCCGACCTCATGGGCCCGAACCGGCCCGGCCCGAAGGGTTTTCGCGATCTGCCAATCGGCATCGACGGCCTATACCTCGGCGGCGCCGGCTGCCACGGCGGGCCCGGCATCACCTTCATCCCCGGATACAACGGGGGTTACCAAGTCCTCGACGACCTCAGCGGTCAGGATCAGCGAAGATAGACCTGACCCTCTTGCGGAAATCCGCCGCCCGCCGTAGCGATGTGCACGTGGTCGTAATGGTTGGCCGTGTCCGAGCCGCGGTCCGACATGACATTCTTCGAGCCGTTGGAACGGTAGATGGTCTGCCGCCAGATGGCGTGCTCGAGTCCGAAGCGTTCCGCATTCGCCAGGACGTAGGCGAGGACCTTGTCCCCGAGTTCCCTCCCCGCCGCCGAACGGGCATCCGGGATCATCACATCGATCGCCAACCCATGCGGATGCCATTTCAAGGAGTCGGAGCGGACGCCGCCGATGGTGAGGATCTCGGGAAACGTCGCACTGACGGCACGGGCCACCAAGATGGTGTCCACCTGCAGCCCGTTTTCCGGCGCCTTGCCGTGCGGCAACGTGGGCGGGGGAATCGGAGCGCCCGGCGGGGCGGGCTCGTGCCCGGCCATCATGACCACCGGCGCGGGCGGGGCGCCCGGGACCATCGGCTGCTCAGGCGGCACCGGCAGGAACATGTGGTTGGTGAACTGGTCCTGGTAGGCGCCGCCGCCCCCGATCTTCACGCCGCCGCCCTCACCGGACGAGACGGGAGTGCCGTCGGGCAGGGTGGCCGCCGTGTGGCCGCTGTTCCAGCCGACGACCAGCGCGCCCGGCTGGGTGCCGTACTGGAACCCACGCTCGAGCAGCGCGCTTTCGATGTTTCCCGTGTTGAACCGGTCCCCGTACACGGGCCGACCGGTCGCTGCATTCGTCACCCAAGACACCAGGCCCGAGCAGTCCGTACCGGCAGGCGAGTCGCCGCCGGTGACGTACGGCGTGCCGGACACCTGGTTTACAAGCGTCAAAAGCGTGGCAATAGCAAACACGCGGTCGGACGCTACAAGTTTCCGGACAACGCCACCAAATTCTGTGATGGCCTTCACAGCCTGCGGTTTCTATTGCCTACTTCACGAATAGCATTGCGGAGTCACCCTTTTGACGTCGACATAGCAACGCCGAATACCACCGGTCGAATTTCGCCGTGCAGCAATCGAATTGCCGCTGCAATGCCGCATCACGATCTGAATCACGTTGGACTCCAGTCGATCTGCCGTGCACCGCGAGGGTTGCGACGAGAACTCAGCCGAGCGCCAGCAGCAGCGGAACCGTCTGTTCAGCGAAGGTGAGCGACCCGTGATGCCCGATCAGTGACGATTCCAGCGGCTCGGCGGTGCGCCGCACGATCGCCGCGGTGTCGCGGGCGGCGGCCACGATATCGCCGATGCGGGGCCGGACCTCGTCGCTGACCTGGGGTCCGAACCAGGCGGCCTCGATGGCTTCCTCCTGGGAGAGCACCCACGCGCGCTCACCCAGCACGGTCCGCCAGGCGTCGAGCACATCGCCCTGCGAACCGTCCTCTATATAGACGTGCCGGGCCCGCGCCTCACCGGCGACCGCCTCCACGCCGTCGAGCAGCGCCGGGGTGGCGTCGACGTCGACCGTGCGACCAGGGGAGACCTCGACCATTCCGTGGTCGGCCACCACGGCCAGCAACCCGCCCGGCGGCAACGCTTCGACCACCGATTCGATGAGCGTGTCGATCTGTCGCAGCTGCATGCGCCATTGCGTCGACCCCGGGCCGTACAGGTGGCCCAGCATGTCGAGCTCGGCGTGGTACCCGTAGCAGAATCCGCCGTCGGACAGCGTGGTCTGCACCGCCGCCGCGAGATCGCCGAGTGCATGAACACCCACGTAGCGTCCGCCGCGAAGCACGGCGCGGGTGAGGCCGGAGCCGGTGAACTCGGCCCCGGAGATGACGCTGACGGCGACGCCCACCGAGGTGGCCCGCTCGAAAGTGGTGGGCAGTGGCTGCATCTGTTCAGGGATGACGGTGCCGCGAAGGTCCTGGCCCCAGGGGTGCGGGCGCCATCGCAGGGCGTTGATGACACCGGCGTCCGGCACTCGGAAGGAGTAGCCGACGAACCCGTGCTCGCCGGAGTGGCGGCCGGTGCCGACGGCCGCCAGCCCCGCGGCGGTGGTCGACGGGAAGCCGACGGTCACCGTCCTGCCCCGGAGCGACGCCATAGTGGGTGCATCGGCGGCGTACCGGTCGAGAAGTTCGGCGCCCAAACCGTCGATCAGCAGGACACAGGCGCCTCCGAGGTCATCGACGAGCCCGAGGGAGTTCTCGAAACCGCGGGCGCCCATCGCCGACAGGATCGACGGCACCACATCGGCCAGATGGGGCAGGGCGGGATCCGGTGTGGGCAGCTCCACGAGCTGAGCCTGCCACACCCGGGGACCGGGTTTCGTTGCCAGCGCAAAGACCCAGCTCACAGGGTTCTTTACCGGTTCTTGACCGCATGTTGAATCGGCCCTCAGACGATCGCGATGTGATTACGCTCCAAGAGGTGGAACTGGGGGTTCTGGGACCTCTGCAGGTCCGGCAGTACGGGTTGCCGGTCGCCATCCCCGGTGCCAAGCCCCGGGCCATCCTCACCATGCTCGGGCTGCACGGCGGTTCGGTCGTGTCGGCCGACACTCTCGTCGCGCTGCTCTGGGGCGACGAGCCGCCGCGGACAGCCACCAAGGCGTTGCAGACCCACGTCTCGTCGCTGCGTCGCGCCCTGGGGGACGGCTTTGTGTTGACGGAGGGCACCGGCTGGACCCTGAGCACCACCGAAATCGACGCCGTCGGCTACAAGACCGCCGCGAAACTCGGCCGTAAGGCCCTTGCCGCGGGCGACCCGACCCGCGCGGTGAGCCTGTTCGACCAGGCGCTGGCCCTGTGGCGTGGCATTCCTGAACTTCCGGACAGCTCGCGGGGATCGTCGGAGAAGACGCGCTGGCTCGAAGGTCACGCCGCCCTGGTGGAGGACCGGGCCGACGCCCTGCTCGCGACGGGTCGCGCCGCCGAGATCGTAGGGGAACTCGAGTCCGCGATCGCCGAAGCGCCTCTGCGCGAACGTCGTTGGGGTCACCTGATGCTCGCGCTGTACCGGGCGGGACGTCAGGGCGAGGCATTGGGCGCATACAGGCGGGCGCGGTCGCTGTTGGCCGAGGAGCTGGGTGTCGATCCCGGACCGGAGTTGCGGAGGCTGGAGGCGGCGATCGTCGCGCAGGATGCCGCGTTGGAAATGCCTCAGTCGCAGCAGCTTTCGACGGTCACCCGCGCGGTGACGTTCCTGCTGACCGATATCGAGGGATCGACGGCGGCGTGGGAGGCCGATGCCGACGCGATGGGGAGGGCGCTCGCCCGGCACGACGAGATCGTTGAGCAGGTCGTCACGTCGCGCGGCGGTCGGCTCATCAAGACCCGCGGCGAAGGGGATGCGACGTTCTCGGTGTTCGACCGGCCGTCGGCGGCCGCGGCGGCCGCGATCGAACTGCAGGGAGCCATCGGTCACGAGGATTGGCGGCTCGCGCACCCGATGCGGATCCGGGTGGCGCTCCACACCGGAGAAGTGGAGTTTCGGGACGGTGACTACTTCGGCCGGGCAGTCAACCGCGCTGCGCGTCTGCGTTCCCTGGCCACGGGTGGTCAGATCCTGTGTTCCGGCGCGACCGCCGAGCTTGTCATCGACTCGCTGCCGGATGACGTCGTTCTCGCTGACCTGGGCACGCGCCGGTTGCGCAACCTTCCTCGACCGGAGCACGTGTTCGAACTGCGCATGGAGACCGCGGACGATCCCGCTCCGCCCACGACCGAGGCACCGATGGTGCGGCCTGCGCTGCCCGGCGTCCTCGTCGGCCCGGGACCGTTCGTCGGACGTGGGCATGAACTGGAACGACTGGTGTCGGCATGGCAGTCGACCCTTGCGGCGGGCACCCGGGCGGTGCTGATCGCCGGCGAACCGGGCGTGGGCAAGACGCGGTTGGCCGGAGAATGGTCGCGTCACGCGTACGAACAGGGCGCCGTCGTCTTGTACGGCCGCTGCGATGAAGACCTCGGCGCGCCGTATCAGCCGTTCGCCGAGGCATTGCGCTCGCTGGTGTCGTGCGTCGACTCCAACCGGCTGCGGAGCGTGCGAGGTGTCGAGTCGCTGTTGCCGTTGGTGCCGGGACTGGGCGATGCGCTGCCCGACGTGACCGTGCCGCCGCGTGCCGATCCGGACACCGAGCGCTACGCGATGTTCGACGCGGTGGTCGCTCTCCTGGGTACAGCCTCCGCGACCGCCCCCGTCGTGCTGATCCTCGACGACCTTCACTGGGCGGCCAAACCGACGCTGTTGTTGTTGCGGCACCTGCTGCGTTTCGGGGATGAAGCTCGAGTCCAGATCATCGGCACGTACCGCAGCACCGATCTCGACCGCTCCCATCCGCTGGCCGCGATGCTCGCCGACCTTCACCGCGACGGTACCGCGACTCGGCTGCAGCTCAGTGGCCTCGAAGAAGGCGACGTCACCGCCTATGTCGCTGAAGTCGGTTACCACGACGAAGAACTGGGCCGGGCGCTGGCGACGGTGACAGGTGGCAATCCGTTCTTTCTGATCGAGGCCCTGCGCCACGTGGAGGAAAGCGGGGGTCGTTGGGATCCGAGCACGCTGCCGCAGGGTGTCCGAGAGGCGGTGAGCCGCAGGCTGTCCCGACTCACGGCCGAGACGAACAAGGCGCTGGCGGCGGCCGCGGTCGTGGGGAGCCGGTTCGCGTTGACACTCGTCGAGCAGGTGGTGGGTGAAGACCTTGTGGATGCGTTCGACGAGGCCGCTAAGTCGGGCATCGTCATCGAGGAGCCCGGGGGCCGTTACCGGTTCAATCACGCCCTGGTGCGGCAGTCGCTGCTTGCCGAGCTTCCCTCCGTGCGACGCATGCGGTTGCATCAGCGCATCGCGGGGACGCTCGAAGGCGAAGCCGGCGCCGATGACGAGCTGCTGGCCGAGTTGGCCTATCACTACTTCGAATGTGCTTGGGCCGGAAACGCGGTCAAGGCGGTCGAATACTGCCGGCGTGCGGCGGATCAGGCGATGTCGCGGGTGGCTTACGAAGGCGCGGCCGACCTCTATGACCGTGCGCTCCATGCGCTCGAGGAACTGGACGACGAACTACCCGACCGCGACGCGTTGCAAGCCGAGTTGCTGATCGCCCACTGCGAGGCGTTGCTCGCCGCCGGCGATGTGACATCAGCCAAAGATGCGGTAACGCAATTACGCGCGACTGCTGGCGATTCGGGCAGGCTCGGGGCATGGGGGATCTGTTTTGACGGTGAGCTTTCGATGCTCACCGATCCCGAGCGGCTCGACGATATCGAGTCGGCGGTGAACGTGGCCGCCGAACGACTGGCGGCGTTGGACGACGCCGCGGGGGAGGCCAAGGCGCACACCGTCCGCGCCGGATGCCTGGCGCGTCTGGGCCGCATCGGTGACTGCGAAACGGCTTTGGACCAGGCACTGACGGCGGCACGACGGGCCCGTGACCACAGCCGGGTCAACGCAGTACTCGCGGGTGCGCCGCTGGCGGCGCTATGGGGACCCAATCCGGTTCCGCGTGCGGGCGGTCGGTGTCTGGATGTGGTGCGCCTTCTACGCATCACGACCGGGTCACCGCTGGTGGAGGCGACGTCGACGCGGTGTCAAGCGGTGCTCGACGCGCTCCGGGGACGGGCCGCCGAGGGACGTCGCCTGATCGAGTCGGCGAGACGGACGCTGACCGAACTCGGCCTGCGTCACGCGCTTCTGGAGGTCGACCAGTTCGCGGGCATCATCGAGTTGGTGGCCGACGACGCGGCAGCCGCCGAACCGTACTTGCGTCGGGCCTATGAGGGTTTCCACCGTATGGGTCTCGACATCGACACGGCGGACACGGCGGCGTTGTTGGCGCGGGCCTGCCTCGCTTTGGATCGAGCCGACGAGGCGGACGAATTATGTTCAGTGAGCGAACGTCTCGCCGGACATGGGTCGAAGGCGTCGATCGCGTGGCGCTCGGTCAGGGCACATCTGCTCGCCCGCGCCGGTGCCCACGGTCGGGCCAGGGAGGTTGCGGAAGAGGCGGTGAGCCTGGCGGGCGCGACGGATGCCCTGGTCGATCACGGCGATGCCTGCCTGGCGTTGGCGACGGTTCTGCATATTGCTGGTGATGCAGCTGGAATGCGCGTCGCGGCAGAGCAGGCGGTCACGCTGTACGACCGGAAAGGTGCTGCTGCTCTTACGGAGAAGGCACGGAAGCTTCTGGGGACGTTTGCGGCACCCGAGCCGAGCGCCGCCAAGCAACCGGTTGTCGAGTTGTCCAATGCGTGCGTCGAGGTGGGGCAGCGCGTGATCAATGCCATCAACCGACAGGCGTGGGACGAGTTCGAACGGCTTTTCGCTGCAGAGGATGTCGTCGAGAGTCGACGGAGGATCATCGGGTTCACACAAGCCGATCTGCAGCAAGGCAACTGGGTGCACCAGAACAGAACCATCTTCGAGACGAGCGGTAACGTACGGATCAGCCAATCGGTTGTCGCGGTGCGAGGCGACCACTTGGCGCTCTCCCGATTGTTCGTGGGCAGCACCGACATGAGTCCAGGTGCGCCGCAGGACGAATTTTTGCAGATCTACGGCATCGACGACGACGGTCACATCTCGTTGCAGGTTTGGTTCGACGCCGACGACCTGGGCGCCGCGCATGCAGAGTTGGATGCCCTGCATGCGCGCCTCAACGAGCGTCGTCAGCAGGGTCCGCTCGAGAATGCTGCGACTCGAGCTGATGACCGAGCGAACGGGCTCTACGTCGAGAACCGTATGGATGAGATTGGTGCGCTCCTGGTTGAGAACTATCTCACCGAAGACCGGCGACAGGGACTTCGCCGCGTGAGCAACGATCGTGCCACAGCGCTCGAGAACATCCGAGCAATTGCGTCTGTCGGTCCACGGATCACAATCACCCCCATTGCGTTACGAGGCGACCGTCTCTGTCTCAGCCACACCCTGTTTGAAAACCGTAGGACGACGTCAGACGGGTTCACAGCCGAGACGCTGGATGTGGTGGAGATCGACGACGACGGTCGGATGACAGCCAGAATCGTGTTCGACCTCGAGGCCTTCGACGCCGCGATAGCCGAACTCGACGCACGATACTCGGCCGGCGAGGCTGAGCCGTTTGCGCAGACGTGGTCGACAGTCACACAGCTCACGGCAGCCTTCAACCGACCCGAATACGAAGGGGTGGATTGTCCGAGCGTTGATCACCGCCGGCTGACCCGGTATGCGCCAGATGACCTGACGCCCGCCGTAATCACCCAACGGGACTTCACGCCGGATCTACGGACGTACATCGAGGTAGTTAATCGGATCAGCGAACGCGGTGTGGTCGTCACCACCCGGTCTCGCGGCGTAACGAAAGGCGGTTTCGAAGCCGAGTGGCGGGTGGTCAACATCCTGCTGATCGATGGCGACCAGATCGAACGGTACGAACTCTTTGACGAAACGGATGTCGACACCGCACTCGCCCGATTCGACGAGCTCAGCCGTCCGGTGCATCGGCTCGAGAACACAGCGACCAGAGTAAGTGACCGCTTGTACTTGTGCTTCAGGGCGCGAGATTGGGCCGCCTTGGCCGACCTGGTGGGCGACGGCTTCGAGGGCTATGACCGACGCCAGGTGGTCAATGTCGATCTGCATGGCTCCGATGCTGTGGTCGAAAGCTTCCGAGCTGTCACGAATTTCGGCGATCCGGATGCGACCACAGCCGTTCTTGCTACCCGGGGCTCACGCCTGGCCCTGACATCTGTCCGGTACGCCGTCAGCGCCGACGGAGTGTCCGATGCGTTCCAGGTCGACCTGCTTCAACTGGTCGAGATCGACTCCGACGAGCGGATAGCATCGCTCGTCACATTCGATCTCGACGACGCCGGGGGCGCCCATGAGGAACTCGACACCAGGTACATGTCCGGCGAGGGCTCCGCATACGCACAGACGTGGACGGTCATCGCCAGAGGCTATGCGGCACTGAATCGCAACGAACTGGCGCCGACGACGTCCGACTGGGTGAATGTCGATCACAGACGGTTGGCGCCGGTCACAGCCGGCCGACTCGGTGCCTACATTCGCACCTCCCAGGCTGAGACACCCGATCTCGACATCCGCGTCGCGGCGGTCCACAGGATCTCTGAGCTGGGAGCAGTCGTGACTCGAGCGGTGACCGGTACCTCGCGAGAAGGCTTCTACGCGGAGTGGCGAGAGATCGACCTTGTGATGGTCGAGGGCGAGCTGGTAAGTCGCTGTGAGATATTCGACGAAGTCGATCTTGATGCCGCGTTGACGGAGTTCGATGAGCTGAGTCGGCGGGAACCCCGAGTCGTAAACGCAGCCAGCCGAGTGGCTGACCGATTTCGCGCTCTGTTTGCGGAGCGAAATTGGGATGCCCTAGGTGAAGTCTTCACCGAGGACATCATCATGGATGACCGCCGTCATACCGTGAGCGCTGCGGTCATAACCGGCAAGAATGCACAAATCGCAAATCTGCAGGCCCTGGCTCAAATCGGGGTCACCATTCGATCGTCAGATGTCATCGCCACCCGCGGGGAGCGACTCGTCCTCAAACAGACCCGGTATTCGGGCGAACGTGGTTTCCACGCCGATACAATCGAAATCATCGAAGTCGACGCCAACAACCGGTTCGCATCGTACGCCGCGTTCGACCCCGACAGTCTCGAAGCGGCATTCGCAGAACTCGAAACTCGCTACATCGCAGGCGAAGCCGCGAGTCACGCCCAGACGTGGACGGTTGTTGTGGATGTCTTCGCCAGCCTCGCTCGCCACGAAATTCCGCCGTCGACGGCAGACTGGTCAAACGTCGATCACCGTCGGGGGACACCGCTTGCCACCAGTGATCTTCGGGAAGTGACCGCCGCCCTCTGGGAACTCACTCCAGATCTTCACAACTACATCGAGACAGTGCACCGGCTAGGCGACAAAGTAGCGCTCGTCACGCAGGTCTCCCGCGGAACGACAGCTGAGGGGTTTCCGGCCGAATGGCGGATGCTCAACTTGATGACCACCGACGGTCCACTGGTCAGCGGCTGCGAGCTCTTCGACGAAACCGACCTTGAAGCCGCCACCGCGAGATTCAAGGAGCTCAGCCGGCCCGAATCGCGGTGCGAAAATGCCGCCAGCAGAGCGGGAGTGCGATTCCGCACGCACCTGGCGGCGAAGGACTGGGAGACCATAGCAAGCCTGTTCACCGATGATTATTACTACGATGATCGACGTCGAATCGTGAACTCAGGAGTGCGACATGGTCGAGCCCACGCGATTGAAGACATTCGGTCGGCTGTCGATATTGGGCTGTGGGGGAACCTGTCATCAGAAGTCGTCGCCGTCCGCGGTGAGCGGCTCGCGCTCACACGTTTTCGCGCTGCGGGTCGGGATCCGGGGGCGAGTCAACTCGATGTCATACAGGCTATCGAGATCAACGCCGACGGACTGTTCTCAGCGGTGGTTGTGTGGGACATCGTCGACATCGATGCTGCGTTCGAGGAACTCGAAACACGTTACCTCGCCGGAGAAGCAGCCGCTCACGCACACGCGTGGTCGGTCATCGCCGGCGCCTACGCCGCCGTGCTTCGGCATGAGTTGCCGCAGACGACGCCGGACTGGATCAACGTCGACCATCGGCGAGTGACGTCGTTCGCCCCGAACGAGCTTGAGCCATTCTTAAAGGCCACCTGGGATGTTCTCGATCCAGACATCAGCATCTACATCGAAGCGGTACACCGCCTCACCGACATTGGAGCCCTGGTCACCCGCGTCATTCAAGGTACGTCGCGCGAAGGTTTCACTGCCGAGTGGCGCGAGATCGGATTGACGACGGTTCGAGGCGATCGAATCAACCGGTCAGAACTTTTCGACGAGGATGACTTCGACAACGCGCTTGCTCGCTTCGACGAGCTCAACCGATCTCCGCAACGACCAGAAAACTCTGCGAGCCGGACGGCCGACCGATTCTGCGAGTGCTTCGGCGCCCGTGACTGGGCCGGTATGGCGGACACGCTCGCCGGAAACGTCCGCACGGACGACAGGCGACCGGTAGTCGGAGTGGGGGAACGGCGAGGACCCAAACTCAACGTCGCCGACTGGCAGGCCGTCGCCGACGTCGGAACCCGGACGCTGACCTCGACGGTGCTCGCTACCCGAGGTCATCGCCTCGCGCTGAGTCGGTTTCGCACCTCCGGCCGAGACCAGCGGCCCGAGGCGTTTCACACCGAGATTCTCGCGGTCATCGAAACAAACGTCGACGACCGGATCGTGGCATGCGTGATGTTCGACCGCGATGGTATGGATGCCGCCTTCGCGGAACTGGACGCACGATACGGAGCCGGCGACGGCGCAGCCCACCTCCATACGTGGACTGCCCTCTCGAACGCCATCGCCGCGTTCAACCGCCGCGAACTGCCTGCAACGACACCCGACTGGATCAACATCGATCACAGGAAGGTGACGACATTTACACCAGGACAACTGTTTCCGTACGTCCATACATCGTGGGAGTTAGCACCAAACATCTCCAATTACATCGAGGCGGTGCACCGGCTGAGCGATCTCGGGGCGGTCGTCACACGGGTGGCGACCGGAACGTCACCCCAGGGCTTCTCCGCCGAGTGGCGCGTGATCACGCTCGCGATGTTCGATGGTGGCCTGCTGAGCCGTGTCGAGTTGTTCGACGAAACCGACGCTGACGCTGCGCTCGCGAAGTTCGAAGAACTAAACCGCCCAGCACCACAGCTCGAAAACAGCGCAACACGGATGTATGACCGTCTCCTTGAGCACCATGCAGCCCACGACTATGACGCCTCGGCCAAAATGCTGGCAGAGAGGTATTGGGTGGACGACCGTCGCCGTGTGGTGAACGCGGGTATCCGGCACGGTCGCGATGCCGCGATGGCCGATGCGCGCACAGTCACGGAGCTCGGCGGTACACATATAACCTCCGACGTCATTGCGACTCGCGGCGACCGGCTGTTCCTAACTCGTAGCCGAGTGTTCATCCGCGACGAGGGGCCGGAGGCGTTCGATAACCAGTCGGTCGTCATCGTCGAGATCGGCGCCGACGAACGCGCTACGTCAATGGTGGTCTTCGATCTCGACGACACCGACGCCGCCTTCGCGGAACTCGACGCCCGATACCTAGCGGGTGAAGCAGCCCCGTATGCCGAGGTGTGGTCGGGCATCGCAGAGGCCTACGCCATGTTCAACAGGCACGAAGTTCCGCGCATATTGAGTTGGGAGACTGTCGACCACCGAGTACGCGAAACCTTCGCCGCGGAAGATCTTGCCGCCTATATCCGATCCGCTTGGGACGTCACACCGGACAACAAGATGTATATCGAGTGCGTTCATCGGTTGAACGATCGCGGTGCCGTCCTCACGCACACGGCGTATGGCCGTTCGCCAGAAGGCTTTCATGCCGAATGGCGGATGATCGCCCTGCTGACGATTGACCGCACCGCCACGAATCGCTGCGACCTGTTCGAAGAAGCCGATCTGGACATTGCGATCTCCAAGTTCGACGAGCTGAGCGCTCGCCCGCGTCAGCCGGAGAACGCAGCCACCCGTGCGTTGACACGCGCGTTGGCGTGCTTTGAGGCGCGGGACTGGGAGACATTGCAACAGGTTATGGCCGAGGACTTCACCTCCTACGATCACCGCCGGGTCGTCAATGCCGGCGTTCGGCGCGGTCGCGCAATCCATGTCGAGAACATGCAGTCCGTTGCTGACGTTGGCTTGAAGTACATGGGGTCGCCCGTCATCGCGACTCGCGGGGAGCGCCTCGCGTTGTGCCGCAGCCGATTCGCGGCTCGCGCACTGCCAAGCGATGAGGTCGCTGCAGAAGCACTCCTGATCGTCGAAACCGATGCTGCCAACCGGCTGGTCGCGAACACGGTGTTCGACCTTGAGGATTTCACGCTTGCGTTCGCAGATCTCGACGCCAGGTACGCCGTGGGGGAGGCGCTGGTCCACGCGCAAACGTGGTCGGTTGTGACACAGGCATATACGGCGTTGAATCGCCATGAGCATTTCGACCGGGACTGGACCTTTTTCGACCACCGGCGGGGCACACCGTTCGCATCCGACGTCTCCGCCGCGTCGAAGCATCCGGCCGTCTGGGATGTGACTCCCGACTTGAGCGCCCACATCGAAGTGGTGCACCGCCTAAGCGACGCGGCGGTGCTCATCACGGCTGTAACCCGCGGTACGTCGCCGGAGGGCTTCGATGCCGAATGGCGATTTGTTCAGCTCCTCACCGTCAAGGGAGATTCGATCGAGCGGTGTGAGTTGTTCGACGAGGCCGACCTTGATGCCGCACTCGCTCGATTCGATGAACTCAATAGGCCGCGGCCACGAATCGAGAACACCGTAACGAGAAAGTGGGCGTCGGTAGTGGATGCATTCAACCGACGCGACCTCGACGCTTACCTTGAGCTCGTCACCGCCGACCGCCAGGTCGACGATCGCCGCAAAGGTCTACAGGCTCTGATCTCCGGTCCAGACCAACGAGCACATGCCGGCCTGATGTTCGAACTTGCACCCCACGGCTGGCAAATGGAAGCCGACCCCATCGCCGTGAGAGGTGCACGTCTCTCACTGATTCGTACTTTCTGGGTCGACGAGAACATTCCTGAGCGACCAGTGACGAACGAGCTGGTGGGTGTCGTCGAACTGGGTTCGAACGGATTGATAAACCGCGTTGTAGCGTTCGATCCTGACGACATCGCCTCCGCGCTAGAAGATCTCGACATGCGCTACCTTGCCGGGGAAGCCGCATCCTTCGCGCACACCTGGTCACTCGTCATCCGGACCTATGACGCCTTCAACCGGCACGAACTGTCCGCGACCACTGACGACTGGGTGAACATCGACCACCGCCAAGTGATCGCTTCTGCGCCTGGCGATGTGCACGCCTACGTTCGCGAATCGTGGAAGCTCGCGTCCGACATCAGCACACGCATCGAAGCCGTGCATCGGCTGAGCGAGACGGGGGCTGTCTTCACGCACACCGAGAGCGGCACTTCACGCAAGGGCTTCCTCGCCGAGTGGCGTGAGGTGACCCTCCTGACGTTTGACGGTGAGGCGATAAACCGCTGTGAGATCTTTGACGAAGCGGACCTCGATACCGCAGTAGCGCGATTCGACGAACTCAGCCGGCCGGCACCTCGGCTCGAGAACGCTGCGACGGAGGCCTGGACTCGCGCCGCAGAAGCGTTCAACAACCGCAACCAGAGTGCATTTCTCGCACTTGTCGCCCCAGCCGGGCGAGTAGATGACCGCCGAAAAGGCCTGAATGCCATCCACTCCGGAGTCGAACGCACAAAAGCTGCGCAGGCCGTGTTCGAAGTCCCCGAAAGCTGGCGGACCGACATCGAAGCCGTAGCGATCAGAGGTTCGCACCTTTCATTGATTCACCAGACCTACCGCGACATCGCGGATATAGAACGACCGATCACTGTAGAACTACTATCCGTGTTGGAGGTCGACGACGATGACCTGGTGGTCGACATCGTCAACTTCGACAGCGACGACATCGATGCCGCCTTCGACGAACTCGAAGCCCGATACCTCGCAGGCGAGGCCGCCCCACACGCCCGCACATGGTCGGCTGTCGCCGATGGCTACGCCGCGTTCAACCGGCGCGAGCTCTTCAAGACCACCCCGGACTGGGTGAACATCGACCACCGGCGTGGCGGCGCCTCCTTCGCGCCGGGTGAACAGATCCCGTTGGTCAGCGCCACGTGGGACGTCGTTCCGAAGATCCGCGCCTACGCTGAGGTCGTCCATCGGCTCGACACCCTGGGAGCTGTCGTCACCCAGGTGGTGAAGGCCACGTCTCAAGAGGGATTCGACGGTGAATGGCGCGAACTGATCTTGCTTACGGTCGACGGTCATGCGCTGAGCCGCTGCGAGGTGTTCGACGAAGTCGATCTGGACGCTGCGCTCGCGCGGTTCGACGACCTCAATCGGCCGGCACATCGGCTCGAAAACACCGCAGCGCTGGTCCGGACACAGCTACTCGATGCTTTCAACAACCGTGACCTCGATGTCTTCCGCAGCCTTATCACCCCCGATGGGCGCTACGACGACCGACGGAAAGGCTTGCGCAGCGAGGGTTTACTTCGCCATGAGTTCGTTCCCAGCATGATCTCCGAAGCGCCCGATAGTTGGCGGTGGACTGACGAGCCAGTCGCCATCCGCGGACACCGTCTAGTGCTGTGCCGTGACTGGTTCCGCGACACCGACGCGCCCGGTCAGCCGACCACGGTGGAGGACTTGTCGATCACGGAAGTCATGGAAGCCGGATTGGTATGTCACTGTGTGATTTTCGACAGCGATCACCTTGATGCTGCGATGAGAGAACTCGACGCGCGTTGGATTGCCTCGGGGGAGGTGAAGTATCCGGGAGTTATCGAGGCCTTGCTGGGACTACTGGAGGCGGCGAACCGCCGCGACTGGGATGCCGTCCTCGCCGCCCACGCCGCGGATGCGCTTTTTGTCAATCACCGACAGCTTGCGACTGGGCGCGACACGATCGCGGATTACTGGACGTCGATTCGCGCGTTTGCGGACCTCGTTCCAGACATGCGCTTCGACCTCGCCGATGTTCTTTCGCATTCGGCCACGGGCATCGTGTGCGACGTAGTCGTGAGGGGCACGTCACCCGACGGCGTCGCGGTTGAGGTTGAACTCGTCACAGTGCTGCTCGTCGAGACGGGGCAGGTGACACACATCGAGAACTTCGAACCCGATGACCGCGACTGGGCAGTGGCACGCTTCGAGGAACTCAACGCCTCCTCCTAACCGCGCGGAATGTGCGCTGGCTGCGAAGTTCGGGGCCATTCTCGCGACGAGCGCACGCTCGGCGGGGTATAGATCAAGCCTCACCATTGACACGCAGCCATCTGGCTGCCTATCGTCAGAAATGCAACCAACTGGCTGCATATACCGGGTGGCAGGGATGGACGACGTTTTCAAGGCGCTGGCCGACCCGAATCGGCGCTTGCTTCTCGACAGCCTCAACGACCGCAACGGCCAGACGCTGCGCGATCTGTGCTCGGGGTTGTCGATGGCCCGCCAGTCGGTGAGCAAGCACCTCGCCGTGTTGGAAGCGGCCAATCTGATCACCACCGTGTGGCGGGGGCGGGAGAAGTTGCACTACCTCAACGCGGAACCGATCAACGCGATAGCCGACCGCTGGATCCATCAGTACGACCGCCGCGGGTGCAGACGCTCGCGGACCTCAAGACAGCATTGGAGACCCACCCGATGAGCAGCAGCGAATTCGTCTATGTCACCTATATCCGCACCACACCCGAACGCCTGTGGCAGGCCATCACCGACCCGGCCTTCTCCAACAGGTATATGGGTCACGCCTTGGTGTCGGACTTCAAGAAGGGCTCGTCGTATGTGTGGTCCGACTGCACCGGGCTGGAGATCACGGATCCGGAGCAGGTGATTCTCGAGTCGGAGCCGTATCGGCGGCTCGCGTTCACCTTCCACACCTTCGTGCCCGAACTGGTGACGCTGGGCCTCGATGAGGACGTCGTGGAAAAGGCGGCGGCCGAGAGGCGGTCGAAGGTCACCTTCGAGATCGAACCAGTGGAGGACGGCCAGGTGAAGCTGACCGTCGTCCACGACGAGTTTCCACCGGAAAGCACTGTGCGCGGCCTGATCTCCGGCGGATGGCCATGGAAACTGGCCAACCTCAAGAGTGAACTGGAAGCAGCGTCATGACCTCGATGCCTGAGGTCGCCGACCGCGAGACGTGGCAGGCGGCGATCGATGCCTTACGGGTTCGGGAGGCCCACACCCGCGAAGGCGACGCGATCGCCGCGGCCCGCCGGCGTCTGCCGATGGTCGAGATCGCCTCCACTACAACGCTGCTCGGCCCGCCAGGGCCGGTCACCCTGCTCGATACGTTCGAGGGGCGCTCGCAACTGATCGCGTACTACTTCATGTGGCATGCCGGCCACCCGGCGCCCGCACAGTGTGAAGGCTGCACATGGTGCGCCAGCCAGGTCACCGAACTGTCGTACCTTCACTCTCGGGGCATCACCTACGCGGTGTTCTGCCAGGGCCCCTACGACGAAAGCCGCCGCTACCGCGATTTCATGGGATGGGAGATGCCGTGGTACTCGGCGCAGGACTCGCTCGAGACGCTGCTCGTCGGACGCCAGAAGAATCTCATGCACCTGATTTGCTATTTGCGCGACGGCGACCGTGTCTTCGAGACCTACTGGACGACCCGCCGCGGGGTCGAAGCCATGGATTTCAGCCTGGCGCTGATGGACCTGACCGCGTACGGACGCCAGGAAGAGTGGGAGGACTCACCACTGGGCTGGCCGATATATCCGCTCGCGGAGGATCGCCAACCTATGCGCAGCAAGGGGCGACCGATCGCGCACTGGTCGCGCCTTCAGGCAGGGCGCTCTGACGACCTCGCCACGGAATCACGAGGGAGGGGATACAAATGAAGCCACCACCAATCGTCGCCGCACAAGAGTGGGAGGCTGCGTGGCAGGAGATGCTCGTCAAGGAGAAGGAGCTGATGCGGGCTCGCGATGCGCTGGCGGCCCAACGCCGGCGGATGCCGTGGATGGCCGTCGACAACACCTACACCTTTGAGGGTCCCCAGGGCAGGGTCAGCCTGCTGGACCTGTTTGATGGCCGACGCCAGCTGCTCGTGTACCGCGCGTTCATCGAACCCGGCACCGGCGACGGTGATGTTCCCGGGCTTCCGGGTTGGCCCGACCACGGTTGCGTCGGCTGCTCCTTGATGGCTGACCACGTTCCGAACCTTGCCCATCTCAATGCCCGCGACACCGCGCTTGTATACGTCTCGCGCGCAACGCAACCCGAGCTGCAGCGGATGAAGGCGAAAATGGGCTGGGACCATATCCCGTGGTACACGATCCTCCCCGGCAAGGACGCAGCCTTCGACGAGGATTTCGGCGTCAAGGACTGGCACGGCACCAACGTCTTCATCCGCGACGACGAGAACCGCGTCTACCGCACGTATCTCGTGAACGGGCGCGGGGACGAGGTGTTCGTCAACACCTGGAACCTGCTCGACGTGACGCCGCTCGGTCGGCAGGAAGATTGGGAGGATTCACCGGAGGGCTATCCGCAGGGCCCTCCGTACGAGTGGTGGCGATGGCATGACACCTACGACCAGCGCACGCCCTAGCGCGACCCCGTTTGTGAATCCACCGACGCAACGACGGTGAAAACCGTCGTTGCTTTCACAAACGAGGGCCACGGATACCGCAGAGAACATGCACGCCGGGTGCCGGCCGGCATGCCCGGCAAACCGGATCTACGACGGCACGGTCGCCAGCGCTTGCGCCACGCATTCGGCCCACTGTCGCGGGTCGACGGTCATCCAGGCCGTCTCGCCACCGAAGGCACTCGAGATCACCAGGTCCGGCGCGACAGTGCCCAGCAGTTTCACACTCTCGCGCAGCTGGCCGGCGTCGCCGCGACCCGGAACCAGGAAGGTCGCCCAGGTCCCCGACGCGGTCGGGAACATGGTGTCACCGGTGAACAGATAGCGCTCACCCGTCACGCCGGTCACGAGATAGCTTGTGCTACCTGGGGAGTGGCCCGGCGTGGGAAGCACCTCGACACCGCTGCCATCGACGTGGCGCACACTACCGACCGCCACGTCGACGCGCGCGTGCTCTGCAATGGCGTCGATCTCTGGCTCCGGCGCGTGCAGTCGGCGACCGAAGCGTTCTTCGATCCTTTCAGGTTCGGGCCGGCCTCATCGAGATGCGACAGATACTGCGCGCTGACGCCACCCAGCGCGTCGAGCGCGTCGAAATCCGCCTCCGTGGCGGGGCTGTAGAACAGCACGTTGCCACGTGGTCCTCGCCACAGATACGCGTGTGTGGTGAGGCCCGGGAAGGGCGTGTCCGTCCGGGTCTGCCAGAGATCGTCCCGAATGCGGGTCAACTGCGTCGTCGAAGTAGTCATGTATTCGACTCTGCGACCTGAACCATTGTTGAGGTCAAGTGATTTTGCACCGAACTTCGTATTCGAGTGTCACCATCGAGAGATGGCGAGCTCACACATCGCGGCGCTGACGGCGGCCCTGACGTGCGCCGCCGCCTCGATCACTCTTGCTCCCCACGCGTCGGCGGTGTGCTATTCCGCCGACTGCGTTCCCAATGTCCCGCGCAATGTCGTCGAGGGGACGCCCTGCAAGCCCGGCAAGTATTTCAACTACGGACTCGGTCCCACCGGTGCGACCTTCGTCTGCAACAGGGTGGGTGTATGGACGCCGGCTGGGCCCCTGGTCGGCATCCACAACGTCGCGATGGACTGCCCCGAACAGAACTTGTCCGCCCAGGGCTCTGACGGGGTGGCGTTCGTGTGTACCGACATGGGCGGCGGGCACCTGCGGTGGGCCCACCGCATCGACACCGCGGAGTAGATCAGAACGTGGCAGCGATTCGCGCCGCCACATCCGTCGCCACCGATAGCGACGCCGGATCCGAGGCTTCCGAGTAGCGGTCGGCGACAGGGTCGTAGGTCGCGCCGGCGATGGACCCGTGATCGGCCTCCAGCACGACGCACGAGACGGGCCAGCCGTTGCGCTCGAGCGTCTCGCCGAATCTCTGGCTCGCCTCGACGGGGACGACATCGTCGCGCGCGCCGTGCAACAGCGTGAACGGAACAGGGTCGCCCTCCAGCTCGCCGGGCAACGGCGATCCGCTGATGGGATCGGCGACCATGAATGCCCCTGCGAGGCAGACGGTGTGGGCGACATCGAACTCACGGGCGTGGACCGTGAGACCGGCCGCGGCCAGGCCACCCATCGACCAGCCGACGACAACGAGCGGCCGATCGCCGGCGTGCTCACGCGAAAACGCCGCCGATGCCAACAGGTCGCTGCGCCCACGATCGTCGGCGTGTGAGTCCCAGTCGGCCAGCACGGCCGCGAGCTCGTGCGCATGCACCCGTTCGGCCAGCGGCCGCATCGCAGTGCGCGAATCGGTCTGGGCACCGTGCCACATCAGGACTGTCGGTTGCGCCGGATCGCCGTAGACATCTGCGGACCGGCCGGGGGAGTACTCGACGGTGTGCATCACCGTGGAGTGCCCCGGCAGCAGGAAGACCAACCGTCAGCGCGCATACCGGTCCACGAACCGGCGCAGAATGGTCTGCGGATACCGCACTTTCCATTGCCGCGCTTCGAGTTTCAACTGCTCCGCTGACTCCGGTGCGAAGTAACCATGGTTCTTGTAGGCATCAAGGCGGACGTCGAGGCCGTCCAGGTCGAGCTCGGGATGGAATTGTGTGGCGTAGACGTTCTGTCTGACCCGAAACGCCTGAACCGGGCATTGCGGTGAGGTCGCCAGGCACAGTGCCTCGGGTGGCAGCACCGCCGCGGCTTCCTTGTGTCCGCCGTAGGCATCGAAGACATCGGGCAGCTCGGTGAAGAGTGGATCGTCGCGTCCCGCGTCGGTGACCGTGACCTTCATGCCGCCGACGGGTTCCGGGTACGTACGGTCGATGACCGCCCCGACAACGGTGCCCAATGTGCCCACGCCGTAACAGCAGCCGAGAAACGGGAAGTCGCGGTCCACGATGCGCCCGATGAGTTCCAGCAGCTCCGATTCGACCCGCTGCTGAGTGGCCGACTTCACCTCCGCGGGATCGCTCATGTTGTAGGGCCCGCCGCCGAGGATGATTCCGGACCAGTCGTCGAGGTCGATGTGCCCGAGCGCTTCGTGCGTCAACCGGATGCGCCGCATGCCGGTGGTATCGAGCCCGGCGAACCGCATCATCGCCAGGTATTCGTCCTCGGCGGCTTCGTCCTCACCGCGGATGGAGAGCAACAGGAAGGGCGCCGGACGCGCGACACCCCGCGAGCCCGATGAGCCCGCGGGGTGCCGCATTTCGTTATCGACGATCAGACTCGGGTGTTAATCCAAGTCGAAGCGATCGTTGTTCATGACCTTCACCCAGGCAGCGACGAAGTCCTCGACGAACTTGTCCTTGCTGTCTTCCTGGGCGTAGACCTCGGCGATGCCGCGCAGCACCGAGTTCGAGCCGAACACCAGGTCGTTGACGGTGGCCGTCCATTTGAGCTGTCCCGTCGCGCGGTCCACACCCTCGTAGACGTTCTCCGCCGCACCCGACTTCCACTCGGTGCTCATGTCGAGCAGGTTCGTGAAGAAGTCGTTGCTCAGCACACCCGGCTTGTCGGTGAACACGCCGTGCTTGCTGCCGCCGTGGTTGACGTTCAGCACCCGCAGACCACCGATCAGCACCGCGAACTCTGGAGCGGTCAGGTCGAGCATGTAGGCCCGCTCGACCAGCAGCTGCTCCAGCGGAGCCTTCTCACCCGCCCGCGCGAAGTTACGGAAGCCGTCCGCCCGCGGTTCGAGCACCGCGAAGGACTCCACGTCGGTGTCCTCCTGCGTGGCGTCGGTGCGCCCCGGCGCGAAGTGCACGTTGATCTCGAAACCGCCGTCACGCGCAGCCTTCTCGACCGCAGCCGAGCCGCCCAGCACGATGATGTCGGCCAGCGAGATCTTTTTGCCGCCGGTCGCCGAGCTGTTGAACTCCTGCTGGATGCGCTCGAGCACCGGAAGCACCTGCGCCAACTCGGCGGGCTCGTTCGCCTCCCAGTCCTTCTGCGGCTCAAGGCGAATCCGCGCGCCGTTGGCGCCGCCGCGCTTGTCCGTGCCACGGAAGCTCGACGCCGACGACCATGCGGTCTTGATCAGCTGTTGCACGGTCAGGCCCGAGTCGAGCAGCTTGCTCTTGAGCTGGGCGATGTCCTGTTCGTCGACCAGCTCGTGGTCCACCGCGGGCACCGGGTCCTGCCAGATCTCCTGCTCGGGAATCCAGGGCCCGAGGTAGCGGCTCACGGGACCCATGTCGCGGTGCATCAGCTTGAACCACGCCTTGGCGAAGGCCTCGTCCATCTCCTCGGGATGTTCCAGCCAACGGCGGGTGATCGCGCCGTAGATCGGATCTTCCCGCATCGAGATGTCGGTGACGAGCATCGTCGGCTTACGCGGCGGGCCCCCGAACGGATCGGGAATGATCGCCTCAGCGTCCTTGGCCTCGAATTGCCAAGCGCCGCCGGGACTCTTGGTCAACTCGTACTCGTAGCCGTACAGGGTCTGCAGGTAGCCGTTGCCCCACTCCGTGGGGGTCGGCGTCCACACGACCTCGAGGCCGCTGGTGATGGTGTCACTGCCCTTACCGGAGGCGAACGCACATTTCCAACCCAGCCCCTGCTGCTCGATGGGGGCGCCCTCCGGCTCGGGTCCGACCAGGTCGCCGTCGCCGGCGCCGTGCGTCTTACCCAGAGTGTGGCCACCGACGATCAGCGCCGCGGTCTCCTCGTCGTTCATCGCCATCCGGCCGAACGTCTCGCGGATGTCGTGCGCAGCCGCCAGCGGATCCGGCTTGCCCTCAGGGCCTTCCGGGTTGACGTAGATCAGGCCCATGGTGGTCGCACCGAATGGCTCAGCCAGCTTGCGATCGCTGTCGTTGGTGCCGCCGTAGCGCTCGTCGGTGCCCAGCCAGGTGTCCTCCTGGCCCCACAGCATCTCCTCGGGCTCCCAGATGTCCTCGCGACCGAACGCGAAGCCCTTGGTCTTGAAGCCCGACACTTCGAGTGCGGCGTTTCCGGCGTACGCGATGAGGTCGGCCCAGGAGATCTTGTTGCCGTACTTCTGCTTGATCGGCCACAGCAGACGGCGCGCCTTGTCCAGATTCGCGTTGTCCGGCCAGCTGTTGAGCGGGGCGAAACGCTGGGCACCCTGGCCCGCGCCGCCGCGGCCGTCGAAGATGCGGTAGGTGCCTGCGGCGTGCCAGCTCATGCGGATGAACAAGCCCGCGTAGCTGCCGTAGTCGGCGGGCCACCAGTCCTGCGAGGTGGTGATCAGCTTGTGGACGTCGGCCTTGAACGCCTCGAGGTCGAGCTTTTTGAATTCCTCGGCGTAGTTGAAGTCCTGGCCGAGCGGGTTGCCCTTCTCGTTCTGCTTGTGCAGCACCGACACGTCGACCTGGTTGGGCCACCAGTCCCGGTTCGTCAGAGGAGCGTGCGACTTCGGCTTCGGCGAATCGATAGCCGGGTTCTCGCTCTCGCTGTGGCTGGCTGTCTTGGAATCATCATGAGGCGGGCGAGCGTCGGACGTATCAGATGACACAGCGTTCCTTCCGGTGGGTTATTTGGGCTGTGATCACGGTTGTGATCGGGAAACCTGCGATACCAAGCACTCTGGGCACAAGCCCCAGTAGATGACCTCGGCCTCGTCGAGCACGAAGCCGTCCAACGCGCCCTTCGGGTCAAACGGCGTCAGACAGGGCGCTTCGCCGACGGCGCAGTCGATGTCGGCGATGACGCCACACGACCGGCATACGACGTGATGGTGGTTGTCGCCGACACGCGACTCGTAGCGGGCGACTGACCCGGAGGGCTGGATCTTGCGCACCAGCCCCGCGGTGGTGAGCGCGGCGAGCACGTCGTAGACGGCCTGCCGGGAGACGTCGGGGAGGGCGCGACGCACTGCGCCGAAGATCGACTCCGTATCGGCGTGGGGGTTGCCGTAGACCGCCTCGAGCACCGCAAGCCGCGGGCGGGTCACGCGAAGATCGGCGGCGCGTAGCCGATCCGCGTAGTCAGGCGTGGGGGACACGCTGCCAATATGCTCTGTTTTCTGGAATCAGTCAAGAGTGTGTTCAGAGTCGGTTCATCGGCGTGTCGGACAACTTTTCACCGATGTTGCTCTCGTCGCCGAAGTGCCTTGTTACCAACGGTTTCGAACGTCGCACGCCGCCTGCGCGCACTTTTCGGGCCTGAACCGCGGCGAGCCCCGCTGCTACCCTTCGGTGGCTGCCGGGGTCTGTGGTCAGGGGAGCGGACCAACCCGGTGTGGTTATCAGGCAGGACCCCGAACGAAAACGCTACGGACTTCCGCGAAGAGAGTGTTGTGCGCACCGGAGAAATCAAGGCCCTTTCCGGCCTGCGCATCGTCGCCGCCGTATGGGTGGTGCTCTTTCACTTCCGACCCCTGCTAGAGCAGTCCGTGCCGGGGTTCCGATCGGCGTTCGCGCCGCTGCTCAACTGCGGTGCCCAAGGTGTCGACCTGTTCTTCATGCTCAGTGGGTTCGTGCTGGCATGGAACTATCTCGACCGCATGGGACCGTCGTTCGAGTGGCGAGCCACGCTGCGCTTCCTGTGGCTTCGGCTGGCCCGCGTGTGGCCGGTCTACCTGGTGACGATGCATCTGGCGGCCCTGTGGATCATCTTCACCCTGCAGGTCGGCCGGGTGCCGTCACCGGCAGCCGAGACATTGACGGCGACGAACTATCTGCGCCAGGCGCTGATGGTCCAACTGTGGTTCGTGCCCTACTTCGACGGCTCCAGTTGGGACGGGCCGGCGTGGTCGATCAGCGCGGAGTGGCTGGCCTATCTGCTGTTCGGCGGTCTGATCCTGGTGATCTTCCGCATCGCTCGGTCGACAAGGGCGAGGGGCCTGATCGCGCTGGCCTTCGTTGCCGTGATGCCGCCGATCCTGCTTCTGCTGGCGTCGGGGCAGTTCTATACCCCGTGGAGTTGGCTGCCGCGGATCGTCATGCAGTTCACCGCCGGCGCCCTGATCGCAGCGGCGGTGCGCAAGCTCGACCCAAGCGATCAGGCTCGGCGCGCCGCCGGGTACGCCGCACTTCTGCTCGGCGCCGCGATCGTCGCGATCCTCTACCGACTCGATGCACACCCACTGCCCAAGATCGTCGACGGTGCCGGCCTGGTCGACGTGCTGTTCGTGCCGCTGCTGTTCACCCTGGCCATCGGCGCCGGATCGCTGCCCTGGCTTCTTTCGCTGGGGCCGGTCGTGTACCTCGGGCATGTGTCGTTCTGCCTCTACATGGTTCACGAGTTGGTGCACACCACCTGGGATTGGATGGTGCAGCAATTCGGGCTGACGCTGTCATCGGACTTCACGGGCAAGCTCATAATGGTTGCCTTGCTTGGCACCGCGCTGATCGGCGCGGTCATGCTGTACCACTTTGTCGAGGAGCCCGCCCGGAAATGGATGCGCAGCATGCTGAACGGCCCCACCGCGTCGATCCCGGATGCGACAGGCAGGTTGCACACCGTGTCGCGCCCGCGCGAAAGGTCCGAGGTGATGACGGCCCGCGCCGGGTGACGACGCTTCTCGCGCCCGTGTTCTCACGGTCGTACGCCGGCGCGGTGAGGAGCGCACTGACCGTCGCGGTGGCGATCGCCATTCTCGTGGTCACCGGTTATCAGCATCCGAAGCCGATGGAGCACAAGGAAATCGACGTGCTCAGCTTCGCGCTCAACCGCATCGCGGTGATCGGCGACTCGTACACGACCGGAGGCCCGGAAGGCGGGCTCGGCGAGAAATCCTGGACCACCCAGGCCTGGCAGATCCTGGCCGAGCAGGGATTGTCGACCACAGCGGTCGTCGGCGCCGAGGGTGGAGCCGGCTACGGCACCCGTGGCAACCGGGGCAGCCTCTTCGAGGATCTGACCGCCGCGACGGTCAAGCCCGACGACACGCTGGTGGTGTTCTTCGGTTCGCGCAACGATCAGAACGTCGACCCGACACAGTTGTCGGTGCTGGTCTACGGCACGTTCCTGTTGGCCCGGCGGATCGCGCCGTCCGCGCTCTTCCTCGTGATCGGGCCGCCGTGGCCGACGGCCGACGTTCCCGCCGCCGTCATGCGCATCCGTGACACCCTCAAATATCAGGCCGAACTGGCGGGCGCGACGTTCGTCGACCCGATCGCCGCCCGGTGGTTCGTGGACCGGCCCGAGCTCATCGGCCCCGACGGCGTGCACCCCACCGACGCCGGTCATACCTACATGGCGGAAAAGATTGCGCCATTGATCGGCGCGCAACTGCCGCGACGGGTCTGATCCGTCCTATCGTTGCTGATCGTGCGACTCGGTGGACGCCTGTACCAGCTGCTGACCCGCGTGATGTCACTGCGCATCATCGTGATCGTCGCGGCGCTGTCGGTGGTCGCGTTGGTGATCACGCTGGGCGCGTGGGTGTGGTTCGGCGTCACCAACGACCAGTACAGCCAGCTGGACCGTCGCCTCGACTCGGTGAGCAGCCTCGGCGACATCAGCGAACTGCTGCGCACCGCGCAACAGGCCGACGTCAACCCGCCCATCCCCGACGGCGGCCTGGTCCGCACGGCCCGCGTCGACGAGATCACGGTCTCCATACCGGAGAACATCGTGTTGCCGCGGTTCGACGTCGGTTACGCCGACACCACCATCGACGGTGTCGAATACCGGGTCCGGACGTTCACCGCCGGCGACGCGTTGATCGCGATCGGCGCACCGCTCGCCGAGACGCAACGCCGCATCGACGAACTGCACCGACGGGTGCTGCTGATCTGCGGGGGCGTGATCGTGGGCACCGTGCTGGTCGGGTGGGTCATGTGGTCGATCATGATCAACCCGTTCCGCTTGCTGGCCCAGCAGGCGCGCGCGATCAACGCCCAGTCCAAACCGGAAGAGGTTCAGGTGCGCGGCGTTCAGGAGGCCGTCGAGATCGCCGAAGCCGTCGAGGGGATGCTCGCCCGGATCGGTGATGAACAGCAGCGCACGCGTGCGGCACTGGAGTCGGCGCGGGATTTCGCCGCGGTGGCCTCGCACGAACTCCGCACACCCCTTACGGCGATGCGCACCAACCTCGAGGTGCTCTCCACGCTTCAGATGCGTGACGAGCAGCGCCAGGAGGTGATCGCCGATGTCATGCGCACCCAGAGCCGGATCGAGGCGACGCTGACGGCGTTGGAGCGACTCGCGCAGGGCGAACTGACCACCGTCGACGACTTCGTCCCCGTCGACATCACCGAATTGCTGGACCGTGCCGCACACGACGCGATGCGCAACTATCCCGGGCTGAAGGTGTCGCTGTCGTCGTCGACGACGGTGCTCATGGTGGGCCTGCCTGCCGGGTTGCGCCTCGTCGTCGACAACGCGATCACCAACGCGATCAAGCACGGCGACGCCACCGAAATCCAGCTCGGCGCGGTCGCTTCCGGTGAAGGCGTGCAGATCACCGTCGACGACAACGGTTCGGGGATCCCCGAGGAGGAGCGCGCCGCCGTGTTTGAGCGGTTCTCCCGCGGCTCGACGGCGGCGCGATCCGGGTCGGGGCTGGGGCTGGCGCTGGTCGCCCAGCAAGCCGAGTTGCACGGCGGCACGGCCGCGATGGAGGC
This sequence comes from Mycobacterium sp. 852002-51152_SCH6134967, assembly GCF_001667105.1. Taxonomy (NCBI): domain Bacteria; kingdom Bacillati; phylum Actinomycetota; class Actinomycetes; order Mycobacteriales; family Mycobacteriaceae; genus Mycobacterium; species Mycobacterium sp. 852002-51152_SCH6134967. The sequence continues at coordinate 52,168 of NZ_LZIK01000004.1, read as the reverse complement.
CAGCCCACTCGGAGGGGCCCGGTTGGTGTTACGCCTGCCCGCGCCGAGCTGAACTGATTACGATCCGAAGATGGCCAAACTCGAGTTGTCGCGTCAGCTCACGTTGACTCCGCAGGAGGCATGGGAGCACGTATCGGATCTCAACTCGTTGGGGGACTGGATGGTCATGCACGAAGGCTGGCGCAGCGAGCTGCCCGACGAGCTGACGGTCGGCACCACGATTGTCGGCGTCGCGGGGGCCAAGGGGTTGCGCAACCGCGTCACGTGGACCATCAAGCAATTCGACCCGCCCAAGCTGATCGAGGTCACCGGAAAAGGTGTCGGCGGCACCAGGTACGGGCTCACGATGACGGTCGCCGAGGTCGACGCCGGTTCGGCGTTCACTCTCACCATGAACCTCGGGGGAGCGCCGCTGTTCGGGCCCATCGGCGCGACGGCGGCCCGCGCGGTCAAAGGCGATATCGAACGTTCGATCCGCAAATTCGAAGAGCTCTACGGCTGATCACTCCGGGCCGCCAAGCCGCGGCGCGTGGCGCGGTTGACCACGATCGCAGCGGGTACCACTCTTCGCGTGTCGCAGACCATGGAAATGACCGTTCTGGACCCCCGCACTGGCGACGAAGTCAGCAGGATTCCGATCACCGATCCTCGAGCTGCGTCCAAGCCGTGGGACGAGCCCGCGCAGCCGCGCCGGGGTGGGCGCGCACCCCCGCCGCCGAACGCGCGGCCGCGCTGACCAAGGCGGCCGCAGCGGTTCGAGCCGCGGTCAACGAACGTGAGACCGGCAAGACCCGCGACGACGCGTTGGGCGGAGTCGACGCGGGCGCGGGCACGCTGGTGCAGTACGCCGAACTCGGCCCGCGGCATCGCGGCCGCAGCCTGCACGGCTCCTGGTCAGCAACCGATCTGATGGTCCCGAACCGGGCGGCGTCGTTGCGGTACTCACCCCGTGGAACGATCCGGTCGCTGTGGCGGCCGGCCTGCTGGGCGCGGCGCTGGTGACGGGAAATACGGTGGTGCACAAGCCAAGTGAGCGGTGTCCGGCGACCGGTCGGCGGTTCGCCCAACTGTTGGCCGAGCAACTTCCCGACGGCGTGCTGGAAATCCTCGACGGTGACGGATCGGTCGGCGGCCAGCTTGCCTCGGCGCCCGACGTCGACGTGGTGGCGCACGGTTCGTTCTACCCGCCGACGGTGCTCGCCGACTGCACACCGGAGATGTTGGTGTTCTCTGAGGAGACCTTCGGTCCGGTGGCCCCGGTACGAGTGGTTCCGGACTTCGACACCGCGTTGCGTGAAGCGGCCGACGACCGCTACGGCCTGGCCGCGACCGTTCTGACCGCAGACATGGGGCACGCTCAAGAGGCGTGGCGAGCTCTACCGGTGGGCACCGTGAAGATCAACGATGTGTTCGGCGGAGCGCCCGGCGGGGCATCGCAACCGCGCCGCGCGAGCGGTAATGGCTTCGGCTTCGGCCCGGAACTGCTCGACGAGATGACCGCGATGAAGGTCGTACACATCTCGCCGCCGAACACCTGGGGCACTCTCGCGCGGCCCACCTCACAGCGAAACATTCTCCCAGGGCCCAGCTGTCAGCATCACCTTCGATGCCCACCTCACAGCGAAAAATTCGCTCCCAGCGACTTTTTCGCTGATAGGTGGGCGCTGCGCCGACCGAGTCCGCGAGAGGGCAAGGGTCCGCTGCAGGTCCGCGCGAGAGGGCACCGGTCCGCGGCCCCGCGGGGGGTCAGCGGCCCTAATCCTCCTTGCGGATCAACCGGCCCAGCGCCTCGCGATCGGGGGCCAGCAGCTCCTCGATCCTCGGCTGGTTGATGTCGGCCACGATGATCTCGCCGACCTCCTGGTACACGTCGGTGAAGATGCCGTGCGACTTCATCTTCTCGGTCTGATAGATGTTGTCCTCGGTCGGCGTGACGTAGTACATGATCTCCGGCTTGAACCGGTGGATCAGCCACAGGTGCACCACGCTCATCAGGCGCTTCTGGCGCAGCTTCTCGGCGAACGTGTTCTGGTCGCGCACCGTCAGGATGCTGCGGCCGTGCCGGTCCTTGATCGGGTCGACGATCACGTTGGCGAGTTTCTCGTCCTCACCGTCACGCTCACCGAAGATGCCCAGTTCCAGCACGTCTGACCCGGGCCGGGTCGGGCGCAACTGCACCCGCAGCCGCTCGTCGAGTTTGTAGTGCTCACCCCACATCGCCAGCCACTCCTCGAGCAGCTTCTTGGGCACCTCGGTCTGCACCAGATGCTGGTGCTGGGTCGAACCCTTGCCCATCGCCTTGGTGGTCGCCAGGCGGCCCGACGACGCGGCAAGCGCGGCATCGCTGCGCGGCCCGCCGACGAGCGTCTGCGGTGTGCGGTAAGGCGATTCGACCAGGCGCATCTTGCGCTGCAGCCGCGCAAGCGCGAGCATGCCGTCCTGGCGCAACGCGGTGGCGAACTCCTCGGACGCGACACCGTCGACCTGATGACCGCCGTAGGTGATGAAGTTGAAGACGAAACCCATCTTTCCGAGTTCTTCGGGAAAGACCCGCATCTCGTCATCCGTCATGCCGGTCGTGTCCCAGTTGAACGAGGGTGACAGGTTGTAGGCCAACATCTTTTCCGGGAACTCGGCGTGAATCGCCTCGGCGAACTCGCGTGCGTCGGCAAGGTCGGCGGTCTTGGTCTCCATCCACAGGATGTCGGCGAACGGCGCGGCGGCAAGCGATTTCGCGATCGCGTAGGGGATACCGCCGCGAACCTGGTAGTAGCCTTCCGGCGTCTTGGCCAGCTCGCAGTCCCAGCCGACCGCCGCCCCGATCTCCCTGGCCTTCTCGCGCGCGGTGTAGAGAGGGGCGCGCTCGGCGAACGCCCGCCACTCCGCGACGCTCATGTCGAGTTGCTCACCCTCGCTCTCGCGGAACTCGAGCAGCTCGGCGACCGCCTCGCCGTAGGTCATCAAGCCGGCGTCGAGCTGCCAGGCGTCGACGGCCTTGGATTCGACCCGGTCGAAGATCGCGTCGATCTCACCGTCGGGGCGGTCCCGGTACTCCGATGCGGCCTCGGCGACCGCATCGCCGATGCCGTGGTGATCGAGCCAGGCGTTGGCGGTGACGTACTCACCTTCGGGCAGCGCGTAGAGCAGATGGCCGTTGAGTTCGGTGACGCCCGCCTCGTAGAAGCGCCGCATCATCGCCAGATAGCACGACTTGTACGACGGCACCTTGAGGTTCGTCACGCCGAGCAGGAACGGCTGGTCGCGCTCGTCGGCTCGGCTGTCGATCAGGTTGGCCGCCTCGGCGTCGGTGCGGGCCACGATGATGCCCGGCACCCGCATGATGTCGAGCTGGAACCGCGCGGTGTTGAGCCGTTTGATCTGCTCGTCGGAGGGCACCAGCACCTTGCCGCCCTGATGGCCGCACTTCTTGGTGCCCGGCCGCTGGTCCTCGATGTGGTAGCCGGGCACCCCCGCCTCCACGAAGCGACGAATCAGGTTGCGCACGTGCGGATCTCCGCCGTGGCCGGTGTCGGCGTCGGCGATGATGAACGGGCGGAAGTCGACGGGAGGGGGCGCTGCCGCGAGTTGTTCGCTGGTCATCTGCAGCCGCAGGTACTGCTGGTTGCGGTCGGCGGTGAGCAGCGCTCGGACCAGCCCCGCCGCCTCCTCGGGCACCTGGCTGAGCGGGTAGCTGGCCAGGTCGGGGCCGGGGTCTTCGGTCGTCGACCCCTTCGCCGACGTCGCCCAGCCGCCGAGGTAGATGCCCTCGATGCCCATCCGCTTCATCGTCACGGCCTGGCCAGGCGAGTATGGGCCGAACGTGGTGATGCTCTTCTTCTGTGCGAACAGTTCGCGCAGGCGCTCGTAGAAGGCCGTGGCGGCCTCGCGCGCCACGATGTAGTCGGAGGGGATCGTGCCGCGCTGCTCGGCGACCTGACGGGCCGAGTAGAGGCGGATGATGCCGTCAAATCTCGGGCTGTCGAAGTACCGCTGCGTGGCAGCGACCTCCTGGTCGAACGGGGTCTGAGGCGCGGCGTCCGTTTCGATGATGGCCATGCCCCCACAGTACGACCCGGCCTTTGCCGGGGATGGCGTTATCAGCAGGGAGGCGTCACGTCGACGCCTCAAAGGTGTCCGCGATGCGCTCGGCGATCGCCAGCGCCGAGGTCGCCGCCGGTGACGGCGCATTTCGGAGCACCACGACGCGGCCGCGCACGCTGATCCGGAAGTCGTCGACCAGACCGCCGTCGGGGTCGAGGGCCTGGGCCCGCACGCCGGCGGTGCCGGGCACCACGTCCTTGTCACGCAACGACGGCACGTAGGCCCTGGCGGCAGTGATGAATCGCCGCTTGGACAGCGAACCGGACACCTCGCGGACACCCGTGCGCCAATGCCGCCTGGCGAACCGCCAGAAAGCGGGCGTCGAGGCGATCGCGCTCAGATCGCGCAGCGACACCGTGCCCCAGGTGTAACCCTCACGTGCCAGCGCGAGCACCGCGTTGGGTCCGATGAGCACCTGACCGTCCACGCGCGGGGTGAGGTGCACACCCAGAAACGGATAGCGCGGGTCGGGCACGGGATAGACCAGACCGTTGACGAGATCGCGCCGGTGCGGTTTCAGCGCGTAGTACTCGCCCCGGAACGGCATGATCACCGGATTCGGGCCGTCCCCGGCCATTTCGGCGAGCCGGTCGCTCTGCAGACCACCGCACACGACGGCCCGGTCGAACCGGGCCTGGTCGCCGATTCCCTCCGCACGGGTGCTGACCACCACGTCGGAGTCGCCCACCCGTAGGCCGGTCACCTCGTGTCCGAGAAGGACTTTCGCACCGGCATTCGTGGCGTCGGCGGCAAGCTCCCTGGTCACCTCCGCATAGTCGACGATCGAGGTCGACGGGGAGTGCAGCGCGGCGATGCCACGCACATTGGGTTCGAGCTCAAGCAGTTCCTCAGGTCCGATGATCCGCACCCCGGGGACACCGTTCGCCGACGCCCGCCGTTCGATGTCGGCGAGTCTGTCCTTCTCCTCGTCGGTGAGCGCGACCAGGACCTTGCCGCACGCGATCCGGCGGATGCCACGCTCGGCGCAGAACGCTTCGAGCAGGCCCACCCCGCGACGACAGAGCACGGCCTTCTGCGAACCGGGTTGGTAGTACAGACCCGCGTGCACCACCCCGCTGTTCCGGCCGGTCTGGTGCGACGCGAGACGGTTTTCCTTCTCGAAGAGCGTGACATCGGAGTCGGGACGACGCCGCACGATCTCGCGGGCCACCGCGACACCGATGATGCCGCCACCGACCACTGCGATCCGTTCGGTCATCGCCGGGCGCCACAACAAAGGGAGGTAATCACTGTTCGGTTACGGTACTGCATCTCATTGACGCTGAGCCAGGCGCGAATTGGCGTCACGAGCAAACCACGCGTACAAGTGATTACAGCGCCATCGGTATGCGCGCAGACGAAGAAAGAGCAACGAACCATGAGACGCATCTACGCCTTGGTGATCGGTGTCGCCCTGTTGGTGGCCATCCCTGGGGTGGCGGTCGCCGCACCATCCTCGCGGTCCGCGGCGAACCAGCAGGCGGTCGACCTCGTGATCGCGCGCGGTCTCGCGCAGCGCGGCGTCCCCTTCTCCTACGGCGGGGGAGACGCCAACGGGCCGACGAAGGGCAGCGGCACGCCCGAGAACGTCGCCGGACTCGACCGCGAAGGCCACATCGTCGGCCTGGATCCCGCGCTGAGCACCGTCGGTTTCGACGCGTCGGGCCTGATGGTCTATTCGTTCGCCGGTATCGGAGTCAAGCTGCCGCGGTCCTCGGGCGCGCAGTACAACGTCGCGCAGAAGGTGTTGCCGTCCGAGGCGCTGCCCGGTGACATGATCTTCTACGGCCCCAACGGGAATCAGAGCGTCGCGCTGTTCCTCGGCAACGGGCAGATGCTGGAGACAGCGGACACCGGGGTGACGGTCTCCCCGGTGCGCACCAGCAACATGGCGCCGTACCTGGTCCGCATCATCAAGTGAGCGATCGGGGCTGACCGCCGGCGATAGCGCGCAGCTTGTCGGGATTTGCGATGTTGTGGATGGTCGCGATGCGGCCGTCGTCGTCGAGGTCAACGGTGAGCGTGGCGATGATGCGTCCAGCGCCGCTCAGTACGATTCCGGGGCCGCCATTGATCTCCACGACTTCAGCTGTCATATCGGCGATTTCGATGCCTTCATAGGGGCGCTTGGCGGTGCCGGCGAGCCAGCGGGCGACGTTGGCCGCGCCGATGAGCGGTCGCAGCGCCTGGCGGACCTTGCCGCCGCCATCGGTCCACAAGGTCACCTCCGGCGCGAGCATCTCCAACAGCGCGTTGATGTCACCGCCGACGCTCGCGGCGAAGAATCGCTCGGTGACTTGCCGCTTCTTGGCCCGGTCGGCCTCGAACCGCGGTCGGCGGGCCTGGACGTGCTCGCGTGCGCGGTGGGCGGCCTGTCGCACCGCCGACTCGGAACGTTCGACGGCTTCGGCGATTTCGGCGTAGCTGAAGTCGAACGCCTCCTTGAGAACGAACACCGCGCGTTCCAGCGGGCTGAGGGTCTCGAGCACGACGAGCATCGCCAGCGAGACCGAATCGGCGGTGACGGCGTCGTCGGCGGCATCGGACGCGGTCAGGATCGGCTCCGGAAGCCACGGCCCCACATAGGTTTCGCGCTGCCGCTGTGTCGAGCGCAGCCGATCCATCGATAAGTTCGACACGATGCGTGACAGGTAGGCTTTGGGGTCGGATACCTGGGAGCGGTCGTCCGCCGACCACTTGAACCACGCGTCTTGGACCACATCCTCGGCATCGGCGGCCGAGCCGAGTATGCGGTAGGCGATCGCGAACAACAGGTTGCGGTGATCGGCGAACGTCTGCTGGTCATCGGTCACTTTGTCAACCTGCCCCCGCGGCGCCACATGGCGGCGCCGAACGCCGGGATCAGCTTCAGCAGGCGGTAAGTCGTCCAGGGGCTGGAGCTCACCGCCTCTTTATACGCGACGGCGAACCGGCCGGCCAGATAGAACCATCCGGGGCTGTCGTCGGCATGGGTGAACTGGATGACGGCGTCGTCACGTCCCAGGCTGACCGGCTGGTGGATGTAGCCGAAGCGGAATCGCTTGGGGCTCTTGCCCTTCAGCTCACGTGCGATCGACGCTGCGGTGTGCACACCGGTGGGGATGCCGCTCTGGCAGGTGCCGTGAATGATGCCGTATCCCTGCTGCACCGCGGCCGCGTCGCCGACTGCGTAGACGTTCGGGTGGCTGACGGAGCGCAGCGACTCGTCGGTGACGATGCGTCCACGCTCGTCGACCGTCAGCCCCGCCGTCGCAGCCATTGGTGACACCCGCACCCCGGTCGTCCACAGCACAGCCTGCGCCGGGACCACCTCGCCGTCGGCCAGCGCGACGCCGTCGGCCATCACCTTCACGATCTCGACGCCGGCGCGCACCCGGACGCCGAGGCGTTCCAGCCCGGCGTGCAGTCGTGCCCGCGCCTTCTCGCCCATCATTGCGCCGGGAAACTGGCGGCTCAGCAGAACAATGTCGAGCTCGGGATGTTGTTCGGCGATCTCGGCCGCGGACTCGACGCCGGTGAGCCCGGCACCGGCGACCACGACGGGGCCGTCGCCGATCCGCTTCAGGTGCTCGGCGAGCAGTTGGGCGTCCTGGGCGCTGTTGAGGGTGTAGGCGAACTCGTCGACGCCCGGGACGCCGTTGCTGTCGGCGACGGCGCCCAGCGCGTAGACCAGGGTGTCGTAGCGCAAGATCGTGGCGTCATCGATGCGAACGGTCTGCGCGTCGGCGTCGATGCCGGTCACCCAGCCGTGGACGAACTCGATGCCGGTGCCGGTGAGCCGGTCGGGTATCGGCAGGTTGTTCAGCTCCTGGCCGGAGGCGACCTGGTGCAGCCGCAGCCGCTCCGTGAAGCGGGTCTGCGCGTTGACCAGCGTGATGTGCACGTCGTCGCGGCGCTTCAACCGGCCCGCCAGCGCCGTGGCCGTCGCCATACCGGTGTAGCCGCCGCCAAGGATCACGATGTTCTTCATGGGTTGCTGCCTTTCTCGTCTGTCCTCACACACCCCAGACGTATGCAGCGACCGGATTTGTGACATCGGATCGCCGACAACTGATAGAGAAGACGGATGACCTCGACGTTGGAGACCTCGGCATCGGCCGGTGACATCACGGCGAAAGCGCGCGGGCTCCGTGATCTCGTCGCCCGCGAGGCCGGCGAGTCGGAGCGGTTGCGCACACTGAGCCCGACCGTGGTCGAGGCGATGTGGGACACCGGCCTGATGACGGCGTTCAACCCCGCTGCCGCCGGCGGCAGCGAACCGTCGTTCGCCGAGATGATCGAGACCTGGATCGAGATGGCGTGGCAGGACGGGTCTTTCGGCTGGATCGGCATCGCCAACCTGCCGTCGTCGTTCGCTGCCGCCGCGTACTTGCCGGACGCGGGCTTCGCCGAGGTGTTCACGGCCCACGAAAACCGGGTCACGATGGGCGGGCAGTTCTTCCCGAACGGTCAAGGCGCCGCCGTGCCCGGTGGTTACCGGCTGACCGGGTCGTGGAGCTTCGGTTCGGGGATCGGGCATGCGCAATTTGTCGCCGCGGGGTTCCTGCCGATGGACGGGACCGAGATGCGCTGGGTCAGCGAAGGTGTGCCTGACATGCAGATCGCCATCCTGCCGCGTCAGCAGGTCAGCTTCAACGACGGTTGGCACGTGCAGGGGCTCAAGGGGACGGGTTCCTACGACTACAGCGTCGAGGACGTGTTCGTTCCCGCCGAGCGCACGTTCGCGTTGTTCACTCGTGAGCCGTTGCGCGGATCGTCGCCCGCGACGCAGATGGGGATGATGCCCGTCACCGCCGCCGGGCATGCGTCGTGGGCGCTGGGCGTCGCCAAGAGCATGCTCGACGATGTCGAAGAGCTGGCCGCCACGAAGTTCCGGATGAGCGACATGGCGTCGCTGGCGAGCCGGCCGACCTTCCAGAAAGGGCTGGCCCATCACGTCGCGGCGTGGCGGGCGGCGCGGCTGCTGGTGCTCGATGCGTTCGCAACGGCAGAAGCCAGTGTGGCGGCGGGGGAGGACCTCACGCCGACCCTGCGCGCGGACATGAGGGTGGCCGCGGTGTACGCCACCGACGTGGCTCGTCAGTGCGCGGAGTGGGCACATCTGGCCGCGGGCACCAGTGCGATCCGCGAGGGCAGCCGCCTGGAACGTGCGTTCCGCGACATGTACACCGGCACCCAGCACGCGTTCATCAGCGAGAAGGTGGCGATCGACGCGGCTCAGGTGTGGCTCGGCATCATCGACGACCAGTTTGGGCTCTGATCACCCTGTGCGGGCGATGAATTCGGTGATGATGCGGCCGAGTTCGTCGCCCCGCTGCTCCTGAATGAAGTGGCCCGCACCCGTGACCGTCGTGTGCGGTTGGCCTTTCGCGCCGGGAACGTGTTCGGCGAAAATTTTGTCCCAACCGCGCGTCGCCGGATCGCCATCGGAGTACGCGGTGAGAAACGGCCGGCGCCACTGGCCGAGCGCGGCCATGGTCTCGCGACCGATCACGGCCCCGGGATCGTTGCGCGTCAACGGAATCAACGCGGTCATTTGGCGTAGGCCTGCGGTGTACGAACGGTCGGGGAAGGGTGCGTCGTAGGCGGCTCGCACGTCCGGGCTCAATGGACCGGCCACCGCGTCGAGGAAGAAGCTCGGAACGAGTTCCGGTGAGCGTTGGTAGTACGCCACGTAGTCGAGGAGGGTCTCCTGAAGGATGACCTGACCGTCGCCGACGGCGTGATGCGCCCATTCGAGCTTGCCCGCCAGGCCTGGGTCGCAGGTGTGCAGGATCGTATTGGTGACGACGACGCGGGCGAAGCGGTCGGGTTCGCGCGCAAGCACGCTGAGCCCGATGGGCCCGCCCCAGTCCTGTACGACCAGGGTGATATCGGTGAGATCCAAGCGGGTGATGGCACTGTGGATCCAGTCGACGTGCCGCTTGAAGGTGTAGGCGGTCGGGTCGGTCGGCTTGTCCGAGCGGCCGTAGCCGATGTTGTCGGGCGCGATCACGCGCAGACCCGCCCCGCACAGCACACCGATGACGTGCCGGTACAGATAGGACCAGGTCGGTTGACCGTGCAGCAGCACGACGACGGGCGTGTCGGACGGCCCCGCATCGACGTAATGCATTCGTAGCGGGCCCATTCCGCGTGTCTGCACGTCGACATAGCTGGGGGCGAACGGGTAGTCGGGCAGCGCGGCGAAACGGTCGTCCGGTGTTCGCAGGACATCCATCCCAGTCACCGAACAACCGATTCGAGGACGCCGTCGACGATCATGGTGCTCAGCGTCCTGCGGTCGAACTTTCCGCTGGGCAGGATCGGGATCTGGTCACTGGCGGCCAGCACCCAGCGGGTCGGCACCTTGTATGTCGACAGGTGCGCGCGGGCGTGGGCGGCCAACGTGTCGATGTCGACGCGTGCGGCGGCGGGCACGACGACTGCGCACACCTGCTCCCCGCGTAGGGGGTCGTCGATACCGAGCACGAGACACTGTGCCACGGCGGGGGATTCCTCGATGACCGCCTGGACCTCGAGCGGTGAGACGTTGGCCCCGGCGGCCTTGATCATGTCGGTGGTCCGGCCCACGTAGAACAGCCGCGGATCGCCCGGTCTGCGGTAGACGCGATCGCCCGTGTGGTACCAACCGTTTTCGTCGAAGGTCTCCGACCGTTCGCGTTTGTTGTAGCCGGCCATCACGCCGATGCCGCGGATCAGCAGTTCGCCGACCTGCCCGTCAGAAACCAGTGCGCCGTCGTCGTCGACGATGCACATGTCGGTGTATGCGAATCCGCCCGCGGTCTCGGACATGGTGCGATGCACGGGATATCCGTCGGGTACGTCGACCATCGCGATGTCGAGCGGGCCGTCGCGCAGCATCGGCGCGCAGGATAGATCGCGGCCGGGAAAGCTCGGATGCTCACGGAGCCGCTGGGTGAACGCGGGCCATCCGACGACTCCAGCGGCCCGCTCGCGTTCGATCAGATCGAGTGCGCCCTCGGCGTCCAGTTTCGGCATGACGAGCACCGTGACGGGTTCGTGCAACGCACCGGTCGCCGCGAGCAGCCCGCCGACCCAGAAGAACGGCATCGCACACAGAATCCGCACTGCACCTTCGCTTTTGGATACCGCGCGGATCGCGTTCGGCCATGTCGATGTCTGTCGCACGAGGGTGCCGTGCGTGTGCATGACGCCCTTCGGGTCCGCTGTCGAGCCCGACGTGTGGATGACAACGGCCAGATCGGCGGGGCTCACCTCGGCCTCCGCGGCGGCCAGCAGCTCGTCCGGTAGGCCGTCGGCGTCGCCGTCAAACCGCGTGGCCCAAGGGGGAACCGGGCCGTCGACGAACACGATCCGACGTAGGTACGGAGCGCCCGTCATGGCCAACTTTCCGCCCCGCTGGGTCGTCAACTCCGGCCAGGCCGCTTCGAACCGGTCGGCGACATCGATGCTCAGCACGCGCCGGGGAGCGACGATCAGCGCAACGTCGGCCAGCCGAGCGACTTTGGCGATCTCGGCCGGGGCGTAGAGCGTGCTCAGCGGCACGACCAGCGCGCCGATGCGGGAGGCCGCCAACCACCAGAGCATCCAGTCCACCCCGTTGGGAAAGAACAGGCCGATGCGGGTTCCTTTGCCGACGCCTTGCCCCAGCAGCCACCGCGCAATGCGGGCCGAGCGCTCGTGCGCCTCACGGTAGGTGAGTCGGTCCGTCGGGGTGACCAGATAGGTGTGGTCGCCGAATTCGTGGCATGCATGCGCCAGGAGCGCGGGAACGGTCGGTCGCGGCTGCTGCGTCACCCCGTGATTGTCTCCAACGCGCACTGGGCGACCGCACGAGGCGGTCGCCCAGCGGCGTCAGCGAGCTCAGGCGCCCAGCGTGGCCTGGATGTCGCCCTTCATCGCGGCCAGCTGCGAACCCCAGTAGCCCCATCCGTGGGTGCCGTTGGCGGGGAAGTTGAACGTGCCGTTGCCTCCACCGGCTGCCTGGTAGGCCTGCTGGAAGCTCTTGTTGCTGTCCAGCGTGATGGTTTCGAGGAACTGGCCGGCGATGTCGCCGCCGCCTCCGAGTTCGGACGGGACGCCGTTGCCGCAGTACACCCAGATGCGGGTGCCGTTGGCCACCAACTTGCCGACGTTGACCGTCGGGTCGTTGCGCTTCCAGGCCGAGCTGCCCGGCGGGCCCCACATCGCCGTGGCGCTGAATCCGCCCGCATCGCGCATCGCGACGCCGACCAGCAGCGGCCAGATGCCCTCGGAGAGGTTGAGGAAGCCCGACAACGATGCCGCGTAGCGGAACTGGCCGGGGTGGTAGGCCGCCAGGATCAGCGCCGCGCTGCCCGACATGGACAGGCCGACCACCGCGTTGCCGCTGGGCGAGACGCCCTTGTTGGCGGACAGGTACGCCGGGAGTTCAGACGTCAGGAAGGTCTCCCACTGGTAGGAGTAGCGCCCGCCGTTGCCGACCGCGGGTCCTTGCCAGTTGGTGTAGAAGCTCGACATGCCACCGACCGGCATCACGACCGACAAACCGGATTCGAAGTAGTTCTCGAACGCGGCGGTTTCGATGTCCCAGCCGCTGTTGTCGTCGCGCGCCCGCAAGCCGTCGAGCAGGTAGACCGCGTGCGGGCCACCGCCCTGGAACTTGACCGGGATGTCGCGGCCCATGGCGGCCGATGGGACCATCAGCGTTTCGACGGGAAGGCCCGGTCGTGAGTATGCCGCTGCGGTGGACGTGCCACCCACCGCCGCGACCAGGCCCGGTATGAGCAGGGCCGCCAGCGCGCCGGCCATCATGCGGCGCGCCCAACTGTGTCGCAATGTCATCGCTGTGAACTTCCTGGTCGAGGGATACCGCTGAGCGGTCATCGCGGATGGGCGGACCGGAGCCGGGTCAGGGCTGCCGGTTCAGGCGCTGCTGCTTCACACCTGCCGCGATACGGGACACCCGCCGCGCGTAGCCGCTGCTGACGGTTATGTCGGCACCGGCAGCGGTGCCGTTACCAAAGCGTGGGGTGCGTCACGGTTCCGCGGGCGGGCCGCGGTGGTGCCTATTTGCCGTTGGTCGACAGGCGCTTGCGGACGTAGGTCTTGAGTTCGGCAGACAACGCGTCGGCCGCGAGCAGCTGTGGAAGCAACGACGCGTCGGACATCCTTGCGCGGAACGCCAACTCGACGGTCACCTCGTGGTCGGGGCGGTACTCGACGGAGATCTCGTCGCCCGCGCCCACCGTTCCCGGTGAGATGACGCGCAGGTACGCACCGGGTTTGGCGGCCGTGGTGAAGGTCTTCATCCAGCGGTCGATCTGCAGGAAGGCCGCGAAGGTGCGGCACGGTGTGCGCGGCGCCGAAACCTCGAGCAGGAGACCGTCGGTGCCGACGCGCCAGCGTTCACCGATTCGCGCCTGTGTCACGTCGACGTTCGTCGTGGTGAGGTTCTCGCCGAACATGCCGTTGGTCAACCGGCGGTCCAGTCGACTTTCCCAGTCGTCGAGGTCTTCTCGCGCGTATGCGTAGACGGCTTGATCGTCACCGCCGTGCAGCTTCTTATGGCCGATGGTGTCGCCGACGAGTCCGCTGCCCAGGCCGCCGCGCATCGGTCCCGGCGCGCGCACCGCGACCCGGTCCGCCACGGCGACCTTGTCGATGCCCGTCGACCTCGAGGGCGCATCGGGATTGACCCGCACTCGCGCAACGTTCACCGACAGCACTTCTGCCACCCGGACAGGTTAGCCACGGAGCGGGCGAGCCGCCTGGCGGGATTTTGCACTCGACCCCTTCACAAAGTACTACTACCGAGCGTAGTATTTGCCGAGGTATCGACAACCAGAAGGGTGTCACCGTGAAGTGGAGTTTCGCCCAGGTCGGCCTGCTGGTCATCGCCGCGTTCCACGTCATACAGGCGGTGATCGGCTTCATGGTGGAGCCGAGCTTCGCCACGGGCCCGGGCGCACCGACTGCGCAGGTACTCGGAATGGATTACAACGGCTGGCACGCCGTCGCCGGTCTCGCCCTGTTCGGACCGGGACTGGTGTTCGCGTTTCGCAAGTCGTGGTCGGTGTTGTATCTGCTCGTCGCGGCGGTGGCGGGCGCGTTGCCGGGCATCTGGGCGTTCTTCTCCCGCCAGGTGGCGTACGTGTTCACGTTCCCCAACAACATCACCGACGCGATCGTGCATCTGGTCACCTCAGCGGTAATGCTGGCGGTGGCCGGTATTCAGATCCGCATGGACGGCGGTGTGCAGAACTCGCTTGCTGATCTGCGCAGGGGGTCGTGACCCGGCACCGCCTCCGCTAGTGTGCCGGCGGCGCTAGTTAGCTCCGTCCTTGTCGTCGGCCGAAGGGATTCCCTCGGGCGGCGGCGACGAATACGCGGGAGCCGTCGGCGGGACGCCTTGCTCCGCGCCCTCACCCTGGTTCGCATCGTCGGAGGCTTGTTCGGGTGAGCTCATCAGTTCTCTCCTAGTCCACGATGGTCTCGCCGAGCGATACCCGAACCCCTTGTCACGGAAACCGCGGAGTTGGGATCGGTAGCCGACCGAATTTCGTGTACTTGCCTCGACGACGGCCATCGAGCGCCGCACCGAGCAAGAGGGCGAAACATGACCACACCTCACACATCGAAGCGAATCCTCGGCGCGGCATTGATGTCGTTCGCGATCACGAGCGCCGGCTTCGGGTCGCTGGCGGACACGGCCCAAGCGCTGCCCGGCGGGCCGGCGCCGCAGCAAGCGTGGCCCGGATGTCCGGACGAGAATCCGTCGGGGCCCTGCCGGTGGTGCCCGGGTGATCCGCCGGTGCAGACCGGGAATCTGCGGGTGAATCCGGTGGTATGGGACAACAGCGTGTGCCACACGTATTGGTACGTCTACCACGGGCAGGGCAACGTGGCGCAGAACATCTTCGAAGGCGAGGCGCCACCACCACCGCCGCCACCACCGCCCGGCTTCACCCCGCCCCTTCCGCCGGGCTGGTGCTGGTCGCTGTTCATCCCCGGGCCGTGCCCGTAAAGCAGGATTCGCCCGGAGCTAGTATCGGCCGATGGGTGAGCCCCAGCTGACCGATGACGGCCACTTCCTCGTCATCAACGGTCGCCGGTGGCGCGCCACCGATCCGGCCATACCCGAGGATCGGCGCGCGGAGTTGACCCGGATACTCATGGCGTGGCGCCGAGAAGTGCGCCGCACCAAGGGAACTGCAGACGAGCAGACCGCGCGGGCCGGTGTGCACGCGGTCAAGGTCGCGTTGGGTGAGCGGGGCTCGCCGCCGTGGTGGGAGCAGACCGACGAGCAGCGACGCCGGCGGTGGCAGGCGAACGTAGCACCGCCAGAAGACGGCTGACACGGTCGTCCGTCAGGCGCGTCGCACCCCGGAGACCGCCGAGCGCGGCAGCCGTCCCGCACGCGAGTGACCGGTCAGGTGGTCGCCGTGCACCTGCACATCGAACTCGAGTTTGAGCCTCATCGGTTTGGTCACCGTCTGCCGCCATGTGACCCGTTGTCCGTCAACGTCTTCGACCAGAGTGATGTCGCTCAGCGGCACGCGTTCTGAGTTGCTCTGCGCGGTGCCGGTGATCGCACCGTTTTGTTCGACGAAGCTGTACACCACTTCCAAGGTTCCGACCGGTGTTTTGATGCGCACATCCCAGTCGCCGACGACGCTCGTCATGCCGAGGCTTTCGGTGCGCGCCCGGTGTCGGTCCAGACGGTGCCCCGCCGCTCGTAGGCGAACAACTCCTCGACGGCCAATGCGATGCGCGGACCGTAGCTTCGGTCGAGCAGATGGAGCGCGAGGTCCAGCCCCGACGTGACGCCGCCTGCGGTGACCAGGTCATCGTCGTCGACGACCCTGGCCGCCACCGGAATTGCGCCTGTCGCGTGGAGCACGTCCACACCGAGATGGTGGGTGGTGGCGTGGCGGCCGTCGAGCAGGCCCGCCATCGCCAGCGCGAGCGACCCACCGCATACGGTCGCGACCGTGATGCTCGGATTGGCGAAGGCTTTACGCATCATCGGCACCGCGGCGGTCTCGCCGAAACGGGCGAGCAGGACGGGGATGGTCGCGACGCCCTCATCGGGGTCGCCGTCGGTAGGGCCTGCCGCGCCGGGCACGATCACGAAACCCGGCTTGGCGGGGTCGAGTCGGGCGGTCGCATTCAACGTCAGCCCCCGCGAACCGCTGACTACCGGCCGCGGACCCTCGGCCGAGACGAACTCGACTTCCAGTTCGCCTGCGACGAAGTCGCTGCCCGCGACGAGCACTTCGTACGGGGCGACGGCGTCGAGTGGGTCGAAGCCGTCGAACAACACGATCTGTGCATGCATCGGCGTCATGGGATACTCGCGTCGCCGCGCAACGGCTGATCGCCCCACCCGGACGCGCGCACGAAATCGAAGAACGAGAACGACGACCCGTTGATCAGTTCGTGCAAGTGCGCGGGAAACGAGAACGGGGGAGCCTTCATCGGGTTGAGGCGCACATCGCGGGCCACGGCGTCGGCGATCGCGTACCCCAGGTCGTGACGTGGCCACGCGGCATGGACCCGGTCGGCGAAGCCGGGGGAGAGCAGGTGTGTGTCCATGCCGTTGATGTCGAGGGCGATTCCGTTGAAGACCACCGCCTGCTCGGGCCCGAACCGGTTCGCCAACCCGGCGCTGGTGTGAAGTGCGATCGCCTGCCACACCGTCGTGATCCGATCGCCCGAAAGCCCGTGTCGGCGAAGGAAGTCCGCCGCCGCATCGGCCCCCTCCACCTCGAATCGCTGATCACCCCTGCCGGCATCCGTGACACCCAGGTCGTGCAGGAGACAGGCGAGGAAGACGAGTTCGTCGTCGTAGTCGGTACCGCTGCGCATACCCTGGCCCGAGGCGATCTCGCGCGCGAACAGATAACTGCGGACACAGTGGTTGATGAGGAAATCCGGGGAGACGTCGATGACGTATCGCATTGCTTCCGAGCAGATTTCGGTATCGGGTAGGGCCCAGCTGTCCGTGTCGGCTTTCGCGTCGGCCAGCGTGGCCATGTCTTCGGTGCGCATGCCTTGACAGTGCCCGGTTCCCGACATGCCCGACTAGTGGCAAAGTAGCCAAGATTCAACGGAATCTGGCCACTCCTGCCTGACGGGATGGTCGGTGGCTGCCGACAGAATACGGCTGTGGCACAGACAGATACGCTCAGTTCGCTTCGCCCGCACCATGGGTGGCTATCGTGAGTTGGATGCAGGGCTGGACCGCCGCGGCGGCCTTCGGACGCTCGGACTGCGAGCGCATTGGCGACGCGATGCTTGGCCAACCCGTCCTCGCTCTCACCAGCCTGGCGTACGTGGCCGTGGGGATAGCCGTCCTGTGCTGGGCCCTAGGCGGTAGAGCGGTGCTGGCGGGAGCCGCAGGAGTGGCGCTGGTGGCTGTCGGCTTCGGCAGCTTCGTCTTTCACGGACCTCAACCGCACTGGGCGGGACCGGTGCACTACTGGCCGATTGTCGGCCTTGCGGCGGTGTGTGTGATCGGGGTGGTCGGCAGCGCGCGAGGGCGGCGCTCGGTGTGGGTCGCGGCTGCAGTGGTCTTCGCGCTCGGCCTGGCCGCCTATGCCGCCGGGCGCACGGGCTCGCCGCTGTGCCGGCCCGACAGCCTGTGGCAGTACCACGGCCTCTGGCATGTGTTGTCGGGCGCCGCAGCGGGATTAGCCGCCTGGGCCATGATGCCCGCTCGTCAGTATCGTTCACGTCGATGCCGTTAGATCGAACACCGCGTGGCCGCGTCCGCCGCGGCTTACGCAATGCGCTGCGCGGCCCGCGCGATCCGGCGCCGGTCGCGGGTCAGCGGCGCCGCCGTTCCGACGGGATGGGCGACCTGCACACCCGCAAGGTGCTCGATCTGACGATCCGCCTCGCCGAGGTGATGCTGTCTTCGGGCTCGGGCACCGCCGACGTCGTCGCGACCGCCCAGGACGTCGCCCAGGCATATCGACTGACCGACTGTGTCGTCGACATCTTCGTCACCACCGTCATCGTGTCCGCTCTGCCGACCGCGGACAGCCCACCCGTCACCATCGTTCGAGCAGTGCACGCCCGGTCGACGGACTACACGCGACTGGGAGAACTCGACCGGCTGGTTCAGCGGATCACCTCCGGAGGTGTGACGGTCGATCAAGCTCACGAGGCGATGGACGAGTTGACCGAGCGGCCGCACCCCTACCCACGGTGGCTCGCGACCGCGGGCTGGGCGGGTTTCGCTCTGGGCATCGCCATGCTTCTCGGTGGTGGCTGGTTGACCTGCATCCTGGCCGCAGTCACGTCGGGGGTCATCGACCAGGTGGGGCGACGGCTGAATCGCTGGGGTACGCCGTTCTTCTTCCAACACGTCGCTGGCGCGGCGATCGCGACCTCGGTCGCCGTGGCGGCCTTTTTGTATGCCGATATCGGACCGACGGTCATGGTGGCCACCGGCATCGTGGTGCTGCTGTCAGGTTTGACGTTCGTCGGCGCGATGCAGGACGCGGTGACCGGCTACATGCTGACCTCGCTCGCCCGGTTGGGCGAAGCGGTGTTGCTGACATCGGGGATCGTCGTGGGCATCCTCGCCGGCCTGCAGATCGCGGAGATCGCCGGCGTGACCATCTCGCTGCATGTCGATGCGACCGAATCGTTCATCGCGCCGAGCGGGGGGGTACGGATCGCGGTCGCGGTGTTCGGCGCGGCGCTGGCGGGCGCCTGCCTGACCGTGGCGAGCTATGCGCCGTTGCGGGCCATCCTCACCGCAGGGCTTGCAGCCGGACTCGCCGAGGCGGTCCTGATAGCCCTGGGCAATGCGGGGTTCGGTCAGGTGTTCGCGAGTGGTGCCGCGGCGGTGGGTGTCGGTCTGGTCGCCACGTTGATCTCGATCCGTCGGCAAGCACCTGCCTTGGTGACGGCCACCGCGGGGATCATGCCGATGCTGCCGGGCCTGGCGGTGTTTCGCGCGGTATTCTCCTTTGCCGTCGACGGCAACTTCGACAACGGCCTCCGGCAGATGATGTCGGCGATCGCGATCGCGCTGGCCCTGGGCAGTGGCGTGGTGCTGGGTGAGTTCATCGGCTCGCCGCTGCGCTACCGGGCCGGCCGGATCGGCGACTTCGTCCGCAAGGAAGGGCCACCCGGGCTGCGTCGTGCTGTCGGGCGCGTCGTGCACCTGCTGCCGGCCGAGGATCAGCCGTCGGAGATCATCCCGCGGACGCGCAGTGTCGCGCTGCAACCGAAGCCGACGGGGGACACACAGGAAGAAACCGAGGACAGCGACGCGTCGGACCGCGACGAGAGCCGCGAGCCGTAGTAGATACAGACACGCCCTGGGTTTGGCCGCAGCAAATGCTGGCTATAAATTCGAAGCATCGGATTCGCGACTACCGCTGGAGGCATGCTCATGAGGTTTTCCAAGACCACGCTGGCTGCCATTGCAGGCGGACTGACAGCGGCGACTCTAGGCCTGACCGCTCCGGCAAGCGCCCAGCCGTCTCCACCGCCGCCCCCACCGCCGATGCTGGCCGCGGAGGCCCCCAATCCTTATGCACCGCCTCCGCCCGGTGTGGCTCCGCCGCCGGCGCGGCCGATGGCCGGGGAACCGGTTCCGTCGTGGGCACCGCGGAAGCCCGCTGAGTTCTGGCTCGGCGAGCCCGTCGTGTGGCACTCGGGCTGGGGCGGACGCTGGGGCGTGTGGAAGAACGGCGCCTTCATCCACCTGTCGAAGAACCCGGTCACCGCCGGCGGCTGACCGCTACGGGTCAGCTCGAGGCGTCGAGGATCTTGATGGCGAAGATGAGTGAGTCGCCGGGTTGGATCCCCGCGGCGGGCTGACCTTCGGGGTAGCCGTCGGCAGACGTCATCGCCACGGCGACCGTCGACCCCACCTTCTGTCCGGCGATAGCCTTCTGGAAGCCGGGCACGACCCCGTCGAGCGGGAAGTCCACCGGCATGCCGCGCTCGTAGCTGTTGTCGAACACGGACCCGTCGCGTCCGTTGACGCCCATGTAGCAGACGAAAACGGTGGCCGTCTCGGAGACGACCGGTCCGTCACCGGGCTTCAACGTCTGCACCTGGGTCTCGGACACGCTGAACGGCGGCTGCACGTTGATCAGCGGTGCCGTCGAGTCGGTGGATCCGGTGACGGCTACGCTGCCCGTCTCGCCATTGAGGGTCCACTCGGGAGTGCCACCGAACTGCGGCGGGGCCGTCGGGCACATCGCGCTGGCGGGATCGCCCGTCTCGACGGGTGGGGGGATGAACTCGTCGGCCAGAGAGGACGTGCTCGTCGAGGACGTCGTAGTGGTCGATGACGCTTCCGTGTCCGAGCCGCACGCCGCAAGAGCCAGAACCATCGATGCGGTGCAGGCGAACAGTCCGACGGGAAGAGACACACGCGAGGATTTCACGGTCGCCACGCTACAGACAGCGGCGCTGACGGTGCTCCGGTGGTGCTTGGGGGTCTGACCGCGGATGTGCGTTGTGATACGGCTGGCACTGCGCGTCGCGGATGAAACGGCACTCTCGGCCGCTCTCTGTGCGACGGTAGGGATACAGCCTGCCGAAGAGGGGCGCGATGGCGACGCGAGCAGCGGTCGTGTGTGGAGCGAGCATCGGGGGACTGCTCGCTGCGAGAGTGCTGGCAGACGCGTACGACTCGGTGACCGTCGTGGAACGCGACAAGCTGCCCGTCGACGTGTCGCATCGGGCGGGCGTGCCTCAGAGTCACCACCTGCACATGATGACGAGTGCGGGTTTGAAGATCCTCGAGGAGATGCTTCCCGGCGCTACGACGGAGTTGAAAGCGGCGGGCGCACCGATCATCGACACGCACACCCTGTCGGCGGTGTACGTCGAGGTCCGTGGGCATGCGCTGTGTCGGACGGCGGCATTGGCCGACCCTGACGCCATGCCTGTGCAGCCGGCCAGCAGGCCGCTGCTGGAATCAGTTGTCCGCGAAAGGGTTCACGCACTGCCCAACGTCACGGTGCTCGACGGCCACGACGTCGTCGAGCCCGTGTTGAGCGATCGTGCGGTACGCGGTGTTCGTATCAGCGACCGGGCTGGGTCACGGCGGCAGACGTTGCCCGCCGATCTCGTGGTCGACGCGTCGGGGCGCTCGGCGCGTACACCGGCCTTCCTTGCGGCGCATGGCTTCACACGTCCCGTCGAGCGGTCGTATCGGGTGCAGCTCAGCTACGCCAGTCAGTTGTTTCACATGACGCCGGGGGCGCTGGACGACAAGGTGGTTTTCGTCAGCCCGACGCTGCAACGCCCAACTGGCGTCGGAATGCTCGCCTACGAGAACGACACGATGATCGTGACGCTGATAGGTGTCGCTGGGCACAGGCTGCCCACCGAGCTGCCGGAGGTGTTGGCCGCTGTGGCCGAATGCGTGCCCCCGCATATCGGCGAAGCGCTTCACGACGCCGAACCGCTGGGGGAGACGCATCATCGCCAGTTTCCGACCAGCGTATGGCGCCGCTACGACAGGGCGTCCTCATTTCCTCAGGGGCTGTTGGTGATTGGGGACGCGGTATGCAGCTTGAACCCGATGTACGGCCAGGGCATGACATCGGCGCTGATGCAGGCTCGCAGCCTTCGACAGACCCTTGCCTCCAACGGTGAACCGTCGAGTCAAGACTATTTTCGCGATGTTGCACGGCGGCTGGCTCCTCTTTGGTGGGCCAACCGGCTCAACGACTTCGGCTTCACCCCGGCGAGCCGATGGAGGTCATGGCCGCAGCGTGGGTTCAACAGCTACACCACCGCCTACATGGCCGCCGCATCGACTGACATGGCGCTCACCGAAACGTTCCTGCGCATGCTGCAAGGCGTGGACCCCGGGACGAGCCTCGTGCGCCCCAGACAAGTCGCGCGGGTCGTCGGTCACGCACGGCGGCGCTCTCGTCAGTAGTCCCACACGGTGGGCACGCACCGGAAGACGTCGCCGGCGGTCGCTACGTGGCAGACCGACGGGAACGGCAGGTGAGTGGCCACCAGGGACTCACCGGTCGCGGCCAGTTCCCGGAGAAGTTCGATCCGTACGCGGGCCGACTCTTCTGGGTCGTGTTCGAAGCCGTTGTGCCACTCTGGGTTATCGAAGCCCGGGGCGAAGACGGCGTCGCCGGCGAACGTCAGCCGGTCACCGCCCGAGTCGAGGCGGACGATGGCATGACCCGGCGTGTGACCTCCCGTGCGGGCGACGAGCACTCCGGGCGCCAATTCGTACTCCGACTCGAAGGTCCGCATGTGACCGCGGTACTCATCGAGGAACCGCCCGGCGATCGACCGGAGCGCGTCCGGAACGGGAGCGGGCATGTCGGTGTGGGAGAAGTCGGGCGCCTCCCAGAACTCGGCCTCGGCGGCCGCAACGTGGACCTGCAGGTCGGGACGCAACCGTTCCTTCAGGCCCTTCGTGAGCAGCCCGCCCACGTGGTCCATATGCAGGTGGGTGAGCACCACGTCGGTCACCGCCGAGGGGTCGATACCGGCGGCTTCCAGACGATGGACGGTCTGCCCGGCCCGCGGAAAGTCCGGGAACTCTACGCCGAGCCCGGCGTCGACCAGGATGGTCCGACCAGCGGTGCGCACCACGACAACGTTGAGGGGCCAGGCGAGGACGTCTCTGGGAAGGAACCGGTCGTCGAGCCAACTCCCGAACTCGGTCGGGTCGGCGTTGGTCGCCATCGTCCTGGCCGTGATCGGGAGCACCCCATCGCTGATCACCAGCACCTCGATGTCGCCGACCTGCACCGCGTACCGCGATGGAACCAACTCGTCGAAGTTCGTCGTACCCAAGTCCGAGATGCTGTCCACGCTCATGGCTGTCCTCCTGATGGCGTTGCCGATGACAAGGCGGATGACCTGTCTGGGTTATGGAACGCTTCACGACAGCGGGATTTATCCATGCCGAGTAGCCGGCCGAGTTCTTTGGCGAGCGCGGTGAGGCCGAACGCCACCCGCTACGCGCCGCAGCTGTGTTCGATCACAAAATCGCGAATGCAGGCGTTGACCTGATCAGGCACCTCGGCGGGCAGGGCGTGTGACGTGTTGAGCCACAGGCGGTACTGCCAATGGGGAACGACCGAGCGGATCCGCTGAACCGCCTTGGTCGAATCGTGAACTGTGTCGCTGGCCAGGAGGACCTGTACGGGAACGCGCACGGCACGTAGCAGACGGTCGCTCGCGAACCTCAACGCCGGTGTGCGGACCGGCGGTCCAAAGGTGGCGAAGCCAGACGCGAACAGCCCGGCGAGCGTGTCGATTGGGCTTCCCGGTTCGGCGTGGCCGGTCACCCATACTGCAGCACGTTGAGCGCGCACAGAGTTCGGCCGCCCCAGCAGGACTGCGAGGTTCCGCCAGAACTTCGCGGAGAGCCGTGCGACCGTGCTAGCCGGATCGACCAGCGTGACCGTCGCGACCCGAGACGGAAGTCGTGCGGCAGTATGCGTGGTGAGCCAACCTCCATACGAGTGACCCACCAGATGCACATCATGCAATCCCAGCCCTTGCAGGACCGCGTCGATGGCGAGTGCGCAATCCGCCGGTGTCAGCATTGTTTTCGACTGAACGCTCGCGCCGGGTTGGCCCAGCATGTCGATCGTGTACACGGAGAAGTCATCTGCCAACGGCGCGACTTGTTCCCACCACATAGCCGAGGTGAGGTAGAAGCCGTGGATCAAGACGACGGGTACACGGCCGCGCGAGCCATGTTGGTACACCCGCACGGTGCCGAATGGTGTCCACACATCGTGAACCCCTTCCGGACGCGGGCTCAGGGCACGGGCGTCGTCGTAGACCGCAAGATAGCGTCGCCGCGCATCCGCGTTCCTGAATCCGGCGTCCACCAGAGTCAAGAGAATAGGGATCAGCGCGGTGCGGTGACGACGAGCTCGTGATCGCCTGCCGCCCAGGCAGATTCGAATACGTCGGTGGTCACATGCTCGCCGCGCGTGTCGTCGCCGCCACTGTCGCCGAGATAGACGGCGTCGTTGTCGTAATCGATGGCGGCGACGGTGACCAGGTGACCGCATCCTGTCCGGTCACCGTCTCCATCCCAGATGGTGGTGGAGTTCACGCACACAATCGCCTGTCGCCCGTCGCCTAGATAGTCCGCCAACGCGTCCATACCGGTGGCGAGTCCACCCTTGGCGGCCGTGTCGTCGTTGGTGTAGTCGGCTTTGATCCCGTAGTGCTTGAGCAGGAGCAGGAGGTCGGTCGTGCAGGTGCCATGGCCGACACCGCCATCACTGGGATCGATGCTTTCGTCATACACCGGCTCACCCGGGTCGCAATCGCTTGGCGTCTTAGCGGCGAGGTCGATGATCTCCCGCTCGGTGGGCGGCGCCCCGGTCAGCTCGCCGACCACCATGCGGGTGGCCATCAACCCGCAGTCGCTTTCGGTTTGTTCCTCCCAATAGTGCAGGGCGGCCGCAGGATCTCCGTAGACGCCGCCGGTGATCTCGGGCTGGCCATCGCCGTCCTCGTCTTTGACGATCGGTTGAGCCTGTTGATCTTCTGGATTCGCCTCAGCTTGTCGAGCCGCCGTTGATTCGTCGGCCGTTGCCGCCGGGGTCTCCTCGGGCTCGGTTCCACCACCGCAGCCGGCCCCGGCAACGATGGTCAAACTGGCGATAACGGTTGCGGCGAACGCCTTCCGGCTTCGCGCGCGTTGCTGGCGAAGTTGCACTTCGCGAAGCTAGCAGATGCCTGTGAGTTTCCTGGGCATTATTGACGTGCCTGTTGCGGACCTCGAGGTAACCATCCGCAAACGGCAACGTACCTATATCTGGTCGTGTCTCGCGGAAGAGGTGGAAGTCATCAGGCTGTTATCACGAAGACGACGTGCGCCCTCGGGCTTCACCGCGCCCGCCCGACGGGGGTCGACGATCGTCCGTCGACAGCGCCGTGATTCGTGGATAGAGGATCGCTGGGCCAAGCCATCGAGCTACGAAGCCACGCAGTGCGGCACCCTTACGAATCGGCTGCCCAGGATCGGTCAGCATGGACTGCACTGTGCGCAAGGTCATCTCGGCGAGATCTTCAAGAACGGCGCTGTCAAAGCCGTGAAGCTGCCAGTCCACATCGAGCCGGCGAAAGAATGACAGGCAGAATGCCTTTGCGGTATCGGAGGTCAACGAGGTGACAGCTTCCCCGTCCTGCCGCCGGCTCAGTAGGTTTTCCAGCTGGGGATCGCCGGTGAGGGTTTCGACCGCGAACGACACGCATTCGACGAGTGCCGTGACGGGGTCGTTGACACCGCTGACGTGCTCGACAACCTGATCGATGAATCCGTCGACGGCACGCATCGCGCTGGCGATGAGTAACGCGTCAGCATTGGGGAAGTAGCGGTACACCGTTTGGCGTGTGACCCCGAGCCGGCGAGCGACGTCGGCAAGGCGTATCGCTGGTCCGTGCTCAGCGACCACTTCGTCGACCGCGTCCAGGATTCGGGCAATCGCTTCCTCGTCTGAGCTGGGTGTCGCGCCTGCCCAGCCGCGGCTACGCATGCGCGGTCGCAATCCTTGCGCTGGTGAATTCGATCTGAAGCGTTAGCGGACCAGTCATTCCCAACAAGGATTTCCACGGCGCCGGACCAACGCGGCGGGGTGCATCGAGACGGCGGGTGAGGACCACAAGTGCCTCCGCCAGCTCACGGCGCGCAAGATTGGCCCCCAGACAATAGTGGGCACCGCCGCCAAAAGTCAGAATTGGCGGTACGTCTCTGCGGGTGATGTCAAACCGCTCAGCATCGCGATAGATCGCTGGGTCACGATTGGCTGCAAAGGTATTCACCAGTATGAAGGTCCCTGCCGGGAACAGGTAGCCGCCAAACTCGACATCCTCGGTCGCGGCCCGCGGCACGATACTGGCCGCCGGTGAGTGGCGCATGCTCTCCTCGACAGCCTGCATCGCGAGCTCCGGTTGCTCACGAAGCGCCATCCACTGATCGGGGTGCTCGCAGAGCACCTGGACCGAGGCGGCCAGTTGATTGCGCGTGGTGTCCGTTCCCGCCATCAGGAAGCCGGCCACCAACATCCGGAGTTCGTCGAGATTCAGCCGGTCTCCGTCGCTTTCGGCGCGAATGAGTTCGGAGAGCAGATCATCGGTGAGGCTGTGTCGACGGGCGGCGACCATGTCGTCGACGTAAGCGTCCAATTCGCCCCACGCCCGCATGATCGCGGACTCGTCGAAGTTGGCGTCGGGCTGGAAGGTGAGGGCCTTGAAAACCTCTTCAGTCCAATCTGCGAACAGGTGCCAATCCTCCCGAGGTGCACCGATGAGCGCGCACATGATCGGAGTGGGGTAGGGACGCGCAAGGTCGGTCACGACGTCGCAGTGTCCGGCGTCCGCCACCCGGTCGATCAGCGCGTTCACCACCTCCTGGATGGTGTCTTGAAGCCGCGACGTCGCGCGCGGAGTGAACGCTTTCGACACGAGTTTGCGTAGACGTATATGAGGTGCGCCGTCCAGTCCCAGGAGGCTGTTCGCCATCTTGTCGAACAAAGGACCCGACGTGATGCCCTGTGAGGCCAGAGTGATGCCGGGCGGAAGCCGAAATCTGCTGTCGCGCAGGATCTCGCGGGAAAGTTCATATGACAGGATTTCCGGCCCGAAGGGACCGATGGCGATGGGTGCACGTGCCTGCGCCGCTCGGACATCGTCGAGGATGTCGTGCGGCGTGGCAGTGAGACCGTAGCTGAAGGCGGGAAGGGCCGCGTCGAAGACATTGGGAGCGCTGGTCACGGTCATCAGAAGCGACTTTCCCGAGTTCTGGACGTTTCGCCCCAAAGCGTATGACCATTAACGGGCCGGTGTCAACGAATGGGGGCAAAATGCGAGGCAGATAGCGACTCCGAAATAGCTAGATCATACGAATTAAACGCAAACGTACGCAGCGCCCAGCGGCGGCAGGCTCTCCAAATGGCCTACAGCCACTGACTCGAAAGACGTGTCGGCAACCTTGCGTAAGCGGTCACGATTTTCGCCCATGGGCGGACAATTGATCCATGTCCACTGCGGTTTGGATCGCGATTGCAATATTCGCAGTCGGGGCTGTCGTCGGCGGGTTGTTGCGGATTCGCGCCTGGCTGCAGAAGCCGGCACCACCCGAGGTGATCGAAGCCGCACACCGTGACGACGACGAAGGCGACTGAAGGTCACGACTCAAGCGAATCGGTCGCGGCTGTCCGAGGCCAGTTCGGTGGAACACTGCGGCACGAGTGGGACCGGCTTATTTCAGGATCGCCCGCGCTGCGCGCTCTGCGATCAGCATGACCGGCGCGTTGGTGTTCCCGGACGTGATGGTGGGCATCGCCGACGCATCGGCCACCCGTAGGCCCGCGACGCCACGCACGCGGCAGTCGGTGTCGAGCACCGTGGCGGCCGACCGTGGCAGACCGCGTGTATCAAAGGCACCCATCGCGCAGGTGCCCACCGGGTGGAAAATGGTGGTACCCAATTCACCCGCCGCCGCCAGTAGGTCTTCGTCGCTCACCAGTTGCGAGCCGGGAAGCATTTCTTCCGGACAGTAGCGGGCTAGGGGAGGGGCGGCCATGATCTGCCTGGTCATCCGAAGGCCGCGCACGGCGACTTCACGGTCGGCATCAGTGGACAGGTAGTTGCAGATGATCTTTGGGTGGGTCAGCGGATCTGCACCGACCAGGCGCACGTGCCCGCGCGAGGTGGGTCGCAGGTTGCAGACCGAGGGAGTGATGGCGCCGAAGGGGTGCAGGGGTTCCCCGAATTTCGGCAACGACAACGGCTGCACATGCCACTCCATATCCGGGCTGGCCAGCGCGGGCTCGCTCTTGGCGAAAGCCCCCAGTGTGGACGGCGGCATCGTCATGGGTCCCGATCGCAGCAGCAGGTACTGAATTCCCATGCCCGCCCGGGTGATCCAATTCCGGTACAGCGTGTTGACGGTTCGTGCGCCCCGAATGCGGTACACCGTTCGAAGCTGCAAATGGTCCTGGAGGTTTCCGCCGACTCCTGGCAGATCAACGACCACCGGCACGTGATGCTGGGTGAGCAACCCGGCCGGGCCCAACCCCGAAACCTGCATCAGATGAGGCGAGCCAATGGCGCCGGCGCTCAGGATCACCTCCCGACGGGCTCGAACGTCGACGATCTGGCCGTCTTTGAGCAGCCGTAGGCCGGTGACGCGGTGCTGCGCCGCGGTCCAGGCGCCGCGACGCTGATCGTTGCTGACCTGATCGTCCATTAGCAGCTGGAGAGCCTGAGTCCGCGTGTAGACGGTGAGATTGGAGCGGTGGGTGACGGGGTGCAGGAAGGCATCGGCCATCGACCAGCGCCGGCCGCGTCGTTGATTGACATGAAAGTAGGCGCTCCCGGAGTTGTCGCCCCGGTTGAACTCTTCGATCGGCGCAATACCCAGTTCGGCTGCGGCGGCCTGCCAGGCGTCCAGAATTTTCCAGCGCACCCGCGGTCGCTCCACGCGGATCTCACCGCCGGCGCCATGCCACTCGTCGGCTCCGCCGAAGTAGTCTTCCAACTCCTTATAGATTGCGAGTGTTTCGCCTGGACCGTCTGGGCCGCCCCAAAGCCAGCGCTCGTCTGCGGTGGCTTGCGCCCACAACTCGTAATCGCTTGCCTGCCCGCGCATATGGATCATGGCGTTGATCGACGAGCAGCCGCCGATCACGCGACCCCGCGCGTAGATGATGCTGCGGCCGGCCAAGCCTGGGTCGGGCTCCGTCGTGAAGCACCAGTCGGTGCGGGGGTTGCCAATGGTGTACAGATAGCCGACCGGCACCTTGATCCAGAACCAGCTGTCCTTTCCGCCGGCCTCGATCAGGAGCACCCGGTGATCGGGGTTGGCGCTGAGCCGATTGGCGAGCAGGCAGCCCGCGCTGCCCGCTCCCACGATGACGAAGTCGAACTCGGCATCAAGTCGAACTCCTTGGTGGCCCCAGGATCTCACCGCTACCACATTAACGGGCAAGGTGATTTTTTCGCCCTCATCGTCGGGCATGGCCGCGTTGTCCTTGCGTAGCGTCAAATTGGTGCGCTGACGGATGGTGCCGCGGCCTTAGCCTTGAGTCACGGGCGAGAGGGCAGTCAACGGTTCATTGCGACGGACCTACGAGGCGGTGGTCTCCGCCGATGTCGGCCCGTTCCGACGCGCACGCGGCTTTGGCATATCGGACTGCAGTTTCAAGCGGGAGCGGGGGCCGCTCTACGACATGATCCACCTTCAGCCCGACTGGCACAACGGCACGAGGTCGTGGCACGGGTTCTTCGTCAATGTCGGTATCGGATCAGTCGAGGTCGACGCCGCATGTCCTCGATACGAGCGAGTGAGACATCCGCTCAAAGGTTCGCTGCTGCAACGTCGTTGGGAGCACTTGGTACCCGATCTGCCATACGAAGTGCGGTTCGACCGTCGCACCGAGATGCGGCAGTTCGCCGGCGCGCTCTGCGACGGCTTCGACTTGGTACTGGTCGAGCTGGAACGAATAAGCACCACAGAGCAATTGGTGCGATACGCAGTCGACAACAACTTGCTCATCGAATATGACAAGACCTGCCGGTACCTGGCTGCAACTGGTGACATCGACACGCTGACGGAATACGTGACAAGGCTGCACGATTGCTTCGGACATCAAGACCGTTGGTCGATCTTCAGCGGCAACATCAGCGCGGCTGCTGGGTGCTGGGCGGAGGAACTGCGGAAGCGAGGATTGCTGCACCCGATTACCTCCAGTGGCGGGCATGAGCTGTCCTGATGGCGGCGGTCCCTCTGGAACCAGCGGTTGTCTTACAAAACGTCGTACACTGTGGCTATGGCTGACACGATCACCTTCCGGCCGGACGACGACACAGCCAAGGCGCTGGAGGTTTTGACCAGGGACGGCACGGCTGTGTCCGCAGCCGTTCGATCTGCCCTCATCGATGCCGCACGTCGAAAGGCCAATGCGGCGATTCGCGCCGAGGCGGAAAGGCTCGCCGACGACGAATCCGACCGCGCTGAGGCCACGCAGGTACTGCGCGACATGGAGACGCTGCGTGCGTGGTGAAGTCTTTCGGTTACACGCCCCGCGGGGGAGTCGCGGTCACGAGCAGTATGGTTCCCGATACGCCGTAGTAGTCCAGTCAGATCACGTGCCGCTGTCGACCTGGCTGGTTGCACCGACGTCCACGTCGGCTCGTGCCGCCAGCTTCCGACCCGAGGTTGAAATCGCCGGCGTGAACACCCGAGTACTTGCTGAGCAGACCGCGGCGGTCGACCCGGGTCGGCTTGGCAAGAGCGTCGGGTTCCTCAGCTTCGACGAAATGCGCCGCGTTGATGCGGCCCTACGTGTCGTTCTCGGTCTATGAGCTCTGCGCCATCACCCTAATCAAATAGTAGGCGGCGCAAGTGAAGACGCCGCCGACGAAGCACGACGAACTTACTGGTAACCCGCCATAATCGATCCTGCGGTATTCGTCCCGGGTGAGGAAACGGCATGATGGCGGAAGCGTTGGGACGGTTGTCGAACCGCGTCGGCGCCGACGCGTCCTACGCGGTATTCGACGAAGTATGGGCCTGCAAGTACGAGATGGCGGCACTTAGCCGCTGCGGGTTATCACCAAACGCACCGAGACCTGCATTGCATGACGGACAGAGAAGCCCCCGGATTTCGCCGGTGATGTGATCATGATCTACGGCGAGCGGAACCTTCGCCAGTGGCCTGCCGTCGCTGCGAGGTCGACCACCGACTCTGTTCAAGTCGATTTTGATCTCGTCGCGTCCGCAGATTGCGCAGCGATAGTCCTGCGTTGCCCGCAGTAAATCGTACTGCTCGGGCGTGATTCGATACTTCGCCCACAGGTTGGCGCGCCGGATCTCCGCCGGATCTTGCTTGAGCCTGCGAGCCCGCTGGTAGCACGCCATACACAATGGATCGCTCTCTCGTGTACGCGCGATTCGACTTCGCGGTTTGACTTTGCCGCACCCAACGACCGGAGAACAGCGCAGCATTTCTGGCTCGGACGAAACCGTCGACGGGGGCTGATCCACAGGGAGAGTCTGGCAGTACGGTACGACATCCAACTTGACATAGTGTGGCTTATCGGCGTTTTACTAACCAGGCCGATGCTTGCCGGGTCGATTACTCGCTGCGGCCGGCGTCCCGGAGCACTCCCGGCGGACCGCTCCGTTCCGGCCAACACGCCGCGCGGCGACGCCTTAACTGGTTGATACCACGCGCCAGGTGCGTGCGATCAACCCGTTAGCGATGTCCACACCAGGCCCGGTCATCGCGCCGCTTCGTGGCGTCGTCAGATAGGACGGCTCGGACCTCCATCGGGTGTCTCCCGGCTTCCCCGCCGCGCGATGTCATTTCGTCACTGTGACGATTTCATGCCGCCTAGCCGGACCTGGAAAGCACTCGCTCCGAGGCGATTTCGAGCATGCGACCCGCCAGACTGATAGCAACCAAAAAGTCGGCCATCGGCACACATCCAGAAGGGCGCGCGTCATCAGGCTCGTGCTATCGCCGGCGCCACCAAAACAGCGACCTCGCCCCCTGGGCCCTCCCCGCCTCTCCCCGCGGAACGACCATCGTTATGTCACGTGACGATTTGCGCACTCCCCGCCTGTCCATCGCGCGAATCGTTCGTGGCAAATACCGGACAATGCGGTCACCGTGCGGGATCGTTGTCACATGAGCCCCAAGGTTCCCACCCCTAAAGAAATCAGAGAAGCGGCGCAGGCGGCCGCTGAGACCGCCCAGACGGTCGCCACTGAGGCGATGCGCATCCCACCCGCATCGCTACAGATGATGGCCCAAGTGCCGGACCTCATCGAGAACATGGCCGCGGCGACGGAGCGCCTCAATGCGGCGATCGACCGTGCGGAACGCTATCTCGCACTGGCCGATCCGATGATCCGGACCATGGACGCGATCGTGCCCCAACTTGAGGCGCTGATCGCCACCGGCAACGACGTCTACAACGCCGTAGGCCGAATCCCCGGCGTTGCGACGGTGGGCCGGTTCGCGTCTCGGACCTCGAACCCGCCGGCAGACAAGAAGCCCTCCGGTGGACGCACCCGCAAGAAACCCTGACGCAAGCCGCCGAGTGATCACTCGTAGTTGACTTCACCGCGCGGAAACGGCCGCCCTCGGAAGTCGATCTGCGCGGTCGGGTTCGCCACCGCGGTCACCATGCCGGACCCGAAGGCGCCCTGCCGGTCGAACAGCGTCGCTGTACCGACCGAGATTCCGTCAGCCACCCAGTGCGAGTCCCCCTGCACGAGAATCCACTCGTCGAGCGGCAAGCGCGACAACGATACCGTGAGGTCACCGTTGATATAGCCGATCCCCTCGGTGCCCAAATTGGTCACCAAGCTCGTCGACTCTGCTACGTTGACGGCTCTGATGAAGGGTGAGACCGGCTCTCCTGCAATGATATTCGGGCTCGTATAGAAGAACCGTTTGCGGGAAGTGTTTTGGTGAGCCTCCGGCGACCGCGTCCAACCGCCATCATCGCTGCCGATGAACGGTACGAGATCCCCATCCGGGGTCGGCAACTGCGGTGCATCGACCGGCGCGATCCACTCCTCACCGGGCGGCGCAGCCGATCGTCGGTACTGCACCAGCGTGGCACGTGCGACCGGCCGACCATCCTGCACCACTTCGCATTCCGCATTGCGTACGCGCCGACCGTCACGGATCACCCGCACCTCAACGGTCGTCGGCAGGTTGCGCGCCGCCCGGAACAAGTCGACGGTGATCCGCGTCGGCATGAAGTCCGGCGAACCGCACTCCTTTTCGAGCGCCTGCGCCGCCAACCCGACGATGGCCGGTCCGTTGAGATGATCATCACCCCAATGGCTCTGGGCGAAGATCGACGGCATGAATGCGCCGTCCGCCGTCGGCGTGAAATACGCGGGGTCAGTGCTCATCTGCGGATCTTCGCACAGGACGCCAATGGCGCTTCGGCTAGGTGTTGCGACCGCCGTTGACGCCGATGATCTGACCGGTGATGTAGCCGGCTTCCTCCGAGACGAGAAACGCGCACGTGGCCGCGATGTCCTCGGGCTTACCCATGCGGCGCACAGGGGTCGCGTCGATGGTGGCCTGAACGTCGCCGAGGTAGCCCCGCGCCTCTGCCGCTCGCAGCATCGGCGTGTCGATGAAGCCCGGCGGCACGGCGTTCACGGTGATGCCTGCCGGACCGTATTCGAGCGCCAGCGTCTTCGTCAGCCCGTTCACCGCCGATTTCGCCGCCACGTAGTGCGACATGTACGGCGCACCGGAGTGTGTGCTCGACGACGAGATGTTGACGATCCGACCCCAGCCGGCGTCCACCATGTCGGGCAGTACCGCCTGCACACAGTGAAAGACGCCGTTGAGGTTGACGTCGACCACGCGCTGCCACTGCTCGAACGTGATGTCGCCGAACCGCGAGAAGCCGTCCAGGCCCGCAGCATTGACCAGAATCGCCACCGGTCCGAGCTGGCTACGGACGGTCGAAAGCGCGGCGTCGACCTGACCGCGATCAGTGACGTCGGCGGTGAAGGTGGACTCCTCGTCGCTCGGCGCCAGGTCGAGCGTGGCGACGCGAAAGCCGTCGGCGCGCAAGCGCTTCACGATCGCGCGTCCGATCCCCGAGCCGCCGCCGGTGACGACCGCTGTCTTCATTCACTTATCCTTTCGTAATCTCTTGTCAGAGAACGCGTTATGCCGATCAGTGGAGCATCCGCAGACCAAGGAGTTCTGACGCGCGTCCTAAAGGTCTAGCAGACGCGCACTCGGCGCCGGAGGTCGACCGCGGCCTCAGGGACGACGGCCCAAGACCGCCCACACGTCGCGCCGTCCCGCCTTGTGCGCGCCGACCGTCACGTCCGCAAAGCCCGAAGACCGACACAGCTCCGCGAACGCGTCAGCCTGCTGGCGTGTCCACCCGTGGCTGGCCAGGCCCGTCGCACCCGGCTTCGTCTGTCGCTCGACAGCGAGCAGGCGGCCACCGGGGACCAGCAGTCGGGCCGCCTCGTTCAGCCCCGCATCCACGTCTTGCCAGTGGTGCACGGTCGCCAGCGACCACACCACGGTCGCCGACTGGTCCGAGAGGGGCACGCGCTCGGCGGTGCCTGTCGTCCACGCAACGGAACCGTCGGGGGTGAACATGCGGGCGAGCCGCAGCATCACGGGCGCCGGATCAACGCCGGTCGCGGCCGCACCGCGACGGACGGCCTCCCGGACCGCGGACCCGGGCCCACACCCGATGTCGACGACGGTGTCCGCGGCCGACACACCGGTGAGGTCCGCCGCCAGGCGGGCAGTCGGCCGCCCCATGAGCATCAAGACCAGCCCGACCAGCGCGCCCATCGGGCCTGCGAAGCCGGGATGGTCGGCGTGGTGGTTGACGGGCAGATTCTCGGCGGCGCTCACGACCACTAGCTTGCCGCTTCAAGTCGGCTTGAAGTCAAATGGCGGCATGGACGCGATTCCCATCGGCGAAGCGGCCGCCCGGTTGCAGATGGCCTCATCGACGTTGCGCTACTACGACGAGCGCGGTCTGGTTCGTCCTCAGAAGCGGCTGGACGGTCGGCGCATGTACGGCAACGACGACCTGCGCCGCCTGGCGCTGCTGAAGATCTTCAACAAACTGGGGCTGCCGCTGGACACCGCTGCGGCCGTCCTCGACGCCCCCAGCCCCCAGTGGCGCGAACTCGTGCGCCAGCAGATCGGCCAGCTCGACGAGGTGATCGCCCAGGCGCGCGGGGCTCAGCAGTTCCTCACGCATGCGCTGCTCTGCCCCGCCGACCACCCCGCCCGCCAATGCCCGACGATGACCGGGGCGTTGGACCGGCTGGTCGACGGCGCGTCGGTCGAGCAACTTGCCGCCGAACACGCCGATCCCTGACCGTGCGAGCAATACGTGCGGCTCGATCCGGGTATATGAGGCCGTACCGGGGAGGGACCACACTCATGACTGAGATGAACTATCTGGAGTTGCACGGCGACCGCGTCGCGTACCGAGACGTCGGCAGCGGTGCAGAAGCGCTGCTGCTGATCCACGGGATGGCCGGAAGCTCCGAAACGTGGCGGGCGGTGATCCCCCAGCTGTCGCGGCGATATCGCGTCATCGCGCCCGACCTGTTGGGGCACGGCCAATCCGACAAACCCCGCGGCGACTACTCGCTGGGCGCGTTCGCGGTGTGGCTGCGCGACCTGCTCGATGAACTCGGCGTGTCCAAGGCCACCGTCGTCGGCCAATCGCTGGGCGGCGGGGTGGCCATGCAGTTCGTCTACCAGCATCCCGACTACTGCCAACGCCTCGTGCTGATCAGCAGCGGCGGGCTGGGACCCGACGTCGGCTGGACGCTTCGCCTGCTCTCGGCGCCGGGTTCGGAATTCCTGCTTCCGCTCATCGCGCCCCGAGCCGTCTTGGCCGCGGGTAACCGGCTGCGCAACTGGTTCTCCACCGCGGGCATCCAATCGCCACGCGGCGCGGAGATGTGGAGTGCTTATTCCTCGCTGGCCGACGCCCAGACACGCCACGCCTTCCTTCGGACGCTGCGCTCGGTCGTCGACTATCGCGGCCAAGCCGTCAGCGCCCTGAACCGGCTGCACGTCGCATCGGAGATGCCCATCATGGCCATCTGGGGTGACCAGGATCGCATCATTCCGGTCGGTCACGCGTACGTGGCGCAAGAGGCACGTCCCGAATTCCGGCTGGAAGTGCTGGAAGGCGTCGGGCACTTTGCGCATGTGGAACGCCCCAGTGAGGTGGTGGACCTGCTCGACGATTTCATCACCACGACCGCGCAACCGACCGGGCAACCCGTCACCCACAGCGAGTCGTAGCCGCGTCCCCTGCACCGCCCGGTACAGGTACCTCCGGAACGCGCAGACATAATCGACGAAACGGAAGGTCATCTAAGGATCGGAGCGGCTGTGGTCGGGACCGGTGCGGCGCAGTCGCCGGCGATCGGTCGCGAACGCTCCCCTCGCCTCCTGGTCGCCGGGCTGTCCATCGTCGTGCTGACCGTCGCGGTACTGCAGACGGCCGTGGTTCCGGTTTTGGGCATCATCGCCGACCAACTCGACGCATCCATTGTCGGCGTGAGCTGGGCGGTCACCGCGAACCTGCTGGCCGCCGTCGCGGCCACGCCGCTGCTCGGCCGGCTTGCCGACCTTCACAGCAAGCACCGAGTGCTGCTCGGCGTGCTTGTCGTCGTGCTGGCCGGATCACTGCTCGCGGCCGTCACGTCGTCCCTCGAACTGCTCATCGTCGCCCGCGTGCTTCAGGCCGCCTCCTTCGCCCTCTACCCGATCAGCATCGCGATCCTGCGCGAGGAACTGCCTCCCGACCGTCTGATGTCGGCGATGGCGGTGTTGTCCGGGACGTTGGGCTTCGGCGGCGGAACCGGCCTCGTCGTGGTGGGCCTGCTGATGACCGGTGACGCGGGCTATCACCGGGTCTTCTGGTTGACGACCGCGTTCACGGTCATGGTGATCGCGATCGTGCTCCTGGTGGTGCCCCGACGGCCGCGCCACGTCGCCGGATCGATCGACTGGCTGGGAGCGGCCGGTTTGGCGGTGGGGTTGTCGGCGCTGCTGTTGGCGATCAGCCAGGGCCAGACGTGGGGTTGGGCATCGCCTGCCACCGTCGGCTGCGTCCTCGGTGCAGTGGCGGTGCTGGCGGGCTGGTGGTGGTGGGAGCGTCACATCAACCGCCCGCTGGTATCGACGGCGATGCTCACCCGGCGCCCGATCCTGCTCACCAACGTCGCCACGATCTTCGTTGGCATGGGCCTGTACTTCGCGTTCCTCGGGTTGACGCTCTTCGTTCAAATACCGCGTGAGGCAGCGGGTTACGGCTTCGGCGCGACGGTACTGGAAGCCAGCGTCGTCTATCTGCTTCCGGGTGCGTTCACCGGGTTCATCGTCGCCTTGGTCAGCGGTAGGTTCATCGACCGCTTCGGCGCCCGGCCGGTGCTCCTCGTGGCGGCGGTCGCCGGTATCGCCGGCTTCCTGTTCGTCGCGTTGGCGCACTCGCACACGTGGCAGATCATCGTCGCGAGCATCCTCGCCAACGCCTACATCAGCCTCGGCTACGGCGCGCTGCCCGCGTTGGTCGTCAGCGAGGTGGACGCCGGTGAGACGGGCGTGGCCACGAGCATGAACGCGATAGCCCGCACCATCGGCAGTTCGATCGCGGCTGCGGTCGTCGCCATGTTGCTCAGCCGGTCGGTGCCGGGAACGGGCGTGCCGATGGAGAACAGCTTCTTCGCGATCTTCCTGGGCGGCGCGATCACGTCGATGCTCGCGCTACTGCTGATCGCCATGTCGCGTCCGTCGTCACGGCCGATGGATTCCGTGGAAGCCCGCTACGAAACGCGTGCCATGAACCACGAATGGGGCTGACGCCGCCCAGCCAGCGACGTCCGTTGGTCAGTGCAGCGCGGCCAGATTGCTGACCGACTTGCGCACATCGGATTCGATCACCTTGGCGACCAGATTGCCGATGCGCGTGTTCAACAGCCCGCCAGACAGGTCGGCGACCACCTGAAACGTCGACCCCGGATTGTCGGCGCGGACGCACAGCGTCAGCCCGATGCGAATGCCCGGGCGGCCTCGGCCGACCATCTCGACGACTTTGGGCTCGTCGTAGCGCGTGACTTGCCAATGGATGGTGTTGCGGAATCCCTTGACCTTGATCAGCGACGAGACGCATGTCCCGACCTCGATGTTGGCGGGCACCTCGCTGCGCCACCCGCCGAAGATCGTCAGCCACTCGTCGAACCGGCTCAGGTCCGAGGCCAACTCCCACGCCTTGTGCGGGGTCAGGTCCGACGACACCGCAACGTCCACTGCTGCCATGACTAGTGCCGTACCCCCCGAACCGGGGCAGGTAAACGGCGTTTCGCCCGATCATGGCGGCGCCGACTGCGAAACTGATCACGACACCGGTTCAGCGTCGGCGCCGCCTGCGGTCTGCCGGCCGAGCCGACGACTGCGCCGGTGACGCGAATCTGGTGCCCGGCATCACATCAGACGAAGGATTCCATTGTGAATATGTAAATTCCCTGCGGAATCGCTTGCGAACGACCGCTCGATCCGCGATTGTTTTACCCACAGCTCAGGGGGCTGCCCGTAGGAGGATCCGCACTGACCGGCACACACACCACCGCCGTCGACCGATCATCGGGACACAGCGAGGCGGCCCGCCCGTCGGGCGCCCCGGTCATCGAGATCGACCACGTCACCAAACGCTTCGGCGACTACGTCGCCGTGGCCGACGCGGACTTCTCCATCGCCTCGGGCGAATTCTTTTCGATGCTCGGACCGTCGGGGTGCGGCAAGACCACCACCCTGCGCATGATCGCCGGGTTCGAAAGCCCCACCGACGGTGCGATCCGGCTCGAAGGTGTCGATGTTTCGAAAGTTCCGCCTCACAAACGCAACGTCAACACGGTGTTCCAGCACTATGCGCTGTTTCCGCACATGTCGGTGTGGGACAACGTCGCATACGGTCCCCGAAGCAAGAAGCTGGCCAAAAGTGAGATCCGTAAGCGGGTCGACGAGCTCCTCGAGATCGTCCGGTTGACCGATTTCGCCGATCGCCGTCCGGGCCAGCTCTCGGGCGGGCAGCAACAACGCGTCGCGCTGGCGCGGGCTCTGGTGAACTATCCGAGCGCGCTGCTACTCGACGAACCGCTCGGCGCGCTGGATCTCAAGCTGCGTCAGGTGATGCAGTTCGAGCTCAAACGCATTCAGCGCGAAGTGGGGATCACGTTCATCTACGTGACCCACGACCAGGAGGAAGCGCTGACCATGAGCGACCGCATCGCGGTCATGAACGCCGGCAACGTCGACCAGATCGGTACGCCGACGGAGATCTACGACCGACCCGCCACCGTGTTCGTCGCGAGCTTCATCGGGCAGGCCAACCTTTGGGCGGGCCGCCAGACCGGAAGGGCCAACCGGGATTACGTCGAGATCGAGGTGCTGGGCTCGACGCTGAAAGCGCGGCCGGGCGAGACGACGATCGAACCCGGAGGCCACGCGACGCTGATGGTGCGGCCCGAACGGATCCGCGTGTGCATGGATGCTCCCACCGGTGATCTCGTCGGCGTGCGCGCGACGGTCACCGATCTGACCTTCCAGGGTCCGGTGGTTCGGCTGTCGTTGGCTGCGCCGGATGACTCGGCGATGATCGCCCACATCGGCCCCGAGGAGGATCTGCCGCTGCTGCGCCCCGGCGACGAGGTCCACGTCTGCTGGACACCGGACGCCTCACTCGTGTTGCCTGCAGCCGACATTCCCACCGCCGAGGATCTCGAGGAGATGCTCGACGATTCCTGATCGTCACCCGTGGCGATCCGGCACCGCCCCGAGCGGCGACTCGGAAGTTGTCGGCCCCTCCCCTCCCTCCGACGAAAGGCACAGCCGCCCATGCCCTACGAGATGGATCCCCGCCTCTCCCGCTTCGCCGCCAACCGCACGTCGCGCCGCCGCTTCATCGGTGGAGGCGCCGCTGCGGCCGCCGCCGTGGTGCTCGGCCCGTCGTTCCTCGCGGCGTGTGGATCAGACAGCAGCACTTCCGACACCACCACCCAAGAGGGCGGACCGGCGAGCGGCACACTGCGGATCTCGAACTGGCCGCTGTACATGGCCGAGGGGTTCATCGCCGCCTTCCAGCAGGGCTCGGGTATCACCGTCGACTACAAGGAAGACTTCAACGACAACGAGGAATGGTTCGCCAAGGTCAAGGAACCGTTGTCGCGCAAGCAGGACATCGGCACCGACCTCGTGGTGCCCACCTCCTTCATGGCGTCACAGATCCGGAAGCTGAACTGGGTCAACGACTTCAGCGAAGACGGCATTCCGAACAAGAAGAATCTGCGACCCGACCTGCTCGACGCGCAGATGGATCCGGGCCGCAAGTGGAGCGCGCCCTACATGACCGGCATGGTCGGCCTGGCCTACAACCGCGCCGCCACCGGACGTGACATCACCACGATCGACGATCTGTGGGATCCGGCGTTCAAGGGCCGCGTCAGTATGCTTTCCGACTTCCAGGACGGCCTGGGCATGATCATGCAGTCCCAGGGCGGAGACCCCGCATCGCCCAACACCGAATCGGTGCAGAATGCGGTGAACCTCGTCCGCGACCAGAACGACCGAGGCCAGATCCGCCGGTTCACCGGCAACGACTATGCCGACGACCTGGCTGCGGGCAATGTCGTGGTCGCGCAAGCCTATTCGGGCGATGTGGTGCAGCTACAGGCCGACAACCCCGACCTGCAGTTCGTGGTACCGGAGACCGGTGGCACCGACTTCCTCGACACGATGGTCATCCCCTACACCACGCAGAACCAGAAGGCCGCCGAAGCGTGGATCGACTTCGTCTACGACCGGGCCAACTACGCCAAACTCATCGCCTTCACGCAGTTCGTTCCGGTGCTCTCGGACATGACGGCAGAACTCGACCGGATCGACCCGAATCTGGGCAAGAACGAGCTGATCAATCCCCCGCGATCCACCCTCGACCGGATCAAGGCCTGGGCTCCGCTCGAGGACGAGCAGAAGCAGCAGTACGCCACGATGTACGCCGAAGTCACCGGCGGTTGATAGATGGCGGGAGTCGCCAGTAGCGGCCGACAGCGCAGCAGGATCGCACCGTATCTGATGATCCTGCCGGCGATGGCGTACTTGGCGGTGTTCTTCGTCATTCCGTTCATCTCCCTGGCGCGGATGTCTCTGTCGAAGGCCAGCGGCTCGATTTTCCTTCCGACACTGACGTTCTCATGGGACTTCGGGAACTACGCCGAGGCGTTCAGCAAGTATCAGGAGCAGATACTGCGGTCGTTCGGCTACGCGACCACCGCGACGGTGCTGTGCGTGCTGCTCTCGTTCCCCTTGGCGTATGTGATCGCTTTCAAGGCCGGGCGTTTCAAGAACCTCATCCTCGGACTGGTGATCCTGCCGTTCTTCGTGACGTTCCTGATCCGCACCATCGCGTGGAAAACCATTCTGGCCGACAACGGTTGGGTGGTCGGCGCGCTGGACGCGATCGGGCTGCTGCCCGCCGACGGGCGGCTGTTGTCGACCAGTTGGGCCGTCATCGGGGGCCTCACCTACAACTGGATCATCTTCATGATCCTGCCGCTGTACGTCAGCTTGGAGAAGATCGATCCCCGACTCATCGAGGCCTCCAAGGACCTGTACTCGTCCAACACCCGCAGCTTCACCAAAGTCATCCTGCCGCTGTCGCTTCCCGGGCTGCTGGCCGGCAGCCTGCTCGTCTTCATCCCGGCCGCGGGTGACTTCATCAACGCCGAGTATCTGGGCAGCACCCAAACGACGATGATCGGCAACGTGATTCAGCAGCAGTTCCTGGTCGTCAAGGACTACCCGGCAGCGGCGGCGCTGAGCATGGTGCTGATGGGCATCATCCTCGTCGGTGTCCTCCTTTACACCCGGGCATTGGGCACGGAGGAACTCGTATGACCGTCCAGGCGATGGACGCCGCGACCAGCCTCACGCCGGCCAAGAAAGTCAAGGGATCGCCGCGATGGGGTGATTGGCTGCTGCGGGCCGTCGCGGGACTGGTGCTGCTGTACCTGTTCCTGCCCATCTTCGTGATCGTACTGTTCTCGTTCAACGACCCGAAGGGCAAGTTCAACTACAGCTGGCAGGGTTTCACCCTGGACAACTGGGCCGATCCGTTCAAGTATCCCGCGCTGACCGAGGCGCTGAAGCTGAGCATCAACGTCGCCGCTGTCTCCACCGCGGTTGCATTGGTGCTGGGCTCGCTGGTGGCGATAGCCCTTGTGCGCCAACGGTGGCGGGGCCAGCGCGCGGTCGACACATTTCTCGTGCTGCCGCT
Source organism: Mycobacterium sp. 852002-51152_SCH6134967 (assembly GCF_001667105.1). Classification (NCBI taxonomy): domain Bacteria; kingdom Bacillati; phylum Actinomycetota; class Actinomycetes; order Mycobacteriales; family Mycobacteriaceae; genus Mycobacterium; species Mycobacterium sp. 852002-51152_SCH6134967. The sequence goes on along the minus strand of NZ_LZIK01000004.1, from coordinate 10,243 downwards.
GACGGCACCCGAGGTGGTCATGGGTGCGGCGCTGTTGGTGCTTTTCCTCGACCTCGGCTGGGCCACCGGCTATGTGACGATCGTGCTGGCGCACATCGCGTTCGAGGTCAGCTTCATCGCGATGACAGTGCGCGCCCGGGTGCGCGGATTCGACTGGACGCTCGAGGACGCGTCGATGGACCTCGGCGCCAGTCCGACGCGGACCTTCTTCCGGGTGACGCTGCCGCTGATCGTCCCCGGCATCGTCGCCGCGGGGATGCTGTCGTTCGCGTTGTCGCTCGACGATTTCATCATCACCTACTTCGTCAGCGGTTCGACGGTGACGTATCCGCTGTATGTCAACGCGGCGGTGAAGGCCGCGGTGCCGCCGCAGATCAACGTTCTCGCCACGGCGATCCTGGTGATCAGCCTCGTCCTGCTGGCAGCGGGAACCCTGTACCGGCGCAAGCGGATCGACGTCTAGCGCACGCTACGCGCCCGGGTGCGCCGAGTTCTGCACCAGGGCTGCGAATCCGGCGTAATCACGACCCTCGTGCAGAACTCGGCGCGAACTCACGCGCCGACCTCGGCGGGCAGCGGGGGCTCGCGAGCCCCGGCGCGGGCGGCGCCCATGCCGGCGGCCACGACGAAGCACATCCCGAGCACTCCGAGTGGCCTGGGCACCTGATGCAGGATGATGAGGCCGATGGCCATTGCGAAGCCGGGTTCGAGAGCCATCAGCGTGCCGAACGCCGCGGTCGTGAGTCTGCGCAACGCCAGGAGTTCCAACGCGAACGGCACGACCGGCAGCAGGATCGCCAGTCCGATACCGATCAGCAGGATCTCAGGAGACATTCGAGGCAGCACCAGATGGCCGACGGCGAGCGTCGCCACCAAACCAGCGACCGGCATCGACACCGCCAAACCGGACATGCCCACCACCTCGTCACCGACCCGCTGGGTCAACAGGATGTACGCCGCCCAGCAGGCGGCCGACGCCAGCGCGTAAAGGACGCCGACCGGATCGATCTCGCCGGCCCACGGTTGTGTGAGCAGCACGACCCCCGCCGCGGCCAACCCCGGCCACAGGAGGCGGGTCCTTCCGGTCCCGTGCGCGACCGCGACGGCCAAGGGACCGAGGAACTCGATCGCGCTGGCAGTGCCCAAGGGAATGCGGGCGAGCGCCGCCATGAACAATAAGGTGATGGCGGCAGTGACGACACCGAGCAGCACGCACATCCGAAAAGTCGCCCAGGTGAACGCGCTTGGTCGCGGCCGCACGATGACGAGCATCAGCACACCTGCCCATGCCAGCCGCAGCCAGGCCGCGCCTTCGGCGCCGATACGGTCGATCAGCGTCACCGCGACCGCCGCGCCAGTCTGCACGGACAGCATCGCCGCAACCGCCATCAGCACCCCGCTGCGGGTACGGCTCACCATTCCTGCATTGAACGGGATGTGGAGCGGTCGCGTCCACGGTATTTCGTTCGGCAGCCAGCCGTGGCTCTGCTACAGGCGAGCGAGGCTGAACGGGTAGGTGATGGTCCCGCCCGGCGCGCCGTCACAGCCGGTCGCGAACGAGGACTCGAGGATGCCCGATCGGGTCACGGCGTCCCATGAGTAGACGTCGCGGGTCGGGATCACCGGACCGTAGTAGACGTTGCCGCAGCGCAGCCCGTCCGGAACGTCGACGGTAAGGGTGTACCGGCCGGCTGCCAACTGGGCGTCCCCGCTGTACGCGAACGCCTTCGCGATGGGTTGCGGGATGGCCTGTACGTGCACACATTCGCCGGGGCAACGCGACACTGCCCACAGCCAGGTGTGGAAGTCGTAGCGCCCGTCGATCACCAGATGGAAGTTTCCGTACACGGTCTCGGCACGACCGACTCCGGGGACGGTCAGCAGCGGGAGGGCCAGCATCACCACCACCAGCGCGGCGCGAACGCTGACCCCGGAGCGACGTTGCGCAGGCACGTCTCCTTGATACGTGATGTCGGCGACGGCGGGCCGCGGCGGTGCCACTCAGCGGGATCGCCTGTTCCACTGAGCGGGCGTTACCCGATCTCGGTGCCAGAACCGATTTAGGTTGACCTCGCCACGATCGTGAAGGAGTCGGCGATGCGGATACCCGGTGTCGCGGGATGTGTCGTCATTGTCGCTGTGACAGGGATCGGGTTCGCCGGTGCCGCCAACGCCACCGAGGACCAGTGGGGACTCAACGGCAGCTATACCGCCACCTCGAACGGTGAATACGCCAAGACCAACGAGGTGTTTCGCGACGAAGCCAGCTTGCGAAGCACGTGGACCATAACGACGACGTGCAGCTACCCGACCGAGTGCACGGGCACCGTCCTCAGCGATTTCGGTTGGACGGCGCCGATCTACAAGACGGGTGGCGTCTGGTACGTCAAGCACACGGTCCAGGACTGGATTCCATGTCCTGACGGCACCACGGCCCCGGGCCTCCAGGTATTCCGGTTCGTCCCCGTCAACGAGGACGGCAGCATGACCGACCCCGCGTCGACGACGTTGGCCGGTGAGGATCAGACGACCGGCCCGAGCGGCGCGTGCGGCGTCAGCAAACCGGTGTTCATCACCATGCCGTTCAAGCTCGTCAAGAACGGCGACTGACCGAATCACCCACTCGGGACCAGGAGGTCCTGCCACTTCCGCGCACCGGCGGGCGCCACCAGATCGGCTTGCCGGAACACCTGCCCGTCGGGTGTCGCGTACTGACCCGTCTGCGGGTCGTAGGGGGCGAAGGCGACGGACGGCCCGCCACCGGAGCTCGAGGAACTCGGGGCCGCGGCGGGACCTGGACCGCCGGACAGCGGCGGCGCAGCTTCGCCTGGTTGGGCGGGCGGCATCGGCGTGCCCTGCACCGGACCGTAGATCCGCTCGTCGAAGTCGACGCGGTCGTCGGGCGCGACGCCCTGGGCGATCAGGCCCGGATCGATCGGGTACGGGCCCAGCGGATGCTGGCGCATCGCCAACGGCGCGAACGGCTTGTCGCTCTGGCACATTTCGACGGTCGGCGCGCGCTTGCCCGGTTGCGCCAGGCACGGATAGTTACGCGCACCGCGCACCCCGATCGGCGAATCCTGCGGCAGTTTGCAGTACAGGCCGTCGGGTGTGTCGACGATCGTCTCGTCCTCTGGTGAGCGCCACTGGTTCGGCGGTAGGAATCCGACCGTACACGCGGGCGGGTCGCTGATCACCAGCGTGAAATCCCCCAGCGCCATGCCGGTGGGGTTGTTGCGCGCCACGCCGACGGTCTGCGTGGCCGCCACGTAAGGGGGAAACAGTACCAGAAGTTGTTCCAGCGCAGCATGATACGTCACACCGACCTCGCCGACCGATGTCAGGTTGGCCAACAGCACGGGCAATGTGGCCTTAACGTCGTTGAACAACCGCGAGGCCTCGTCCGCCGCGCCGGGACCGGTCTCCAGGATCGTGCGCATCTGCGCGTCATCGGCCTCCAGTTGACCGGTGATACCCGCCACGCTGCGCGCCCAACTGCGGATGGCGTCGGCCGATTGCGCCTGACCGTCGAGCAGCGGGAGGCTGTCGTCGATCAACGCCCGCGTCCTGTCGGCGATCGCGTTGCCGTCACCGACGATTTTCGCCGACGAGTCCATCAGCGAACCGAAGTCGTATCCGGCCCCGTCCAACGCCTTGAACGACTCGTCGAGCAGACCGCTGATCTTGTCCTTCGGAATGCTGTCGACCAGTGCGCTGACCTGATCGAGCATCGGGCCGACGGCTTGCGGTACCGAAGCCTTCTCTCGGGAAATCACCGAGCCGTCTTGCAGGAACGGTCCGTTCGTGTCATCGGGAACCAGGTCGACGTACTGTTCTCCGACCGCGGACACGCTGCGTACCGCCGCCCGGGTATCAGCAGGAACCTTCGGCGCGGTGTTCAGAGACAGCGTCGCGACGGCGCCCTCGCGGGTGGCGCGCACGTCGAGGACCTTGCCCATCTGGACACCGCGGTAGGTCACGTTCGAGAACCGGTACAGACCTCCGGTGCCGGGCAGTTCGAGCTGCACTGTGATGCGGCCGATGCCCAACAGCGTCGGCACCTGCATGTAGCCGAACACCATCGACGCGATGCCGATCACCGAGGCGATGGTGAAGATGATGAGCTGATTACGAACGACGCGCGTCAACATCAGTTGTCGCCTCCGCCGGCGACCGCTGCGCCGTCCGTCGCGAGACCTGATCTGTGTTCGACGGTTTGGTCGGAATCGTCTTGCCCGTCAACGCTTTCGAACAGCAGCGGTGGCTCGGCGACCTCGGTGGGCGCCGGCGTGATCGGCGCGTTCAACGGGTCCAGAGTGTAGGTCAGATACCAGGGATCGCCCGGGGCGGGCACCATCGGCGCGCCCTCCTGCCCCCATCGGGTGCCGAGGAACAACCCCCGCTTGAGCCGCGGAATGGTGAAGTCGAAAATGATGAACTGGTTCATGTAATCGCCGCGGATCGCACGGTCGATGAAACTCTGCGTGTAGGGGAACGTCGGCGCGTAGGCGAGGACGGTGCCCAGACTCGGGCCGACGTCGGCGAGCGCGTGCAACGTAGGTTCGAGGTTGGCGAGGTTGCGCACGATGTCGTCTTTCGTGTCGTTGATCAGCCCGGTCGCCGTGTCACTGAACCGTCCCAGGCGCTCCAGTGCCTCGGTGATGCGCGGCCGTTCCTTGATCAGGACATCGAGAGCGGGCGGAATGCGTTGCAGTGCATTGGTGATGACGTCGCGTTCGGCGGCGAACGTGCCGGACATGCGATCCATCGCGGTGATGGAGGCGTTGATGTCGTCGCGTTGGGTGTCGAGCATCCCGATGAAATCGTTCAGGCGGACCAGCAGGTCCCTGATCTGGTCTTCGCGTCCGGTGAGTGCGGCGTTGAACTCGCGGACGATGTCACCCATCTGCCCGAGGCCGCCGCCGTTGACCACGACCGACAGCGAGGACAGCGTCTGCTCGGTGGACGGGTACGTCGACGACCTGTCGAGTCCGATGGTCGATCCGGGTTTCAGTGTGCCGCTGGGCGCCTGTCCCAGAGGGGGATCCAGCGCCAGGTGCATCGACCCGAGGAGGCTGGTCTGCCCCACAGTCGCCACCGCATTCGCCGGTATCACGACGTCGGGCCGCACCGACACCTCGATGTCGGCGTGCCAGTTCGTCACCTTCATCTTGCCGATGCTGCCGACGACGACGTCGCCGAGCATGACCGGTGAATTGGGTTCCAGGGATCCGACATTGGCGATCTGGACGTGATACACGGCGGCGCCCTCACCCCGTCCCACCGTGCCCGGGAGCGGCAGCGAGTTCACGCCTTCGAACGTGCACCCGGTCATCGCGAGGGCGACGCAACACGCCACGACGAGGCGACGGATCGAGCGGCGCGTCATGACGGCCCCATCGGGGTCGCCGGCGGCGCCGGTGCCTCGGCGGGCATCAACATCTCCTCGAGAGTCGTCGGCTGCGAGGCCGTCGTGGGTGGGCCCGGAGGAACCGGCGCACCCGGGAACAGGGCGGGTTGCGGCGCGGCCGGCAGTCCGTGCGGTGCGTAGGCGCCGGGCAGGCCCGGCGGAGTGGCCCACCCCGCCGGCGGCGGCACGTCACCGGCGCCGGTGTACGCCGATACCGCCGGCGCGGCTTCTGGGGGTACCGGAGCGCCGCCGGCTCCCCCGGGTGCCAGCGCGGGATCCGAATAGATCAGGTTGTCCGGGCTCGGCGACTTCTGCAGGTAGGCGTTGAAGGGCATCGGCAGATAGTTGAAATTGAGCAATCGCAGTGCGGGCCCGAGGTATTCCGCGCATGCCTTCGACGCCTCGGGCGCCGTGGCGTTCTTGACCGCCCCGATCGCCGAGCACACCAGTTGCACCGGGTTGGCGAAGTTCGCCAACGCGAAGCCGCCGATCATGGTGCCGGTGTCGGGGTTGTAGATGTTGTATCCGTTGCCGATCGCGTTGGGCGCGACGTGGAGCACGTTCTCCAGGGCCAGTCGATTGTCGGCGAGATTCTGTGTGACGGCGCCGAGGCGCTGGATCTGTTCGGCGGTCTGATCTCTGCTTCCCGCGATGAACCGCTGCACCTCGCCGACGGCTTCGGCGAGATAGGTGAGAGCGGCGTCGAGATCGGACCTGCTCGAATCGACGACGCTGCTCACCGTGGCGAGGCGGTCCTGGAACTGCACGATCTGCGCGTTGCTGTCGCGCAGTGCGTTGACGAAGGTCTGGAGGTTCACGATCACATCGACGATGTCGCCGCTGCCATCGGCGAGGATCCGGCCGACCTGTGCCAGCTGGGTGATGGTCTCGCGGAGCTTGTCGCCGTTGCCGTCCATAGCGTTGGCCGCGCTGTCGATGAAGCGGCTGACCGAGGTCGTCGAGATGTCGCCGCTGGGGCCGAGATCCGTTGCAAGCCGCGTCAGTTGCTCCTTGACCTCGTCCCACTCGACGGGCACCGCGGTCCGGTCGACGCCGATGACGGCGTCATCGGGGAGCGTCGGGCCGCTGGTCTCGTAGGCGGGGGCGAGCTGAACGTAGCGCGCCGACACCAGGTTCTGCGCGACTATCACCGCCTTGGCCTCGGCCGGGATCGGCACGTCACGGTCGACGGACAGCCGCATACGGGCTTGTGCTCCGTCGGGCTCGATCGACTCGATGGTGCCCACCCGCACCCCCGCGACGCGTACCTCGTCACCCGGATAGATCGCGGTCGCGGAGGCGAAGTACGCGGTGATGGTCCTGGGACCGAAATACGACTGCCGAACCACCACACCGGTTCCGGCGACGAGCAGGCCCACCAGGACCACCAGCAGCGTAGTGGTCAGGGGTTTGCGACCGATCATCGCGACCCTCCCGGAATACCGTTGTACGGGAACGGGAATTCGGCTCGTGGCCCCGCATTGTCCGGCGGCTGACCGGCGTTCACCCCGCGGCGATAGCCGAGCGCATAGTCGAGGAACGGTTGCAGCGACTGCGCGGGCAGGAGGTTGCCGACAAACGCGTTGTAGTAGAACCCGTTGTTGACGGCCTCACCCTGAGTCACCTGGTACTTGGCCAAGCCGGACAGGGCCTTGGCGATGTTGTCGCGGTTGCGCTCGAGCATCTCATAGACCGCGTTGAGCTTCTGCAACGTCGGCGCCAGTTCCTGCTCGTTGTCGTGCACCAGACCGGTCAACTGCTGGGCGACGGCCGAGGTGTTGGCGAGCAGGCTGACGATCGCGTACCGACGGTTCTCGAGAACACCCATCAGGTCGTTGGCGTTGAGGATCAAGGTGTTCAGCTGCTCGCTGCGCTCGGACAGCACACCCGTGACGTCGGCGGCGCTCTTGAGTAGCCGGCCCAGCGACTCGTCGCGTCCGTTCAGTGAGCGTGACAGCCGGCTCAGCCCGTCGAAGGTTGGTCCGAGTTGCGGCGCGATCCGGTCGATCGTGTCGGCCAGCGTGTCGAGGGCCTGGTTCACCGACGCGGTGTCGGTGTCGGTCGTGTTCGCGGTGAACTCGCTGACCGCCTCGGTCAGCGAGTACGGCGAAGAGGTCCTCGACAGCGGGATGACGTACAGCGGCTTCACCCGGTCATCGCCCGCCGGTTCCAGGGCCAGCGTGCGCTCCCCCAGCAGAGTGCCGGTGCGGATGTGCGCGGTGGTCTGGGATCCGACGCGGACCTTTCCGTCGACGGTGAACGTCACGAGCGCCTTGCCCTTGTCCAGGGACACATCGGACACCGAGCCGACCGTCATACCGGAGACCTTCACGTCGTTGCCCGGTGTCAGACCGCCGGCCTCGGTGAACAGCGCCTGATATCTGACGGCGGTGGCCCACGACCACAGCCGCTCCGGTTGCAGCCCCACGGCGATGATCAGGACGATAACCACAACGCCGATGAATCCGGCTCGAATCAGCGAGGGGGCACGGTATTTCAGCATCAGGGCTCCCCGCATCTTCCGTTGTTCTGCAGGATCCACGGGAAGTGCGCGGTGCGGCCCTGGAGGTCGGTGACCCTTACCGATATTCCGCACAGGTATTGGTTCAGGAAGCTTCCGTATGCGCCGAGACGCACGAGCTTCTTGTAGTTCTGCGGCGTCTTCTGCAGGGAGACATCCAGGAGCGGTATGTCCTTCTCGAGCAGCGGAGCGACGCGGTTGAGCTGATCGACGCTGCCGGCAAGTGGTGGCCGGGCCTGGCTCATCAGATCGGCGAGCGATGCGGTCCCGCTGTCCAGTGCGGTGATCGCCTCCCCGATCGGGTCGCGGTCGGCGGCCAGGCCGGTGATCAGCTTCTCGAGACGGTCCACCGCGCCGGAGAACTTGTTCCCGTCCTTGGCGATGGTGGCCAGTACCGCGTTGAGGTTGTCAATCAGGTTCCGCACGGTCTGGCCGTTGTCGGCGATCGAGTTCGTGAAGGATGCGGTCTTGGCGAACAGCGATTCGAGGTTTCCGCCCTGCCCCTGCAGGATCTGGATCAGCGAGCGGGTCAACGCGTTGACGTCGTCGGGGTTCAGGCCGCGGATCACGGGCTTCAGCCCGCCGAGAAGGAGGTCCAGATCCAGGGCCGGCTCGGTGCGGTCGGCGGGGATCTGCGAGCCGGGGCCGGCGACCCTCGTAGAGCCGGGCCCGTCGAGGAGTTCGAGGTACCGATCGCCGACCAGGTTGAGGTAGCGCACCGCGGCTTTGGTCCCGGTGGTGAGCACGATGTCGGGCGCGGTGTCGAAGGTGACCACGACGGTGTTGTCCGGTTGCAGGGAGACGTCGTGGACGGTGCCGACGCGGATACCCGAAACCCGCACCGAATCCCCGGGTTTGAGGTCGGAGACATCGGTGAACACCGCGGAGTAGTCGTGTGCGGACCCGGTGCGGTACTGGCCGAAGATCGCGAACAGCGCTCCGGTCAACAGCAGCATCACCGCGCCGAAGACGCTCAGTTTGATGGCTGTTCCCACGCCGCTCATCCCGGTTGTCCGATCTGCGAGGTGTTGCGGGGCGGACCGTCGATCGGGCCGAACAGCGCCTGCTTGAGCGCATCGGAGTTCAGCAGGATCCCCTGGTTGCCGTACTGCGCGCGGCTGGCGTCGATGTCGCTGACGACATAGGGCGCCCGCGTTTCGTAGCCGACGTCGGGCAGTCCCGCGCACTGGGGTCCTCCCTTGGCCGCGACCTTGGGCAGGTTCTGAGGATAGCGGTAGCGTTCGGAGCCCAACACGAAGGAGTCGAGCAGCAGCACTCCGGGGACCGGCGAGGGTGCAGCGGTGGCCAGCGGGACCATACCTGCCAGAACGCAATTCAGTGCCGGGTGGTACTGGTTGGTCAGGTCGGTCGTGGGCACCAGAAGGTGGACGACGTCGGTGATCGCCTTGCGGTTGCCGGTGAGCACTTCGTCGCCGATGTCGGCCAACCCGATCGTGCTGAGCAGCAGGGTGTCGAGGTCCTGCTGTTTGTCGACGATCGTGTCGCTGATGCTGGTGGCGTTGTCGACGATGGCCAGCAGGTCGGGGCTGGCGTCGGCGTAGGCCTCGAGAACCTGTGGCATGACCGCGATGTCGTGACTCAGATTCCCCAGGCTGGGATCGATCTTCGCGAGCATTGCGTCCAGATCGGACAGCGTCTGCCCGAACTTCTCGCCCCGCCCGCTCAGACCCGAGGCCAGCGTCCCGAGCGTCTCGTTGAGCTTGGCGGGCTCGATGCGGTTCAACACCGAGACGAGTTGTTCGAAGATGGTGTTGATCTCGACGGTGACGTGGTCGGCGTCGAGCACCTGACCCGCACGGAGCCCCTGCGGGGACGGGTCCGCGGGCGGCACCAGTGCAACGGATTTCGCGCCGAACACCGTCGACGACGAGATGTCGACACGCACGTTGGCCGGTATCAGCTCCATCGCGGAGGGGTCCATGGCGAGGTGGATCGCGGCACGGCCGTCGGGCAGAGGCTCTACCGACGCGACAGTGCCCACTTGAGCGCCGTGCAGCTTGACCCTGGCGTCGGGGTTCATCACCAGGCCGGCGCGGTCGGTGACGACGGTGACCGGTTCGGTTTTGGTGAAGTCGCCGCGGAAGAGCGCGACGGCGATGGCGACGACCGCGACGACCGCGAGGACAGCGATGAGTCCCGCTGCCGGTCTTGCGTATTCACGTGGCTGCGCGGGCGCCGACGTCTGCTGGTTGGTCGTCAAGGTGCCACTACCCGGACAGGTTGAAGTTGCCGTTGGAACCGTAGACGGCCAGGGATACCAGCAGGGTGACCGACACGACGATCACCAGCGA
>NZ_LZIK01000003.1:0-737 GCF_001667105.1 Mycobacterium sp. 852002-51152_SCH6134967 | reverse complement strand
TGCGAGCCCCCCGAGTCAGGCGCGGATAGGTGCTGCGCAGAACTTGTACGGTTCCCATCGATAGCTCCCGATCAGCCTGTCGTCATCCGGATGCCGATGGCCGTGACGACCACGTTGATCACGAACAACGCCATGAACGCATACACCACGGTCTCGTTGACGGCGTTACCGACCGCCTTGGCTCCACCACCGGTGATCGTCAACCCGCGAAAACACGCCACCAGACCGGCGATCAGACCGAACAACGCCGCCTTCACACACGAGATGATCACCTCGGGCACCCCGGTCAACAGCGTGATCCCGGCCGCGAACGCACCGGGGTTCACATCCTGGATGAACACCGAAAACGTGTAGCCACCCAGGATTCCGATGATCACCACCAGACTGTTGAGCAGCAGTGCGACCAGTCCCGAGGCCAGCATCCGCGGCGTCACCAAGCGCTGGACCGGGTTGATGCCCAGCACCTCCATCGCATCGATCTCCTCGCGGATCGTGCGCGACCCCAGATCGGCACACATCGCCGTCGCACCGGCACCGGCCACAATCAACACCGTCACGATCGGACCCACCTGGGTCACCGCGCCAAACGCCGCACCGGCACCCGACAGGTCAGCCGCACCCAACTCCCGCAACAAGATGTTCAACGTGAACGACACCAGGACCGTGAACGGAATCGCCACCAACAACGTCGGCGCCAACGACACCCGAGCAATGAACCAACACTGCTCCAAAAACTC
>NZ_LZIK01000002.1:0-1322 GCF_001667105.1 Mycobacterium sp. 852002-51152_SCH6134967 | reverse complement strand
GGCGGTTTCAAGGGATGGATGCAACACCCTTCTGATTGAGGAGTGTTGTGATGTCTCGAGCGTTATTTCAGTCGAAGAAGCCGTTGTTCTGGGATCAGATCCGCCAGGGATTGTTGGCTGGAGATGCCGGTGAGGCCGTCGGCGTGTCAGCGACCTGTGGACGGCGGTGGTTCCGTGAAGCTGGCGGGGTGAAACCCGCTGTCAGCAAACCGAACACCTCCGGCCCACGGCCGCGGCTGACCCTCGAGGAACGCATCGAGATCCAGGCCGGCGTCTACGCGAACGAGTCGATGCGGTCGATCGCGGACCGGTTGAAGCGAGCGCCCTCGACGATCAAGCGCGAGATCGACAACAACACCGAACTGCGCCCCCGCAAGAATCCCAAGAAATCCGGGTACCGGCGCAAGCACGCGTTCGGCGCCAACCAGAGCGGAGCCTCGGCGAAAGTGGACTACCGCGCGATGTCCGCCCACGACCGCTGCGCCGATCGCGCTCGACGCCCCAAGTTGAGCACTCTGGCCAAAAATGACACGCTGCGTCAGGAGGTGCAGAGTCGGTTGGAGCTGCGTCACAGCCCCGAGCAGATCGCCCTGAGGCTACGCGTGGACTTCCCCGACGAACCGGAGATGTGGGTGTCCCACGAAGCCATCTATCAGGCGCTCTACGTGCAAGGACGCGGCGCTTTGCGTCGTGAGTTGCACCAGTGCCTGCGCACCAAACGGGCTATCCGCCGATCCCAGCATCAGCCCGGAACCCGGCAGGGCCGCATCCCGGACATGATCAACATCAGCCAACGTCCGCCAACCGTCGACGACCGCGCCATCCCGGGCCACTGGGAAGGCGACCTCATCATGGGCAGCACCGCGTCGAACTCGGCGATCGGCACCCTGGTCGAACGCAGCACCCGATTCGTGATGCTGCTGCACCTACCCGACGGGCACACCGCCGAGGCCGTGCAGGACGCCATCATCGCCAAGATCACCGAACTGCCCGAACACCTGCGTTTGTCGTTGACCTGGGATCAGGGCTCGGAGATGGCCAATCACAAAACCATCGCAGAAGCCACCGATCTCGACATCTACTTCTGCGACCCGCACTCGCCCTGGCAACGCGGCAGCAACGAGAACACCAACGGACTGCTGCGCCAATACTTCCCGAAAGGCACAGACCTCTCCTTCTGGGGCCCGGGATACCTCGACCAGGTCGCCGTCGAACTCAACGGCCGACCCCGCAAAACACTGGGTTGGAGGACCCCAGCCGAAGCACTCAACGAACTACTCTCAAACCCGCCAGCTGTTGCATCGATGCCTTGAACCCAAGCG
>NZ_LZIK01000001.1:0-62337 GCF_001667105.1 Mycobacterium sp. 852002-51152_SCH6134967 | reverse complement strand
CCACCTCAGAAACGATGAACAAACCCGCCACCACACCCCCCAGCCCGCCGCGGCTTGACATAGGAGCAATGCTCGCGGAGGGGGTGGAAGGAGGTTTGGATGGGCGGTCTCGGTCAATTCCTCGGACGACCGAGGGAGGCGCCATGCAGACGGTCCAGCGCGGGTGGTGGCACTGGCGGATGATCCACGCGCTCGGTCGAAATCCGCTCGTGCGCATGAGCGATCGCGTCGAGACCTTCGTGATGGTGCTGGCGGTGACGGCCTCGCTGATCGCCATACCGGTCGCCGAGGCGATGGCGACGGCCATCCACGAGGAACGTGGCCGCGCGTATGTCGCAGAAGCCCAGCACCGGTACCCGGTGACTGCCACCGTCACCGCGACGAGCGCGACGCTTCGAGGCACCGATGTCTCCGTGGTACAGGCGAATTGGCGGTTTGCGGATGTTCGGCACGCCGAGCGTTTCCGGTGGGACCGGCCCGTCAAAGTTGGGCAGACCATTGCCATCTCGGTCCATCCGGACGGCCGTCGGGCGCAGCCGCTGGATCCGTGGTGGCGAGCCGGGGTCGACGCGGCGGTCGCGGCGATGTCGTTCTGGCTCGCGGTGACGGCGGTGGCGGCGATGTTCGTCGTCGGCGTCCGGCCGTGCCTGCGGCGGGTGCGGTATGCGGCGTGGGACCGCGAGATCGCCAGCCTCGCCGACGACGGCGGCACGGCGAACCGTCGCTCCTGACGGGTGGTACTCGAGCCGTCGCGGGGCTCGAGCCGTCGCGCGGCCACTCAACCGCCGCGAGCGACCGCTCTTGTACGGCCAAACGCGGCGTGTCGGCGCACAAACACGGTCACTCGCGGGGGTTTGAGGTGGGCTCACGCGGGGGTTTGAGGTTTGAGCTTTGGTGACAGTGGTAAAAGCACCGGCATGTTGACCAACTCGAAGAAGTTTTCACCGCTCCTGGTGGTCGGCGCGGCAGCTGCCGCGATCGCTGCCGCGCCTGCAGGCTTTGCTTCGCCGTCGTTCCTCCCGACCGGTGGCCCCTCGGGCTGCGTCGACCCCGCCGGCACAGGCTGCGCGGTCGCTCCGGCCCCGGCTCCGGCGCCAGCACCCGCGCCGGGTGTGTGGACACCGCCGCCGCCTCCTGGCGCTCCGGCCGCGGCCGGCGCCGTTCCGGGTGGACCGGCCGGCGTAGCCGGACCCGAGGGCGCAGCGGGCGCGATCCCCGGGGGCCCGGCCGGCGTGGCCGGACCCGAGGGTGCCGCGGGCGCGATCCCCGGCGGTCCCGCGGGAGCAGCCGGACCGCAAGGCGCGACGGGTGCCATCCCCGGCGGCCCGGGCGGAACAGCCGGACCGCAGGGCGCCGCGGGCGCCATTCCGGGCGGACCGTCCGGCGTGGCCGGACCGCAAGGCGCCGCCGGGTGCATTCCCGGAGTCGCTTGCGGCGCCGTGCCCGCTACCGACATCCCCTGATCAGTTCTGCGTCGCGGATGACGTGTCGGCGGTGGCGGATCTTGATGCAGCTTGATCCGCTGCCGTCGACACGGCAGTCTTCTTCGCCGACACCGTGATTCGCGCACCGCGGTGCGGTGTCATGATCACGTGCTTGAGCTTCGGCCGTTCGCCTGCGGCCCTCGTCGGCGCCAGCTCGACGCGGCGCAACACCTCACGCAACACCACGCGCATCTCCACCATCGCGAATCCCGCACCGAGACAGCGGCGATTGCCCCCGCCGAATGGCAGCCATGTCGTCGGGCTCAGAGTCGCGCCGACCATGCGATCCGGGTCGAAGCGGTCGGGGTCGGGATAGATGCCGGCATCGTCGTGCACCAGCGTGATGCTCGGCACCACCATCACCCCCGCAGGCAGCCGGTAACCGGCGATCTCCACCGGCTCGGTGAGGATCCGGCCGACATCGGGAACTACGGGGCGATTTCGCAGCGTCTCCTTGGCGATCGCGTCCAGATACTCGTCGTCGCCGGATTCGGCCGCCCGCACGGCCTTTGACAACACATCCGGATTGCGGGTCAACCGCTCCAGCGCCCAGGACAACCCGGTTGCGGTCGTGTCGTGCCCGGCAACTAACAGCGTGATCAGTTGGTCGCGCAGCTCCCGGTCGGTCATCCCCGCGCCGTCGTCGACCCCAGCGCGCACCAGCATCGCCAGCGCATCGGTGCGCTCAGCGAGGTTGGGATCGGCGCGGCGGTCCGCGATCTCGGCATACAGGAGCCGGTCGGCGTGATCCATGTTGCGGCGCAACCGTTGCCACAGGCGGTGTCTCAACAGCTTGGGTTTGGCGATCGCCACCGATGCCCACGGCCCGACGTTCAGCAGTTGCGGCATCACCTCGCGCAGCGCGGCCAACCGATCGGGGTCGCTGGCGCCGATCACCGTCCGCAGGATCACCTCGAGGGTGATCTCCGACATTTTCGGCGCCACCGCGAACGGCTCCCCCACCGGCCACCCGGCGATGTTGTCCGCCGCGATCTCGGCCATCACGTCGGCCTGCCGCGCCACCGCGTCACGGTGGAACGGCGCCATCATCAGCCGGCGGCGCTCTCGGTGCACCTCGTCATCGACGACCAACACCGAGCTGTCCCCCAACAGTCCCGCCAACATCGAATTCGCCTCGCCGGCATGGTAAATCCGCGGGTCGCCGGCGAACACCGTCTTGATGTCAGCCGGATCGGAGAGGTAGACCATCGAGCCGACCATCGAATTGGTCAGCGTGAACACGTTGCCGTAACGGCGTTGGCAGATCGACACGATCCGCGGCCACCACCGCATCATCAGCAACAGCAGTACGAACGACGGGAGCCGAGGTCCCGGCGGCAGCGCCGACGCCGTTGTTGGACTCATGCCTAATAGAGTAATGCCGTCGGCAGCGGGTAGGCAATGAAAATGACCCGCTATCCCGATTTCGACACCATGCCGATCGGCAAGCAGTGGCGAGCAGGCTCGTCCGGCAAGACCCGGCAGGACACCGACCCCTACACCGGCGACGTGCTGACCGAGATTCCCCAGGCCGACGCAGACGACCTCGACGAGGCCTACACGACGGCCCTTGAGGCACAACGAAATTGGGCGGCCCAACCGCCCATGGTCCGCGCGCAGGTGATGCGCGACGCCGCCGACGTGATGGGGGCGCGCAAGGACGAGATCATCGACTGGTTGGTCCGCGAATCCGGCGGCACCCTCGCCAAGGCCGAACTCGAGTGGAGCCTGGTGCGCTCGGTGCTGTGGGAAGCCGCGTCGATGCCCCACCACGTCGAGGGCAAGATCATGCCGTCGGACATCCCCGGCAAGGAGAGCCGCATCTACCGCGAGCCCGTCGGCGTCGTCGCGGTGATCTCGCCGTGGAACTTCCCGATGCAGCTGTCGAACCGGTCCGTGGCGCCCGCGCTCGCCGTCGGCAACGCGGTGGTGCTCAAACCGGCGGGCGACACCCCGGTCACCGGCGGACTGCTGCTCGCGCGAATCTTCGAGGAGGCCGGCCTGCCGCCGGGGCTGTTGTCGGTGGTGATCGGCTCGGGCTCGGACATCGGCGACGCGATCGTGGCGCATCCGGTGCCGCGCGTCGTCTCGTTCACCGGCTCCACGCCCGTCGGCGAGGGCATCGCGGCCAAGGCCGGGATCAAGCGCACCGCGCTCGAACTCGGTGGCAACGGCCCTATCGTCGTGCTCGAGGACGCCGACCTCGACCTGGCCGCCCGGGCCGCGGTGTTCGGGTCGTTCTTCCACCAGGGCCAGATCTGCATGATCGGCAACCGCACGATCGTCGACACGCGCGTCTTCGACGAGTTCCTCGACCGCTTCGTCGAGCGGACCAAGCAGCTCAAAGTCGGCGACCCGCGCGATCCGGAAACCCAGCTGGGGCCGATCATCAACACCTCGCAGGTGGAGTCGATTCAGGACAAACTCGACCGCGCCCGCAGCGACGGCGCCTCCCTGCTGATCGGCGGCGATCCCTTCGGGCCGACCGGTCAGTGCCTGCCACCGCACATCCTCACCGGCTCCAACGACGTGGCAACCGCCCGCGAGGAGGTGTTTGGGCCGGTGATGACGGTGATCCGGGCCGACGGCGACGAGGACGCGCTGCAACTTGCCAACGCCACCGAGTACGGGTTGTCGTCGGCGGTGTTCAGCCGCGACGTCGAGCGCGCGGTGCGGTTCGCCCAGCGCATCGACACCGGCATGACCCACGTCAACGACGCGCCCGTCAACGACGACGCCAACACGGCCTTCGGCGGGGAGAAGGCGTCCGGGATCGGCCGCTTCGGCGGCCAATGGGCGATTGACGAATTCACCACCGAGCACTGGATCTCCGTGCAGCACGAGCCGAGGCAGTACGCGATCTGACTTCTCCGGTCCCCGGTCGGCCAATGAGCCGCTTTCCACGGGTCAGCGGCTAAGTTGACGGCGGGTCGCTACCGACGTGACCCCCGACTGGAGAAGATCGTTGATACATGCGCGTTGACGGACGGGACATCGCCGTCTCGGGCAGCCTGCTGCAGCCTTTGACGAGGCGGACCAACGACATCGTCCGCGTCGTGCTGGCCGCGCTGTTCCTCGCGATCGTCATCACCGGCTCGGTCATCACCCGCAACGAGTGGGTGGCGCTGGAACGCTCGATCTCCGAGATCGTCGCGGTTCTGACGCCCACCCAGGCCAACCTGGTCTACCTCATCTATGGCATCGCGATCGTCGCGCTGCCGTTCGTGATCCTGGTCAGCCTGATCCTGTCGCGACAATGGAAGCTGCTCGCCGCCTACGCCGCAGCGGCCGTCATCGCCGGATCCGCATTGTCGATCAGCGGCCTGGGGCTGACCGCACCGCGCTGGCACTTCGACCTGTCCGGGCGCCTCGACACGTTCGCGTCCCAATTCGTCGACGACCCGCGCTGGATCGCGATGCTCGCCGCGGTGCTCACCGTCTCCGGCCCCTGGTTGCCTGCCCGATGGCGGCGCTGGTGGTGGACGCTGCTGCTGGCGTTCGTGCCAATCCACCTGGTCGTCAGCGCGGTGGTGCCGGCCCGCTCGCTCGTCGGGCTGGCGGCCGGCTGGTTCGTCGGCGCCCTGGTGGTGCTCGTCGTCGGAACCCCCGGGCTGGAGGTCCCCCTCGACGGCGCGGTGCGGGCGATGGCCCGGCGCGGATGCGTCGTCACCGGCCTGCGGGTGGTGCGCCCGGCAGGCGCCGGACCGCTGGTGCTGACCGCCACCTGCGAAGACCAGCAGACCGCGGCGGTGATGGAACTTTACGGACCCCACCAGCGGGGCGGCGGCGTGCTGCTGCAGCTGTGGCGAAAAGTGCGGTTGCGCGACCGCGAGACCGCGCCGCTGCACGCGTCGATGCGCCGCCTCGTCGAGCACCGCGCCCTGATGGCCATCGCGATCGGCGAGCTCAAGGTCGCCAACGCGTCGACGATCGCCGTCGCCGCGCTGGACCGCGGCTGGACGCTGTACGCCCACACCCCGCCCCGCGGAATTCCGATCAGCGAGTGCGCCGACTCGATACCCGTCGGCCGGGTGTGGGAGTCGCTGCGCGACCTGCACGACTGTCAGATCTCCCACGGCGACCTGCGCAGCAGCGAGATCACCGTGGACGGAGACACGGTGCTGTTCGGCGGATTCGACAACGCCGAGTACGGCGCCACCGACGCCCAGTTGCGCAGCGACATCGCTCAGCTGCTGGTGACGACGACGCATCTCTACGACGCGGGTTCGGCGGTGCGGGCGGCGATCGACGCGTTCGGCAACGACGCGGTGCTGACCGCATCGCGGCGGCTGACCATGGCCGCGATGCCGATGCGCATCCGCAACTCCGTGACCGACCCCAAGGCCGTCATCTCCGCCGCCCGTGACGAGGTGAAGCGTCAGACCCGCGTGGACGAGATCCGCACCGAGACCGTCACGCGGTTCACCCGCGGCCAGGTGATCCAGCTGGTACTGCTGGCCGCGCTGGTCTATGTCGCCTACCCGTTCCTCTCCTCGGTGCCGACGTTCGTCACCGAACTGCGCACCGCGAACTGGTGGTGGGCGCTCCTCGGCCTGGCCGCCACGAGCCTGACGTACCTCGGTGCGGCGGCGGCGCTTTGGGCGTGTGCCGACGGGCTGGTCAGCCTGTGGGGGCTGATCGTGATGCAGGTGGCCAACAAGTTCGCCGCCACCACGACGCCCGCTGGAGTGGGCGGGCTGGCGCTGTCCGCGCGGTACCTGCAGAAGGGCGGTGTCAGCCCGATGCGCGCCACCACCGCCGTCGCGCTGCAGCAGTCCGTCCAGGTCATCACTCACCTGGGGCTGCTCATCTTCTTCTCCACCGCGGCCGGCGTATCGGCCGACCTGTCGCGCTTCGTCCCCAACGTGACGCTGCTGTACCTGATCGGCGGTGTGCTGCTCGGGCTGGTGGGCACGTTCTTGTTGGTGCCGAAGCTGCGGCGGTGGCTGTCGACGGCGGTGCGGCCGCGGCTGGAGGAGGTGGTCGGGCACCTCATCGCACTGGCCCGGGAACCGCGACGGCTGGCGATCATCATGGCGGGCTGCGCCGCGACGACGCTGGGCAACGCGTTCGCGCTGTGGGCGGCGATCGAGGCCTTCGGCGGTGACACGTCGTTCATCACGGTCACCGTGGTGACAATGGTGGGCGGCACGCTGGCCTCGGCCGCACCCACACCGGGCGGGATCGGCGCGGTCGAGGCGGCGCTGATCGGCGGTCTGGCGGCGTTCGGGATGCCCGCCGCCGTCGCCGTACCGTCGGTTCTGCTCTATCGGGTGCTGACCATCTGGCTGCCGGTCTTAGTCGGTTGGCAGGTGATGCGCTGGATGACCAGGAATTCGAAAATCTAGGCCTGATGTCGTGGTGCCGCCCCTCACCACCGCAGCACTCGGAGGTACTGTTTCACCATCGTGTCGAGAAAAACTGCGCGATAGTCGAATATTCGTCCCTCGATCAGTTTCTAAGGGTGGGCCGTGGTGGGAACCTCAGATACACAGCAGAGCTCGACAGACCAGGCGCAGTCGAAGTGGCTGTCCAAATCCGCATCGCAGACGCGCGGATCGGACAAGGACGAAGTCCAGTTCCACTACGACATCTCCAACGAGTTCTTCAAGCTCTGGCAGGACCCGTCGCAGACCTACAGCTGCGCGTACTTCGAGAAGGACGACTACACGCTGGAGCAGGCGCAGCTCGCGAAGGTCGACCTCTCACTGGGCAAGCTGGGCCTGAAGCCCGGAATGACGCTGCTCGACATCGGCTGCGGCTGGGGTTCGACGATTCAGCGGGCCGTCGAGAAGTACGACGTCAACGTCATCGGCCTCACGCTGAGCGAGAACCAGAAGCGCCACATCGAGGAGAACCGGTTCGCCAACATCAAGAGCGACCGGAAGATGGAAGTCCGGCTGCAGCCGTGGGAGGAATTCGAGGGCCGGGTCGACCGGATCGTCTCCATCGGCGCGTTCGAGCACTTCGGCTTCAACAAGTACGACGACTACTTCAAGAAGACCTTCAACTGGATGCCCGACGACGGCGTGATGATGCTACACACGATCATCATTCCCGAGGACGAGGAGATCAAGGCAAAAGGACTGCCGCTGACCATGTCCCGGGTGAGATTCATCAAGTTCATCATGGACGAGATCTACCCCGGCGGACGTTTGCCGCTGGCCTCGATGGTGCGCGAGCACGCAAACAAGGCCGGCTATACGGTCACGCGTGAACAGCACCTGCAGTCGCACTACGTCAAGACGCTCGATACCTGGGCAGCGAACCTCGAGGCCAAGAAGGACGAGGCGATCGAAATCACCTCCGAGCAGATTTACGAGCGCTTCCGCAAATACCTGACCGGTTGTGCCGATCTTTTCCGCGACGGCTACACCGATGTCGCTCAGTTCACGTGCGAGAAGGCGGCTGCTTAGCCGGTTTAGGAAAAATGCGATATAAAGCTTGGTCGTTACGGGGTCGTCGGGGTCGCGTAACCGCATAGGAGGCCAAAGGAAATGTCGGATAATTCGGGGACGACGATGAAGGTCGCGTACGAGGACGTTCAAGCCCACTACGACCTTTCGAACGACTTCTTCGGCCTCTTTCAGGATCCGACGCGGACCTACAGCTGTGCGTTCTACGCGCGTGACGACATGTCCCTCGAGGAAGCGCAGTACGCCAAGATCGACCGCGCGCTCGCCAAGCTCGACCTGAAACCCGGGATGACGCTGCTCGACGTCGGCTGCGGCTGGGCTTCGGTGATGAAGCGGGCGATCGAGACCTACGACGTCAACGTCGTCGGGCTGACGCTGAGCCGTAATCAGCACGCACTGGGCCAGCAGATCCTCGACGCGGTCGAAACGGACCGGTCCCGGCGGGTGCTGCTCAAGGGCTGGGAGGAGTTCGACGAGCCGGTCGATCGCATCGTGTCCATCGAGGCGTTCGAGGCGTGGCCCAAGACGAAGTACAAGGCGTTCTTCGACACCTGCCACCGCGTCATGCCCGCCGACGGCCGGATGGTGCTGCAGACGATCATGGGGCACCCGCTCAAGCGCTGGCCCGAGCTGGGCATCCCGATCGTGATGTCGGACCTGAAGTTCATGCGGTTCATCGCCAAGGAGATCTTCCCCGGCGGCGCCGTGCCGTGCGACGAGGACGTCTACGAGTTCGCGGGGAACGCCGGCTTCACCGTCGCCGACTTCGACGATATGACCCCGCACTACGTCCGCACCCTGGACACGTGGGCCGACAAGCTCGAGGCCGCCAAGGATCAGGCGATCGCGGTGACGTCGCAGGAGGTCTACGACCGCTACATGAAGTACCTGCGCGGTTGCTCGGACTTCTTCAGCCGTAACGTCAGCTACGTAGGACAGTTCACGCTGACCAAGTAGCCGCTAGTAGGCGCCGAACACCAACGACACGTTGTATCCGCCGAGCCCGAACGAGTTGGTGACCGCGTACCGGTAGTCGGCGCGGCGCGGACTCTCGGCAACCACGTCGAGGTCGATCTGCGGGTCGAGGTCCTTGAGGTTGAGCGTGGGCGGTACGACCCCGTCGCGCAGCGCCTGCACCGTCAACACGGCCTCGATCGCACCGGCCGATCCCAGTGAATGCCCCAGCGCCGCCTTGGGCGCGTACACCGCAGGTGAGTGGTCACCGAGCGCCTTGCGGATGGCCTTGGCCTCGGCCAGGTCGCCGTGGACGGTGCCGGTGGCGTGGGCGTTGATGTGGTCGATGTCGGTCGGGCTGAGGCCGGCCAGTTCGACTGCCCGGGCGATCGCGTCGCTGGCGCGCTCGCCGTCGGGATCGGGCTCGGTGATGTCGTAGGCGTCGGAGGTCATGCTCGCGCCCATCAGCCGGGCCAGCGGTTGCGCCCCGCGCGCCTTGGCGTGCTCCTCGGTTTCGATGAGCATCAGCGCGCCGCCTTCGCCGAAAACCATGCCGTCGCGGTCCTTGTCGAAGGGTCGGCAGGCGCCAGCGGGATCGTCGTTGTTGGTCGACAACAGTTCCTGCAGGCTGAAGGCCGCAACCGGGACCGCCTCGATGTGGGTCTCGACGCCGCCGCAGATCACCATGTCGGCCTCGCCGAGGACGAGGTGTCGCCAGCCCTGGGCGATGGCCGCGGCGCCCGACGCGTCGGCCATCACCGGCGAGATGATGCCCGCCTTCGCCTTGCGATCCAGGCCGACCGCGGCGGCCGCCCCGTTGGGCATGTACATCTGGATGGTCAGCGGCGACACGGCGCGCAGGCCCTTTTGCCGCCAGAGGTCGTGCTGGAGCGGGATTTCTTCGGTGCTGCCGAGCGCGAGGCCGACCGACACCGCCAGCCGGCGGGTGTCGACGTCGGGGTTGCCCGCGATCTCCCAGAGCCTGCGGCTCAGGACGGTCGACATCTTCTGCATGTACGACGTCCGGCGCCGTTCGACGCGGTCCAAATGCTCGTCGAGATTCTCGAGGATCGCGCCCCCGATGCGGACCGGCGAGTCGAACTCGTCGATGAACCACTTGTCGAGCGCCCGGATGCCGCTTCTGCCCTGCTGGAGCAGCCTCCAGGTCTCTTCGGCGTCGGTGGCCAACGCTGTCGTCGAGGCGACAGCGGTCACGACGATGTCGGGAAATCCGTCGCCAGTCCTGAGCGCGGCCATGCCGGATGCTCCTCGTTCACTCGAATATGTTCGGGTAGTACTGAATATTAGGACCCTCCGAAACGATGGACGACTGGTGGCTGAACTCAATGTGCTCGGCGAGCCGCTTCAGCCGTGCAGTTCCGACCCGCTGACCGGCTTCTACAGGGACGGGTGCTGTTCAACCGGGCCCGAGGATCTCGGAAGCCACACGATCTGCGCGGTGGTGACGGCGGAGTTCCTCCGGCACCAGCGGTCGATCGGCAACGACCTGTCCACCTCGCGACCGGAGTACCGCTTTCCCGGTCTTCGGCCCGGCGACCGCTGGTGCGTGACCGCGGTGAACTGGTTGAAGGCCTACCAGGACGGCTTCGCCGCGCCGGTGGTGCTGGCGTCTACGCACGAGCGGACGCTCCAGGTGGTTCCGCTGGAGGCGCTGCGCGAACACGCCGTCGACGTGCCTGACGACCTCGGAAGCCTTTGACGCATTCGGTCGGCGAGCGATTGATTGCGCATGCCGCGTCGCCATGTCAGACCGGACGTCGGCGGCGGTCTGCAACCCGGTGTCCGTTGGTCCGCTCACAGCGCAATCAATGCACGGCGTTGAACTTCACCGAGAGGATCGCCCGGCCCGGTCAGCTGACTTGACGTCGGCTCGCGACCACGACGGTTGGGCCGAACGGGCGGGTGCGAAATTTGACGGTGATCTCCGGACCGGCGTAACGCGCGAGCGCACTCAATGCCGACGGACTGTAGGCACGTAGTGAGCTGATTACCCCGTCGTGCAGCAGCGGCATCAGCGGGCAGAACGGCAGCGTCGCTGCCAGCACAACCGCATGCACGGGCGCCGGCGGTCGGCGCAGGTCGATAATCATCAGCTTCTTCGCTGCCCGCGTTCCCTCGGCGAACACAAGTGCGGCCTGTGCGGGTGGCAGGTGATGCAACGACAACGCGAACACGGCGAGGTCGTAAAACCCGTCGGGGGCGTCGATTTCGGTGGCATCCATTTCCCGCACCGTGGCACGGGGATCACTGCCGAGCCCACCCGCGGCAACAATCCCGACGAAGGAGGGATCGATGTCGGTTACCGTGACCCGAGCAGTGGGGTGGCTCTCGAGCACTTTCTCCGACAGCCCGCCAAGGCCCGCTCCCAACTCCAGAATCTTCGGCGAGGAGAACTCGGCCACCTCGTCGAGCACGACCTTGGCGATCTTGCCGTAGACGCCCAACCGTCGTCGCCGCCCACCGCGGTCGAGGGCCACCACGACCTTTCGTTTCAACTCGTCGACGTCGTCGCGGTCGAGGTACTCGAGCCGATGCGTCTGCAACCGCCGGTCCAACCACGACGCCTCAGGACCGCCGCGGGGCATGTCGACTATGTCGAGTGTGCTATCGGTCATCGCGCTTCCAGTGCCTGCTTGAGTTGTCCGACATACCTGCCGAGCGACTCGCTCGTCAGCATCTCAAGGTGTGAGCAGTCGACAGCGTACGTCGTGACGTCACCCGTGACGTAGGGCTGCCAGGTCCGGACTGGGCATGTCACGTCGTCGTGGCTCGCAGAGAAGACGACCATGTCGCCGTCGAATACCTCGGGAACGTGATCCTGTAAGTACCGCTGATTTTCGCTGAGACACTGAACCATGAACTGCAGCAACTCTTTCGACGGGAGTACGAGCTCGGCCTCCTCGAAATGCCGATAAACCGATTGCACCGCCTCGGCGGAGGTCAGCGGTTCCTCTCGGTACGGGACGTCGATACCGTTCAGTTGCAGGATCTTTCGCAGGATGTCACCCGGTTCGGAGGCTTGCTCCGTCACCATCACTCGGTTCGCGCTGAACGCGTCGTCCAACAGGACCAGGCTCTGAACGACACATCCGCGGCGCTGCAGTTCGACGGCCACGGCCTGGGCCACCACACCGCCGAGTGACCAGCCAAGGAGCTTGTAGCGACCGTTGGATTGGAGGGCCTGAATTCTGTCGGCATAACGTGCCGCCATTTCGGAAATGGTTCGGGGCACCGTTTCGCCTTCAGGCGCGGCCTGGTTGATACCCATTATCGGGCAGTCCAGATGATCGGCGAGGATCCGATATACCCAGCTGAGTCCGAATCCTCCGTGAATGCAGCACAGCGGCACGCCGACACCATCTTTGAGTACCTCGACGGGCACGACCTCCGCAACGCTGTCCAGAGTCCCCAGTTGCCGGCTCAGGCCACGGACCGACGGTGCGTGGAACATCGTGCGCACCGCCAGGTCAGTGTCTAGCTCGGAATTGATCGCTGCAACAACGCGGATCGCGCCCAGCGAGTCGCCGCCGAGGTCGAAGAACGAGTCGTCAACGCCAACCCGCTCGAGGCCGAGGATCCGGGCGTAGATGTCACCGATGACCATCTCGGTGGCCGTTTCCGGCGCCCGGTAGGCCTTGGCCCCCTGGTATTCGGGCGGAGGTAGGGCGCGGACGTCAAGTTTGCCGTTAACGGTTAGCGGCAACGCGTCGACGACCACGATGGCAGCCGGCACCATGTAGCTTGGCAAGCGCTCGGCGAGTACGCGTCGGATGTGTGCGGGATCGATTGTAGCCGAGGAACATTCGGTCACATAGCCGACGAGGCGGTCGTCGCGTGCAACCACCGCAACCTGCTCCACGCCGACGACCTCGGCGAGCGCCGCCTCGATCTCACCTGGTTCGATGCGGTGGCCGCGGATCTTGACCTGCTCGTCGGCGCGCCCGAGGTAGCGCAGTTGCCCGTCGGCGCCCCACCGGACGACATCACCGGTGCGGTACATCCGTCGTCCCGATGCTTCCGCGTCGGCGAACGGACAGGCCACGAATCGTGAGGCGGTCAATCCGGCACGGTTCACATATCCGTAGGCCAGCCCGTCACCGGCCACATACAGCTCGCCGACCACGCCCGGAAGCACCGGCCGCAGCCAGTTGTCGAGGACGAAGAATGCCGCTCCCGAAATCGGTGCACCGATGGGTACCTCGTGCGATCCCGCCATTAGCGGCGCGCTGAATGACGTGTACCACGTCTCCGTGGGGCCGTAGCCGTTCACCATCAGCCGACCATCCGCCCACCGATCGACGAGGTTGGCTGGACAGGCCTCCCCTGCCACCACCAACGCCACTCCGTCGAGGCCGTCGGGGGAGAGCAAGCCTGCGGCCGACGGTGTCTGGTTCAACACGCTGACCTTTTCGTCGATCAGCAGCGCGTGGAAGTCCCGTGGCGACGATGCCACCTCCTCGGGGACGACCACCAGTCGACCGCCACGCAGGAGAGCACCGAATATCTCCCACACCGACACGTCGAAGGCGAGCGAATGCCACTGTGTCCACACCCCCGCCGGTGGCAGGCCGTCGTCGGTTGCCTGCACCAACTGGGTCACCGTGCGGTGGGCGACGGCCACCCCTTTGGGAAGTCCGGTGGTTCCGGAGGTGTAGATGACGTAGGCAAGGTCGTCGGCGGCGGGCAGCGGCAGCGCGGAACAGGGATGGACGTCGATGCAGGGCCCGGCGACATCGACGACCGGCATGTTGCGGCCGCCCAGCCGTGCGGCCAGCCCGGCCCGGGTGATCGAGGCGATCGGTGCGGCGTCTGCGAGCATGAACTCGAGGCGCGCGTCGGGATGCGCGGGATCGATCGGCAGGTAGGCCGCACCCGTCTTGAGTACCGCGAGAATGGCCACGACCGCCTCGGCGGAACGCTCCAATAGCAGCGCTACCGACTCGCCGGTCCGCGCACCCATGCTGATCAGCTTGTGTGCCAGCCGATTCGAGTCGTCGTCCAGTCGTCGGTACGTCATCGACCGACCGCCGCAGCTCAGCGCCTGCGCCTCGGGGGTGCGCGCCACCTGCGCGGCGAACAACGCCGGGATCGACACCTCGGGATAGGCTCCTCGCGCCAACACCGCGCGATTGCCGACCTCGTCCAGCAACGCTTGCTCGCCGGTGTCGAGCAAGCCGATGGACGACATCCGCTGCTGCGGGTCGGCCGTCATG
The DNA here is from genome assembly GCF_001667105.1 of Mycobacterium sp. 852002-51152_SCH6134967. Classification (NCBI taxonomy): domain Bacteria; kingdom Bacillati; phylum Actinomycetota; class Actinomycetes; order Mycobacteriales; family Mycobacteriaceae; genus Mycobacterium; species Mycobacterium sp. 852002-51152_SCH6134967. Next base: position 48,249 of record NZ_LZIK01000001.1, on the reverse strand, counting down.
GCCACCAGGACCCGCTCCAGCCGTCGGATCAGGGTTTCGATGGTCGCCACGTCGAATATGTCGGTGCGGAACTCGACCTCGCCGCGTATCCCCCCGGGCTCGCCGGTGTCGGTCCAGTTCTCGGCCAGGTGGAACACCAGATCCATTCGGGCGGTGCGGATGTCCACCGGCCTCTGGGTGACTTGCACATCACCGAGGCTGAGCCCGGCGGCGTTGCCGTGTTCACCCAGCACGTTCTGCCAGGCAAGCATCACCTGCACCAGCGGATGATGGGTCAGGCTGCGGGACGAATTGAGCCGGTCCACGAGTAATTCGAATGGCACGTCCTGGTTTTCGTAGGCGGACAGGCTACGCCTACGCACCTGGTCCAGCACTTCGGCCAGCGTCGGATCACCGCCGAGGTCGACCCGCAGAACCAGCGTGTTGACGAAGAATCCGACCAGATCGTCGAGCGCACGGTCGACCCTACCGACGATCGGGAATCCCACGGCGACATCGTTGTTGGCGGTGATCTTGGCCAATAGCACCGCGAGAGCGGACTGAAGCACCATGAAGCTGGTCCCGTTGTGTTCGCGCGCCACCTCGCGGACCAGATTCTGCAAATCGGCCGGCCAGTTCACGGCCACGCTGGCTCCGCCCTGATCGGCCACCGGTGGATAGGGCCGGTCGGTGGGGAGTTGCAGCCGTTCCGGCAATCCCGCCAGGGCATCCCTCCAGTACGCAAGTTGCCCGGCGATCGGGCTGTCGGCGGCATCGACATCACCGAATTCGCTGCGCTGCCAGAGCGTGTAGTCGGCGTACTGGACCGGCAAGGACGGCCAGTCGAGCGGCTGTCCGCTGCACCGTCTGGCGTACGCCACACCGAGGTCGCGCATCAGCGGGCTCACCGACGAGGCGTCGGCGGCGATGTGGTGCACCGCCGCAGCAAAAATGTGTTCCTGGTCTGAGACACGGAACAGCGTTGCCCTGAACGGCATTTCGCTGGCCAGATCGAAGGAGTGACGCACTGTGCGCTCGACGGCCTCTTCCAGCGTGGTCGCCGACCAGTTGCGGGCGTCGACGACGTGCCAGCCGTAGTCGGCGCGCTCGGGTGGTACCACCAGCTGGTAGGGCACCCCGTCGGTCGCCAGGAACAATGTGCGCAGCGTCTCGTGGCGAGCGACAACGTCGTGCAGTGCCAGGCCCAACGCATCGGCATCCAGGCGTCCGGACAGCTCCAGCACCACCGCCATGTTGTAAACCGGTGAGGGACCGTGCAATTGGTCGAGGATCCACAGCCTGCGCTGCGCGAAGGAGAGCGGGACCTCCGCGGGCCGTTCGGCGGGCACCAACGGTGCGCGCCGGCCGACCGCCTCGCTCACCCGAGGCGCCAGTTGCGCGACCGTGGGTACGTCGAACAGGGCACGCACGGAGAGCCCGGAATCGAATGCGGTGTTGATCGCCGCCACGGCCCGCATCGCTGACAACGAATCGCCGCCGAGGTCGAAGAAGGAGTCGTCGACGCCGACCCGCCCGACATTGAGCACCTCGGCGTAGATGTCGGCCACAATCTCCTCGACCGCATTGCCCGGGGCCCGATAACGCTCACCGCCGTACTCGGGGGGCGGCAGGGCGCGGGTGTCGAGCTTGCCGTTGACCGTCAGCGGCAGAACGTCCAAGACGACCACGGCCGCCGGAATCATGTACGCCGGCAGCCTTGTGACCAGCTGGTCGCGAATGTCGGAGGAGTCTGCCGTCCCGACCACGTAGCCCACGAGGCGTTTGTCGCCGCAGTGGTCCTCGCGAGCGATCACCGCCGCCTGCTCGACGCCGTCCAATTCGACCAGGGCGGTGCGTACCTCACCGAGTTCGATGCGGTAGCCGCGGATCTTGACCTGCTCGTCGGCGCGGCCCAGGTACTGAAGTTGCCCGTCGTCGCCCCACCGCACCAGGTCTCCGGTGCGGTACATCCGGGCGCCCGGCCCACCGAATGGACAGGCGACGAACCGCGCGGCCGTGAGCCTAGACCGCCGCCAGTACCCCTCTCCCACGCCGCGGCCGGCTACGTACAGTTCGCCGACCACGCCGGCGGCCGTCGGCCGCAGCCACCCGTCGAGCACGAACAACGCTGCGCCTGCGACCGGGGCGCCGATCGGCACCGGACCCGGCCCCGCCGTCAACGGCGCGCTGATCGTCGCGTACACCGTCGTTTCGGTGGGCCCGTATGCGTTGATCAGCACCGCGTTCTGCGCCCAGCGCTCGACCAGCTCCACTGGGCAGGCCTCCCCGGCGACCACCAACGCGGTCGACTCCAGTCCCTCGGGCGAGAGCATTGCGGCCGCCGAGGGGGTTTGGCTGAGCACGCCCACGTCTTCGGCCAGCAGCAACTCGCGCAGGTCTTCCGATGACGCCGCCACCAGGTCGGGGACCACGACCAGCCGGCCGCCGCGCAGCAGGGCGCCCCAGATCTCCCACACCGAGACGTCGAAGGCCAACGAATGCCATTGCGCCCAGACCGCCGTCAGCGGCAGGCCGAGGTCCAGTGAATCAAGGTGCTGCGTGACGTTACGGTGCGAGATGGCAACACCTTTGGGCACGCCAGTGGTGCCGGAGGTATAGATGATGTAGGCCAGATCGTCGGGTGCCGGCGGTGTTAGCGCCTCGCTCGGTTGCGCGTCGATCGCGGGGTCGTGCACATCGATGGTGGGCGACCCCGACCCGGCGAGCCGATCGACCAGTCCGGCAGACGTCACCGTGGCGATCGGCGTGGCGTCTTCAATCATGAACCTGATTCGGTTCGGCGGTAGCGCGGGGTCGATCGGCAGGTAGGCCGCACCGGCCTTGAGCGTCGCGAGTATCGACACGATCGCTTCGGCCGACCTCTCCAGCAGGAGTGCCACGCACTGCCCCGGTCCGGCACCATGCTCAATCAGCAAGCGCGCGAACCGGTTCGACGCATCGTCGAGCTCGTCGTAGGTCCACGAGCGCGTTTCGTCACTCAGGGCGACCGCATCAGGTGTGCGCGCGACCTGCGCGACCCACAGAGCCGGAATCGACGCGAGCGTCGCAGGCTGATGCAACACCTCGCGGTTACCGAACCGGTCGAGCTGGGCGTGTTCGGCGGCATCGAGTACATCCATCGACGACAGCCTTTGGGTGGGATCGGCGGTCATCTCCTCGAGCACCCACTGCAGGCGTCGCATGAGCGCGTCGACTCGGGTCCTGTCGAACAAATCGGCGTCGAACTCGATGCGCAACCGCAACTCCTCGGCCGACCGTGCCTGCAGCATCAGAGGATAATGCGTGGACTCGGTGCCGACGATCTCGGTGATCGCCAACTCGGTCACGTCTGCCAGGGCGCTGGTGTCAACGGGGTAGTTCTCGTATACGAACAGGGTGTCGAACAACTGGTCGCAGCCGGTGACTTTGTGAATCTCGTTGAGCGCTAGATGGTGGTGCTCGAGGGTGTCGACGTGGGCCCGTTGTAGTTGGGTGAGCAGGTCGCCGACGGTGGTCGCTGCGTTGGCGTCCGCGCGCACCGGCACCGTGTTGATCAACAGCCCGACCATCGTTTCGGCCCCGACCACTTCGGTGGGTCGCCCGGAAACCGCGGCGCCGAACACGACGTCGTGGTGGCCGGTCGCCGACATCAGCACCTGCGCCCAGGCGGCCTGCAGTACGATGTTGACCGTGGTGCGTTGCGCGCGCGCGAAATTGTTGAGGGCGTGGGTGTTTCGTGCCGGCAGTGAGATCGAGGCGGTGCCCCGCGGCCCCGGCGTCAGTCGGCCCGGTGAACCGACCAGGGTGGGTGTGTCGAAACCGGCCAGCACTTCGCGCCAGGCGGCACGAGCCGCGTCGATGTCCTGTTCGGCCAGCCACGCGACGAAGTTCCGGTACGGCGTCGCCGCGGGCAACCGCTGCCCGTAGTAGGCGGCGAAGAGCTCCTGCATCAGGACCGGCAACGACCAGCCGTCGAGCACGATGTGGTGATTGGTGAGCACGAACCGGTGCCTGTCCGGCGCGACGCGGATCAACGCCGCTCGGAAGGCCGGCGGCCGGGTGAGGTCGCAGACCGCGGCGCGTTCCTCGGTGCGGACCTCCTCGACGTGATCACCGGGGTTTCGGCCGTTGTGGGTGAGGTCGATGTACCGCCAGGCCGGTGCCGGGTCGGCCGGGATGATCTGCACCGGTTCGTCGGATTGCCCGCAGAATCGCGCGGCGAGGTTGGGGTGGCGGATGGCGACGTTATGCACCGCGTCGCGGAGCCGGTCGCGGTCGAGTGGGCCGGATATCGCGATGTCGAGCTGCATCGCGTAGACGTCGTCGGCCGCGCTTGTCGTGGTGCTGGCGTGGAAGAGCAGTCCCTGTTGCAGTGGGGTCAGCGGCAGGATGTCGGCGATGCGCTCGTGTGCCTCCAGCTCGTCGATCTGGTTTTGGCTGAGCCGGGCGGGGGCGATGTCGGAAGGCGTGAGCCCACCGCCGCCACTCGCGACATGAGCGCAGATGCCGCGCAACGCTTGGAAGAACAGCATGCCGAACCTGCCGGCTTCGGTGTGGTCCAGCGCTGAGCGCGCGAACGTCCAGTTGGCCCGCAGAGTAGGACCATCGGCGGTTTCGACGGCTGCGGCGTTGAGTTCGAGGGTGTGGGCCAACGGCATGGGTACGGCTGCGGCAGCTTCAGCCAGTGTCAAGCCGCCGTGGCTGACACTCCACATCTCCTCGGACAGCTGCGCAGCGCCAGCACCGAGGCGACCGAGGTAGTTGAACCCGAGCGACGGGTCGGGGCCGGCCAGGTCCACCTCGGGGTTGAGGTAACGCAGTAACCCGTAAGTGAGCGGATCTGGGTGGGTGCGCAGTTGCTCCTTGAGGTCTTTGACCACCGCTCCCAGTGTTGCGTCTCCGGCGGTCACGTCCTGCCAGTTCAGCTTCCGCACTGTCAGCGCGACGGGATGTTTCGTGGTGAACCATCCCACCGTGCGGGACAGGTCGACATCCTGGGCGAGGTGTTCGTGGCGGCCGTGGCCCTCGACGTCGATGCCGACCGACGCTGCGCTGCCGACGAATTCGGCGCACGCCAGCGCGTACGCGATCAACAGGATGTCGGAGATGCCCGCGTGGAACGCGGCAGGCGCCTTAGCGAGCAACGCGCGAGTGCTGGCGACGTCCAGCGACAGAGACAGATGCCCGGCGTCAGCGTAGGTGTCGACCTCGGGTGCGGGAGCGGGCAGCGTGGGATCGGTCGCGGTGATCTGCCGCCAGGCCTCCGCGTGGGCCAGCGTCGCTGCATCCTGGGCATAGTCGGCCAGCCGGGCGGCCCACTGCCGGAACGAGGTGCCGGTCGGCGCCAGCGCGATGGCTTGGCCGTTGTGGTGTTGAGCCCACGCGATGTTGATGTCTTCGATGAGAATCGGCCACGAAACCGCGTCGACTCCGAGGTGGTGAATGCTCAATGCCAGTTGTCCGGTGGACGGCACCCACAGCGCCGCCAGCATCCTGCCCGCGGCTGGATTCAGTTGCGCGCAAAGGTTTTTCATCGCAGATTGGGTCAGTTCGTCGGCCATGTGCAGACAGTCCGTGGACTTCACCGACCCCGGCGCGGGAACGGTCATCTGGCCGTTGTCTGCGACGTGCAACCGCAGCATGGCGTGCCGGTCCAGTAGCGCCTGCAACAGCATGACGACGTCGGCGTCGGTGACTCCCGCGGGCGCCTGCAACACCATCGTCTGGTTGAACTGATCGACCGGGCCGTCGACCTCGCGGAGCCAAGCCATGATCGGGGTGGGCTGCACGGGTCCGGTGCCGTCATCGACCGTGGCGGCCGCGCCGCCCGCGGCATCGGCGACCCGGGCGAGCCGCGCCACCGTCTGCTCGACGAAGACATCACGCGGCCGACACCGAAGCCCCGCGGCCCGGGCGCGGGCCACCACTTGCATCGACAGAATGCTGTCGCCGCCCAGATCGAAGAACGAGTCGTCGACACCTACCCGCTCCAACCCGAGCACCTGCGCGTAGATGCCGGCCAGCACCTCCTCGACCGCATCGGCCGGGGCGCGGTACTGCGGCGCGCTCTGGTAGTCGGGCGCGGGCAGGGCGCGAGTGTCGAGTTTTCCGTTGACAGTCAACGGGATCGAATCGACCGCAACCACCGCGGCAGGCACCATGTAGGCAGGCAACCGCTCGGCTAGCGCGGTGCGCGCCGCGGCGGGGATGGCGGTGCCGGTGGTGTAGCCGACCAGACGCTTGTCGCCGGGGCGGTCCTCGCGGACGACGACCGCTGCCTGTTCGACGCCGTCGACTTCGGCCAGCGCGCTTTGGATTTCACCGAGTTCGACGCGGAATCCGCGGATCTTCACCTGCTCGTCGGCGCGACCGAGATATTGCAGTTGACCGTCGGCGCGCCAGCACACCAGATCCCCGGTGCGGTACATGCGTATGCCGGGCCGGCCGAACGGGCAGGCCAGGAACCGTCCCGCAGTGAGCCCGGCCCGGCCGAGGTAACCCATTGCCACGCCTCGGCCTGCCACGTACAACTCGCCGACGACGCCCGCCGGCACCGGCCGCAGCCACTCGTCGAGCACGAACAACGCCGCGGTCGGGACCGGCGCACCGATCGGCGCGGCCCCCGACCCGGCACTCAGCGCACGGCTCATCGTCACATAGACCGTGGCCTCGGTCGGCCCGTAGGCGTTGATCACCACCCGGCCCGGTGCCCACCGATCGACCACCTCGGCGGGACACACCTCACCGCCGAGCAGCACTGCCACCTCTTCGAGCCCCAACGGATTCAATGCGGCAACAGCGGAGGGGGTTTGGGTCAGCACGTTGACCCGTTCACGCACCAACAGCTCGTGGAAGTCGTCGGGCGAAGCGGTGACCGCTTCGGGGACGATCACCAGTCGTCCGCCGCCGAGCAGCGCCGCCCAGACTTCCCACACCGAGAAGTCGAAGCCGTACGAGTGACACTGTGTCCAGACCTGCTGGGTGGGTAGGGCCGTGGGCATCGACTCGGCCAGATGAGCCAGGTTCTGGTGGGTGATCGCCACACCTTTGGGGGCGCCGGTCGTGCCCGACGTGTAGATCAGGTAGGCGATGTCATCGACCGCAGGCGACGGCAGCGGTGCGCACGGGTATTCGGTGACGGCGGGGTCGTCGACGTCGACCACCGCGACGTCGCTTCCCGTCAACAGTTCGGCGAGCGTGGCCGTGGTCAGGACCGCGATCGGCTCGGCGTCGGCCAGTAGGAACTCCCGGCGCGCGGACGGCAGCGCCGGATCGATCGGCAGGTACGCCGCCCCGGCTTTGAGCACCGCCACCATGGCGACGATCGCTTCGCAGCATCGCTCGAACAGCAGCGCGACACGCGAGCCGGGTTCGACTCCGCGCTCGCTGAGCAGGTACGCCAACCGATTCGACGCGTCGTCGAGGTCGCGGTAGGTCAGCGTGCGGTCCGCGCCACGGACCGCCACCGCATTTGGGTGACGCCTCACATGTTCGGAGAACAACTCCGGGACCGACCGCGACGGCGGTGCGGCTGCGTTCAGCACCGGTCGATTACCCAGCTCTGCCAGTCGGTGGTGCTCGGAGGGCTCGAGGAGGTCCACCGCGGAGACGCGGCGGTGGGGATCGGCGGTCATCGTCGTCAACACCCGCTCGAAGCGGCCGACGAGCGCCTGGATGCTGGTCGCATCGAAGATGTCGGTGCGGAACTCGACCGCTCCCCGAATGCCGTCCGGCAGACCGGAATCAGTGAAGTGCTCCGACAGCGAGAACGTCAGATCCATTCTGGCAGTGTGGGTTTCGACGGGTAGCTGCATGACGTCCAGGTCGCCCAGCGTCAAGGCGGCCGCGTGATCACCGCCGAGGCCGGGCAGGTTCTGCCAGGCCAACAACACCTGAACCAGCGGGTGGTGCGCCAGTGACCGCATCGGGTTGAGCCGCTCTACCAGCAACTCGAACGGCACCTCCTGGTGGTCGAACGCCGCCAGACTGCGCCGCCGCACCTGGTCGAGCAGTTCGGCGAAGCTGGGGTCGCCGGTCAAATCGACCCGCAACACCAACGTGTTGACGAAGAAGCCGATCAGCTCGTCTAGAGCGGGATCACTGCGTCCCGCAATCGGGAAGCCCACCGCCACATCGGGGCTCGCGCTCAGCCGCGACAACAGCACCGCCAATCCGGCCTGCATCACCATGAAAGTGGTCGCGTTGTACTCCGCGGCCGTTTCGCGCACCCGTTGCTGCAACTCCGCGGGCCAATGCACCGTCATGACGGCGCCGCGCTGATCGGCGAGCGCTGGATAGGGTCGGTCCGTTGGCAACTGCAGGCGCTCGGGCAGGCCGGCCAACGCCTGCTGCCAGTGCTCCAGTTGCGCGGCGATCGGACTGTCGCTGTCGTCAAGGTCACCGAATCGCGCACGCTGCCACATCGTGTAGTCGACGTATTGCACGGGCAGCGGCGCCCACCCGGGAGCATCTCCGTGTCGGCGTGCCTCGTAGGCAACGCCCAGGTCGCGTACCAGCGGGCCCAACGACCAGCCGTCGGCGGCGATGTGGTGCACCACGCCGACCAACACATGGTCGTTGTCGCCGATACGAAAGACGCCGGCACGCAGTGGGATATGCGTAGACAGGTCGAACGGCTGAGCCGCCGCGGCGCCGATGGCCGCCATCAGCCTGTCTTCCGACCATCCGCGGGCCTCGACGACCTGCCAGCCCACATCGGCGCACCCGGCGGCAAGGACCAGCTGTTGCGCGGTGCCGTCGGGCGCCACGAACAGCGTGCGCAGGCTTTCGTGGCGGTCCACCACGTCACCCAGTGCCGCGCGTAGTGCGTCGCCATCGAGGTGACCGCGCAGCCGCAAAGCCACCACCATGTGATAAACCGGCGAGGGGCCGTGCAATTGGTCGATCACCCACAGTCGGCTCTGGGCGAACGACAGCGGAACGACAGCGGGTCGCTCACCAGCGACCAACGGCGGGCGACCACCCGCGCAGCGGCTCAGGCGTGGCGCCAGCCCACCGATCGTCGGCGCATCGAACAACGCGCGTACCGGGAGGTCGGCGTCCAAGCCCGCATTGATCGCGGCGACGACCCGCATCGCCGACACCGAGTCGCCGCCGAGGTCGAAGAAGGAGTCGTCGACACCCACGCGTGGCAGCCCGAGCACACGGGCATAGATACCGGCCAGCATCTCCTCGATGTGGCTGGCTGGAGCGCGATACCGAACGGCGTCGACATACTCGGGGGCCGGCAACGCGGCGGTGTCGAGCTTGCCGTTGACCGTGACCGGCAACCCGTTGAGCACCACCACCGCCGCCGGCACCATGTAGGGCGGTAGCCGGTCGGCCAACGCCGCACGCACCGCCGCCGCATCCACCGCGCCGGTCACATAGCCCACCAGCCGCTTGTCTCCGGGGCGGTCCTCGCGCGCGATCACCACCGATTGCTGCACCCCGGCCAGCCCGGCCAACGCCGCCTGCACCTCGCCCAGTTCGATGCGATAGCCGCGGATCTTGACCTGCTCATCGGCGCGCCCGAAATACTGCAACTGGCCGTCTGGACGCCAACACACCAGATCCCCGGTGCGATACATCCGCTGCCCCCCGCCGGCGAACGGACACGCCACGAACCGCGACGCGCTCAACCCCGCCCGACGCCAATACCCCACGCCCACACCGCTGCCCGCGACGTACAACTCCCCGACCACACCGGGAAGCACCGGCCGCAACCACCCGTCGAGGACAAACAACGCCGCTCCTGTGACAGGTGAGCCGATCGGCGGCGCACCCGAACCCGGCGTCAGAGGCGCGCTCTTGGAGGCGCACATCGTGGTTTCGGTGGGGCCATAGACGTTGAGCATCACCCGACCCGGCGCCCACCGGTCCACCAACTCGGCGGGGCAAGCCTCAGCGCCGATGACCAACGCGGTGGAGCCCAGGCCTTCGGGCGTGATTCCCCTCACGGCAGAGGGTGTCTGGGTAAGCACGCTGACGTGTTCGTACCGCAACAGTGCGTGGAAGTCTTCCGGCGCATGGGCCACGGTCTCGGGCACGATGACGAGTCGCCCACCATGCAGCAGTGCGCCCCAAATCTCCCACACCGAAAAGTCGAACGCATAGGAGTGGAACTGCGTCCACACCTGTGCCGGTGTCAACTCCAGGCCGGTGTCGAGTCGGTCGAACAGTTGCACGACGTTGTACTGAGTGACTGCAACACCTTTCGGCACACCGGTGGTCCCGGAGGTGTAGATGACGTGCGCGATGTCGTCCGGACGGGGTGCGGGCGGCGCGGTGCTGGGCTGGGTGTCGACGCGCGGGTCGGCGGCGTCGATGACCTCGATGTCGCACTCATCGAATCGGTGCGCCAGAGCGGCGGTGGTGACTGCTGCGACCGGCGTGGCGTCCGCGATCATGAACTTGATCCGGGTGGAGGGGTGGGCGGGGTCGATCGGCAGATACGCCGCACCGGACTTCAGCACCGCGAGGATCGCAAGGATGGCCTCGGGGCAGCGCGAAAACAGCAGCGCCACAGACTGACCCGGGCGAGCACCGTGTTCGGCAAGCAGGTGGGCCAGCCGATTGGACGCCTCGTCGAGTTCCCGGTACGACCACGCAGACTCGCCACAGTTCACCGCGATCGCATCGGGGGTGCGAGTCACCTGGGCAGCAAACACGGCCGGAATCGACGACGGCGTCGCCGCCGGTTGCGTCAGCACCGCGCGGTTGCCCATCTGGTCCAAGCGGGCATGCTCGTCGGCGTCGAGCAGGTCGATCGACACGAGCTGCCGCGCCGGGTCGGCGGTCATCGCGACCAGCACCTCCTGCAGACGCCCGATCAGCGTGCGTACTCCGGCCGGGTCGAACACCTCGGTGTCATACTCGAACCGAAGCGCGAGTTCGCGCCCCGGCATGGCCTGCAGCGTCAGCGGATAGTCGTTGCGCTCGCGGGTGCTGAACTCGGTGACGGCCAGCCCGTCGAAGTCGAGCAAATTCGCCGTGTCGACCGGGTAGTTCTCGTAGACGAAGAGCGTGTCGAACAACTGGTCCAGCCCGGTGATCCGGTGGATCTCGGCAAGCGAAAGATGCTGGTGCTCAAGGGTGTGGGCATGGGCTGTCCGAAGTTGTTTCAGCACATCGGACGTCGTGGTGTCCGGCGTGAAGGTCGCCCGGACGGGCACCGTGTTGATCAGCAGCCCGACCATCGACTCCGCGTCCGCGAGGTCGGCCGGACGGCCGGACACCGCAGTGCCGAACGCGACGTCCCGCCGGCCGGTCAACCACGTCAACAGATGCCCCCAAGCGGCCTGAAGCACGGTGTTGACGGTGGTGTGCTCTGAGCGCGCCAACACCTCGACGGCTCGACTGAGGTGCTCGGACAACCGATGCGACTCAACCCCCCGGCGCCCGGGCCGGCCGGGCGGGGCGACCATGGTCGGCGTGTCGAATCCGGCGAGGACTTCGCCCCAGGCCGCCCGCGCCGAGTCGACGTCACGCTCTGACATCCAGGTGACGTACCGGCGGAACGATCCGGCGGCCGACAACCGCTGCCCGAAGTAGCTCGCGAACAACTCTTGCGCGAGGATAGGCAGCGACCAGCCGTCGATCACGATGTGGTGGAAGGTCAGTACGCAGCGATGCCGATCCTCGGCGATGCGAATCAGCGCCGCACGAAACGCCGGTGCGTCGCTGAGACGGCAGACCGCGGCGCGTTCGTCGCCGCAAACCCGCGCGACCCGCTCGTCGGCGTCCTTGCCTGCCAGGTCGAGATACTGCCAGGCCGGTCGCGCATCGGCGGGGATGATCTGCACCGGTGGGTCGTACTCTCCGCAGAATCTAGCGACCAGGTGCGGATGGCGTGCGGCCACGGCGTGGACCGCCGCTTCCAGGCGATCGCGGCCCAGCGGACCGGTGATCGTGATGTCGAGTTGCATTGCGTACAGGTCGTCACCGCTGCCCTGTGCGGTGCTGGCGTGGAAGAGGAGGCCCTGCTGCATCGGGGTCAGCGGGAGGATGTCCGCGGGGCGGAATTGCGTCTCGAGCCGGTCGATTTGGTGTTGGTTGAGCCTGGCGGGCGTGATGTCCGAAGGGCTCAGCCCGCCGCCGCCCTTCCGGACGTAGGCGCAGATGCCGCTGAGTGCGCCGAAGAACAGGTCGCTGAGGCGGGTGACGTCGGCCTGGTTGACGGATGACGGAGCCCATGCCCATTTCGCCTGCAGCTGCGGTCCGGTGTCGGTGTCGACGGCCGCGGCGTTCAGCTCGACGGTGTGGGCCAGCGGCATGGGGATGGCCGCGGCGATGTCGACGAGCGACAAGTCATCTCTGCTGACCGTCCACAGTTCGCCCAGCCCTTTGGGCTCCGCGCCGCCGAGGCGGCCCAGATAGTTGAACCCGATCGACGGGTCGGTCGCCGGCAGCTCGATCTCGTCGTTGAGGTAACGCAGCAGTCCGTATGACAACCCCTCGGGCAGGCTGCGAAGTTGTTCCTTGGCGTCTTTCACCACGGCGCCCAGCATCGCGTCACCGGCGACGGTCTTGGTCCAGTCCAACTCTGGAATAGCCAGGGCGACGGGGTGTTTGAGCGTGAACCACCCCACTGTGCGCGACAAGTCGAGATCCGGCGCGAGATCGTCGTACCGGCCGTGGCCCTCGACGTCGATGCCCACGGGTTCGCCGCCGGTGTCGAGGAACCGCGACCAAGCGATCGCATATGCGATCAGCAGGATGTCCCCAATACCGGCGTGGAAGGCGGCGGGTACGTCGCCGAGCAGAACGCGGGTGGTGTCGGTGTCCAGCGCCGCGGACAGCTGGCCGGCACCGGCGTAGGTGTCGATGTCGGGCTGCGGCGCGGGGAGTGCGGGCGGCGCTACGGCGACATGCCGCCACGCGTCCGCCTGGCGCAGTACCGCGGGGTCGTGGGCACGCTCCGCCAACAACGAAGCCCACCGCCGGAACGACGTTCCTGCCATCGGCAGGTTGACCGGCTGCCCCTTGCGGTGTTGCGCCCAAGCGATGTTCAGGTCCTCGAGAAGGATGCGCCATGACACCGCGTCGACGGCCAGATGGTGGATGATCACCGCCAGCCGGCCGGTGGCGGGCACCCAAAGCGCGCTGAGCATCCGACCTGTGGCGGGGTCCAGCCGCGACCGCGCCGCTCTCACCGCCTCCTCAGACAGTTCGTCGACCGCGTCGACGCACGCGTCGGCGTCGACCGACCCCGGAACCGGTACGTGCAGTGACCAACCGCCGGCCCCGCCCTCTACCGCGTGCAGGCGCAACATGGCATGTCGGTCCACCAGCGCCTGCAGCACGGTGCCGACGTCGGCACGCGTCACCCCGCCGGGGGCATCGACGATGATTGTCTGGTTGAATTCCCGTACCGGGCCCTCGATTTCGCGCAGCCAGCGCATGATCGGTGTGGCTGCCACTTCTCCGAGGCCTTCGTCGATGGGGCCGGTGTCCGCGGTCAGCACCCGTGCGGCACGGGCGAGCCGGGCCACCGTCTGCTCGACGAAGATGTCCCGCGGCCGGCACGTCACGCCCGCTGCCCGAGCCCGCGCCACCACCTGCATCGACAAGATGCTGTCACCGCCGAGATCGAAGAAGGAGTCGTCGACGCCGACTCGCTCGAGTCCCAGCACTTCGGCGTAGATGCCGGTCAGAATCTCCTCGACCGCGTCGGCCGGCGCGCGGTACCGGTCACTGTCCTGGTAGTCGGGCGCGGGCAATGCGCGGACGTCAAGCTTGTTGTTCGGTGTCAGCGGCAGACTCTCCAACCGCATCACCGCGACCGGCACCATGTAACCCGGGAGCCGCCGGGCCAGGACCGCGCGCGTTTCGGCGGGGTCTGCCGCCCCGGTGAGATAGCCGACCAGCCGTTTGTCGCCGGGGCGGTCTTCGCGAGCGACGACGACTGCCTGCTCCACGCCGGCCAGTTCGGCGAGCGCGGCCTGGATTTCCCCGAGTTCGATGCGGTAGCCGCGGATCTTGACCTGCTCGTCGGACCGTCCCAGGTACTGCAGTTGGCCGTCAGCACACCAGCGCACCACATCACCGGTGCGATACATCCGCAGTCCCGCGCCGCCCCTGGACGGACAGGCCACGAAGCGCGACGCGGTCAGTCCGGGCCGGCCGAGGTAGCCGACTGCGACTCCCGCCCCGGCCACGTACAGTTCACCGACCGATCCGGGCGGCACCGGCCGTAGCACGTCGTCGAGAACCAACAGCGCCGCCCTGGACACCGGCGAGCCGATCGGCACGCTCGAGCCCGGCGCCAGTGGGGCGCTGATGGCCACACACATCGTGGTCTCGGTCGGGCCGTAGGCGTTGAGCATCACCCGCCCAGGCGCCCACTGCTCGACGACCTGGGCCGGGCACGCCTCACCGACCACCACCAACGCGGTCGACTCCAACCCCTCGCGGCGCAGCATCCCTGCGGCAGAGGGCGTTTGGGTCAGTACGCTCACTTTCTCGGTGGTCAGCACCGCGTGAAAGTCGTCGGGCGAGGCGGCGACGCTCTCGGGTACGACGACGACCCGTCCACCGCGCAGCAGTGCGCCGAAGATCTCCCAGACCGAGACGTCGAACGCCAACGAATGGCACTGCGCCCATACCCCGGGCCGCGGCAGTCCGGCGTCCAGCGACGACAACAGCTGGGTCACGTTGTGGTGGGTGACCGCAACGCCTTTGGGCACGCCGGTGGTGCCCGAGGTGTAGATGACGTACGCGAGGTGTTCGGCGGGGGGCGGCGGTAGCGCGGTGTCCGGCGGGGTCGCGATGCCGGGATCGTCGACGTCGACAACGAGCACGTCGCAGCCATCGAGGCTGTCGCGCAGGGCCGCCGTGGTGACCGCGGCGATCGGTGCGGTGTCGGCGATCATGAACTCGATACGCGCCGACGGCAAGCCCGGATCGATCGGCAGGTACGCCGCTCCGGTCTTGAGTACCGCAAGTATCGCTGCGATTGCCTCGGCCGACCGGCTCATCGCCAGCGCCACGCATCGTCCCGGTTGCGCCCCGCAGCCGATCAACAAGTGCGCCAGCCGGTTCGAAGCCTCGTCCAGTTGCCGGTAGGTCCAGGAAGTGTCCAGACAGCTGACCGCGACCGCATCCGGTGCGCGCGCCACGTGTTCGGCGAACAACGCCGGAATCGAGTCCGGCGCAGGCCTCGGGGCGGTCAATCCGACGAGGTTGCCGAACCGCTCGAGTTGCGCGTGCTCTTCGTCGGCGAGCACGTCCACCGCCGACAACCGCCGCGAGGGATCGATCGTGATCGCAGTCAAGACCCGTTGTAGCCGTGCGACCAGGGTCTCGACGGTGGCGGCGTCGAACACGTCGGTGCGGAATTCGACCGTCCCGCCGATCCCGTCGCACTCACCAGTGTCGGTCCAGTACTCGGACAGGGAGAACACCAAGTCCATACGAGCGGTGTGGGTTTTCACGGGCATCCGGGTGACCTGCAGATCGCCGAGCGTCAGCCCGCCGGTATCGTCGGCGCCTCCGATGGCCGTCTGCCAGGCCAACGCAACCTGTACGAGCGGGTGATGGGTCAGGCTGCGGGCCGGGTTGAGCCGATCGACCAGCACTTCGAACGGCACATCCTGGTTCTCGTAGGCGTCCAGGCTGCTCCGTCGCACTTGCGCAAGCAACTCCGCGACCGTCGGGTCGCCCGCCAGATCCACCCGCAGCACCAAGAGGTTGACGAAGAAACCGACGAGGTCATCGAGCGCGGGATCGCGGCGTCCGGCGATCGGGAACCCAACGGCGACATCGTAGCTGGTACTCAGCCGGGACAGCAACGCAGCCAAGCCGGCTTGGACGACCATGAAACTCGTCGCATTGTGCTGCGCGGCCACATCCCCCACCCGACGTTGCAACTCGGCCGGCCACTGGACGGTCACCGTGGCGCCGCGCTGCTCGGCCACCGGGGGGTAAGGACGGTCGGTCGGTAGCTGCAGCCGTTGGGGCATCCCCGCCAGCGCGTCCTGCCAGTACGCCAGTTGGGCTCCGATGGGACTGCTGTCGTCGTCGAGATTGCCGAACTGCTCACGCTGCCACAGCGTGTAATCGGCGTACTGCACCGGCAATTGCGACCACGCCGGTGGCCGCCCCGCGCACCGGCTCGTGTATGCCGCGTTGAGATCGCGTATCAGCGGGGCGATCGACCAGCCGTCGGCGGCGATGTGGTGCACTACGCCCGCCAACACGTGTTCGTCTTCACCGACGTGGAACAGCCGGGCTCGCAACGGGATCTGCGAAGAGAGGTCGAAGGCCAGGCGTACCGTCTCCTCGATGGCGTCGCTGCGCCGCTCCGCCGACCAGGCAGTGGCGTCGACGACCTGCCATCCGAAGTCGGCGTTGTCGGCGGCCACGACGTGCTGCTGTGGGACCCCCTTGGGCGCTCGGAACAACGTGCGCAGGCTCTCATGGCGGGCGACGAGGTCGTGTAGAGCCGCTTGCAGCGCGTCGATGTCAAGCTGCCCTTGCAGATTCAGCGCGACAGTCATGTTGAAAACGGCTGAAGGACCCTGTAACTGGTCGAGGAACCACAGCCGCCTCTGGGCGAACGACAATGGGATCACCGGGGGACGCGCGACCGGGACCAATGGTGCGCGCCGGCCCCCGTCACCGCCGAGACAGCGCGCCAGCCCGGCGACTGTGGGCGCGTCGAACAAGGCACGCACGGAGAGATCGCCGTCGAGGCTGGTGTTGATGTCGGCGACCACGCGCATCGCCAAGATACTGTCCCCACCGAGGTCGAAGAAGGAGTCGTCGACACCGACGCGTTCGAGTCCGAGCGCCCGCGCGTAGAGGCTGACCAGGATCGCCTCGATGGGAGTGGCCGGGGCGCGGTAGTGATCGACGCCCTGGTACTCCGGTGCCGGCAAGGCACGGACGTCGAGCTTGCCGTTCGCCGTCAGTGGCATTACGTCGAGCACCACCACGGCTGCGGGCACCATGTAGGACGGCAACCGCTCGAAAAGGGCGGCCCGCGTCTCCGCCGGATCAATTGTCCCAGGGATGGTTTCGGTGAGGTAACCCACCAGGCGTTTGTCACCGGGGCGGTCCTCGCGGGCGATCACCGCGGCCTGCTCGACGCCGATCAGCTCAGCAAGCGCGGTGCGCACCTCACCGAGTTCGATCCGGTAGCCGCGTACCTTGACCTGCTCGTCGGCGCGACCCAGGTACTGCAATTGCCCATCTGCGCGCCACCGCACTAGATCACCGGTACGGTACATCCGTGCGCCGAGCTCACCGCCGGGACATGCGACGAACCGCGATCCGGTCAGGCCAGGCCGACGCCAGTATCCGACGCCGACCCCTCGGCCCGCCACGTACAGCTCGCCCACCACCCCGGGCGGTACCGGGCGCAGCCACCCGTCGAGGACGAACAGCGCGGCGCCCGGCACGGGTGCACCGATCGGCACCGTGTCCGATCCTGCCGTCAGTGGCGCGCTGATTGTCGCGTACACGGTGCTCTCGGTCGGCCCGTAGCCGTTGAGCATCACCCGGTCCGACGCCCAGCGGTCCACCACCTCGGCCGGGCAGGCCTCACCGGCCGCCATCAACGTGACGGCTGCCAAGCCCTCGGTTGAAAGCGCCTGCACCGCCGTCGGTGTCTGACTCAGCACGGTGACGTGCTCACTGCGCAACAAAGCGTTCAGGTCCTTCGGCGAGCGGGCCACCGACTTGGGCACCACCACAAGCCGTGCGCCGAACAACAGCGCGCCCCAGATCTCCCAGACCGAGAAGTCGAAGGCCAATGACGAACACTGGGTCCACACCTGATACGGCCCCAGCTCGAGGCCGACGTCGAGGGAGTCGAAGAGGCGAGTGACGTTGTGATGTGTGACCGCAACGCCTTTCGGTACGCCCGTGGTCCCCGATGTGTAGATTATGTGCGCGATGTCGTCGGCGGCCGGTTCGGGCAGCGCGCAGGTCGGCTCTGCGGATATCGTGGCATCGTCGAGTTCGACGACAGGGACGTCGATGTCGTGCATCCGGTCCGCCAGGTCGCCGGTGGTGAGCGCGGCGGCCGGTGCGGCGTCGGCGACGATGAACTCGATACGAGCCCTGGGCGTCGACGGGTCGATCGGCAGGTAAGCTGCCCCGCTCTTGAGCACGGCCAGTATCGCCACGACGGCCCGTGCCGAGCGCTCGGACACAATCACTACACACCGGCCCGGGCCGGCTCCATGTCGAACTAGCAAGTGGGCGAGTCGATTCGACGCCTCGTCGAGCTCGCCGTACGACATCGACTCACGCTCGAAGGTCAGCGCGACCGCCTGCGGGTCGCGCGCCTTCTGCGCGGCGAAAAGCGCCGGAATCGTTGTCGGCGCCGAGGTCTGGGTCAACACCGCTATGTTGCTGTGCCGGTCGAGAACCGCGTGCTCGTCGCGGTCGAGCAGATCGATCGACGACAACCGGCGCGTCGGGTCGGCGGTCATCGCCTGCAGCACCCGCTGAAAGCGCCGGCTGAGCTCGTCGACCTCAGTCGCCTCGAACACGTCGGTGTCGAACTCGATGCGCATTCCCAACTCCGTGCCCGGCTGCGCGACGACCGCGAGCGGGTAGTGGGTGGATTCGCGTCCGTTGACCTCGGTGATGGTCAGCCCGTTGCTGAGCAACGTGCGGGCGTCGACGGGATAGTTCTCGTACACGAAGACGGTGTCGAACAGCAGATCCTGGCCGGTGGCGTGGTGAATCTCGCTCAGCGCGAGGTGCTGGTGTTCCAGTGTGTGGTTGTAGCTGCGCTGCAGTTGGTCCAGCAACTCGCCGACAGTCGTCGCCGGAGTGGTGTAGGCGCGCACCGGCACGGTGTTGATCAGCAGGCCGACCATCGATTCAGCGCCGATGATGTCGGTGGATCGCCCGGACACCGCAGTGCCGAATGCGACATCGTGGTGGCCGGTCAGTGACACCAGCAACTGCGCCCAGGCGGCCTGCAGCACCGTGTTGACGGTCGTGTGGCATGAGCGTGCCAGCTCGCCGAGCGCCCGCGTCGAGTCCTCGCCGACCCGGAACGCGGTGGTCCCTCGCGGCCCGAGCCTCAGCCGGTTCGGAGGGCCTACCAGAGTGGGCGTGTCGAAGCCGGCCAGCACCTCACGCCAGGCCGCACGCGCCGCGGTGTTGTCCCGTTCGGCAAGCCACATGACGTATCGGCGGTAGGAACCGGCGGCGGGCAGTCGGTGTCCGTAGTAGCTGGCGAAGATCTCTCGGGCGACGATCGGCAGCGACCAGCCGTCGAGCACGATGTGGTGGTTGGTCAGCACCAGTCGGTGTCGGTTCGGCGCCGTCCGCACGACGGCCGTCCGGAAGGCGGGTGGACGGGTGAGGTCGCAGACCGCGGCACGTTCGTCCGCGCACAGCTTCGTGATCGCCTCAGCCACATCGGTTTCGAGGGGCCGGTAGACCGCGTCCGTGGTCGCTGTATCGGTCGGCGGCGCACCGGGGGTCAGGCCGGCAGCCACCGCGGCGGCGGCCGCATCCATGCCGACATCCATGCCGACATCGATGCCGGTGGCACCAAGGTCGAAGAACGTCCAAGGGATGACGGGGTCGGCGGGAATGACCTGGATCGGTTGCCCGTAGTGGCCGTCGAACCGGGCCGCGAGGTTGGGGTGGCGCTTGGCCACCGTCTCGATGGCGTGTCGGAGTCGCTGCGGATCGAGTGGGCCGTCGATGGAGATGTCGAGTTGCATGGCGTAGACCGCGTCGTCTGCGCTGGCCGTGGTGTTGGCGTGGAAGAGCAACCCCTCCTGAAGCGGGGTCAGCGGAAGGATGTCGGCGACGCGGTCCTGCTTCTCGAGCTGGTCGATCTGGTCCTGGTCGAGGACGACGGGTGTGATGTCGGAGGGTGTCAACCCACCGCCGCCGCGTACGACGTGGCGGCAGATGCCCTTCAGCGCGTCGAACCATAGACGGTTGAGCCCGTCGACTTGGCTTTCGTCCAAAATCGATGCCGCCCATGTCCAATTGGCCTGTAGCAGCGCCCCATTGGCGCCCTCGACGGCCGCGGTGTTGAGTTCGACGGTGTGTGACAGCGGCATGGCTACCGCCGTGACGGCATCTGCTAACGCCAACCCGTCATCGCAGAGCCGCCACATGTCCTCGGACATCTGCACGCCGCCTGCGTCCAGCCGTCCGAGGTAGTTGAACCCGACGGCCGGATCAGTCTCGGGCAGCTCGACACCGGTGTTGAGGTAACGCAATAGTCCGTATGTCATGCCGTCCGGTAGGGCACGCAGTTGTTCCTTGGCGTTCTTGAGCACAGCGCCTACCGCGGCGTCACCGGCGACCACCTGACCCCAGCGCAGCGGATCGAGGGTCAGCGCCACCGGGTACTTCGACGTGAACCAGCCCACCGTACGGGACAGGTTGAGCTCGGGAGCCAGGTCTTCGTTGCGCCCATGGGTTTCGACATCGATGACGACGGAGTCGTTCCCTGCGAGGAACGTTCGCCATGCCAACGCGAACCCGATCAGCAGGATGTCCTGCACGCCGGCGTGTAACGCGGAAGGCACCTGCCCCAACAGCAGTCGCGTCGTCTCCGGATCCAGCGACGCTGACAACCGGCCCGCGGTGGCATAGGTATCTTTCTCAGGTCGTACGCGGGGCAAAGCCGTTGGCATGGTGGACGCTTTGCGCCAGGTGTCGGCGGAGGCGATGACCGCCGGACTGTGAGCTTGCTTGTCGAGCAGCGCCGCCCAGCGCTGAAACGAGGTGCCTAACGGTGGCAACTCGATCGGCTGTCCGCTGTGGTACTGCGTCCAGGCGATGTTGAGGTCTTCGAGGAGAATCCGCCACGAGACCGCGTCTACGGCGAGGTGGTGGACGATCAAACCCAACTCGCCGGTGCTCGGCGCCCACAGACCGCTGAGCATCACGCCCGCGGAGGGGTCGAGTCGAGAACGCCCGGCCACCAACGCATCTGTCGTCAACTCTTCTACGGTGTGCAGGCTTGCCGCGGCGTCGACCGACCCAGGCTCGGGCACGTACAGCGACCAGCCCGTCTCGCGGTGTTCGGCACGCAGCCGCAAGGCGGCGTGGCGGTCCAACAGCGTCTGCAGCATGGCGACGACATCGGGGTGGGTGACCCCTGCCGGCGCCTGCACCACCACGGTCTGGTTGAATTCGTCTATATCGCCGGATATTTGATTCAGCCAGCACATGATGGGCGTCGCATTGACGGCACCGACGCCCTCGTCGGCAGGGCCGATCTCATCGCCGGCTATCCCGGCGACCCGGGCCAGCCGGGCAACGGTCTGCTCGACGAAGATGTCGCGGGGCCGACACCGCAGACCGGCGGCGCGGGCCCGGGCCACCACCTGCATCGACAAGATACTGTCGCCGCCGAGATCGAAGAACGAGTCGTCGACGCTGACCCGCTGAACACCCAGCACCTGCGCATAGATGCCGGCCAACACCTCTTCGACTGCGTCGGCAGGTGCCGAGTAATGCTGCGGGCTCTGGTAGTCGGGGATCGGCAGTGCGCGGGTATCGAGTTTTCCATTGACGGTCAAAGGCAGTGCGTCGAGAAGCACCACCGCCGTCGGCACCATGTACGCGGGCAACCGGTCGGCGAGCACGGGCCGCACGGAGGCCGGATCGACTGTCCCGGGCACACTTTCGGTGAGGTAGCCGACCAGCCGTTTGACCCCGGCCCGGTCCTCGTGGGCTATGACGGCGGCCTGCTCGACGCCGTCGAGGGCGGCGAGGGCGGCTTGGATCTCGCCGAGCTCGATGCGGTAGCCGCGGATCTTCACCTGCTCGTCGGCGCGACCCAGGTACTGCAGTTGACCGTCGGCGCGCCAGCACACCAGATCCCCGGTGCGGTACATGCGTGTGCCGGGCCGGCCGAACGGGCAGGCCTGGAACCGGCTTGCGGTCAGCCCGGACCGCCCCAGGTAGCCGAGGCCCACGCCTCGACCGGCGACGTACAACTCGCCGACCACTCCGGCCGGAACCGGGCGCAGCCACTCGTCGAGAACGAACAGCGCCGCAGTCGCCACCGGCGCACCGATCGGCGCCGCCCCGGTGCCTGCCTGCAGGGGTGTGCTCATCGAGGCGTACACCGTTGTCTCGGTAGGGCCATAGGCGTTGATCACCACGCGGCCGGGGGCCCAATGGTCTACGACATCGGCTGGGCACGCTTCGCCGCCCAGCAGTACGGCCACGGACTCCAACCCGTCCGAATTCAGAGCCGCCACTGCGGATGGAGTCTGGGTGAGCACGTTGACCTGTTCGCGCACCAGCAGGGCGTGGAAGTCCTCCGGTGAAGCGGCCACCTCTTCGGGCACCACCACGAGCCTGCCGCCGCCGAGCAGGGCAGCCCAGATCTCCCAGACCGAGAAGTCGAAACCGTAGGAGTGACATTGCGTCCACACCTGCGCTGCAGGCAGACCCGGTGGTGTCGAGGCGGCGAGATGAGCCAGGTTGTGGTGGGTGATGGCCACGGCTTTGGGAGTTCCGGTGGTCCCCGAGGTGTAGACGACGTAAGCGATGTCCTCGGGTGCCGGTGTCGAGAGCGTGGAACCGCGCTGCGCGTCCTCGCCGGGGTCGACGGCGTCGAAAACGGTGAGCGTGTAACCGTTGAGGCGCTGTCGCAGATCGGGGGTGGTGAGCGCGGCCACCGGTGTGGCGTCGGTGAGCATGAACTCGACACGGGCGTCCGGGTGGGCCGGGTCGATCGCCAGATAAGCGGCGCCGGTCTTGAGTACCGCCAGCATCGCCACGATCGCCTCGGCGGAGCGTTCCAGCAGCAACGCGACAGTCTCACCGGGACCAGCACCATGGGCAGACAGCAGGTGTGCCAACCGATCTGAGACTTGGTCGAGTTCGAGGTACGTCCACGAATCCCGTCCGCAGCTGATCGCAACCATCTCCGGACGGCGCATGACGTGCTCGGCGAACAGCTGCGGTATCGACGCGGCCGCAGGAGCCGCGTCGGCGAGCACCGCGCGGTTGCCGATCTGATCCAGCCAAGCGAACTCGGTGGCGTCGAGCAGCTCGATCGACGACAAGCGCGCTGCCGGATCGGCTGTCATGGCCGTCAGGATCCGCTCGAACCGTTGCAGCAGAGTCGTGATCGTGTGCGGGTCGAAAACGTCGCTGCGGAATTCTACTTCCCCCGAAATGCCAGCTGGCTCAGCGGTTTCCGTCCACCGCTCGGCCAGCGAGAATGACAGGTCCATGCGCGCGGTGTGAGTGTCGACCGGAATCTGGGTGACTTGGAGCCCGTCCAACGTCAACGGGGTGGGGGCGCCCGCATTGCCGGGCAGGTTCTGCCAGGCCAATAACACCTGGACCAGCGGGTGATGGGTCAGGCTGCGGGTCGGGTTCAGGCGTTCGACGAGCGCCTCGAAGGGTACGTCCTCGTTTTCGTAGGCGCCTATGCTGCGTTGGCGTACTTGCGCGAGTACCTCATCGACCGTGGGGTCCTCCGCCAGGTCAACCCGCAGAACCAACGTGTTGACGAAGAAACCCACTAACTCGTCGAGTGCAGGATCGGTGCGGCCGGCGATCGGAAACCCCATCGCTACATCCGGACTGCCACTCAACCGCGACAGCAGTACCGCGAGCGCGGCCTGCACCACCATGAAACTGGTCGCGTTGCAATTCGCGGCCAACTGACGTACCCGCTGCTGCAGTGACGCCGGCCAGTCCACTGGCAAGGTGGCGCCCTGCTGGTCGGCCACTGGGGGATAGGGCCGATCAGTTGGAAGCTGGAGCCGTTCGGGCATGCCCGCCAAGGCCTCGTGCCAGTAGTCCAGCTGTGCGGCGATCGGGCTGCGGCTGTCCGCCAGATCGCCGAACTGTGCACGCTGCCATAACGCGTAGTCGACGTACTGCACCGGTAACGCAGACCACTCGGGCTCTCGGCCCTGTCGGCGGGCTTCATACGCCTGACCCAGATCGCGCGCCAGCGGTGCCACTGACCATCCGTCAAACGCGATGTGGTGCACCACGATCCCCAACAGATACTCCTGGGGGCCAATCGCATACAGTTGAGCGCGAAGCGGAATCTCCACCGACAGATCGAACGGATAGACCGCCAGTGCCGTCAACTCGCCGAACGCCTCGCGCTCGGACATCGATTCCACCGGCATGCCATAGCGCCGCCACATCGCAGCATCGGCGGACAGCACCTGTTGACATGGCACACCGTCGGTTTGGAAATACACGGTGCGCAACACTTCGTGTCGCGCAACGACATCGTCCAGGGCGGTAACGAGTGCCTTGACGTCCAGTGGGCCATTGATCCGCAGCACGGTCGGCATGTTGTAGGCACCCGCCTGCAGCTGGTCCAGGAACCACAGCCGACTCTGGGCGAACGACAACGGAATCACCGCAGGCCGCTGGCCGGCCACCAACTGCGGGCGCCGACTTCCGTCAGCTCTGACGCGGGATGCCAACAGGGCGACCGAGGGCGCATCGAACAACGCGCGTACGGTCAGGTGGGCGTCGACGGACTTGGCGATCATGCCGACCGCGCGCATCGCCGACAAGGAGTCGCCGCCGAGGTCGAAGAAGGAGTCGTCGACACCCACGCGTGGCAGCCCGAGCACACGGGCATAGATACCGGCCAGCATCTCCTCGATGTGGCTGGCTGGAGCGCGATACCGATCGGCGTCGACATATTCGGGGGCCGGCAACGCGGCGGTGTCGAGCTTGCCGTTGACCGTGACCGGCAACCCGTTGATCACCACCACCGCCGCCGGCACCATGTAGGGCGGTAGCCGGTCGGCCAACGCCGCACGCGCCGCCGCCGGATCCACCGCGCCGGTCACGTAGCCCACCAGCCGCTTGTCTCCGGGGCGGTCCTCGCGCGCGATCACCACCGATTGCTGCACCCCGGCCAGCCCGGCCAACGCCGCCTGCACCTCGCCCAGTTCGATGCGATAGCCGCGGATCTTGACCTGCTCATCGGCGCGCCCGAAATACTGCAACTGGCCGTCTGGACGCCAACACACCAGATCCCCGGTGCGATACATCCGCTGCCCCCCGCCGGCGAACGGACACGCCACGAACCGCGACGCGCTCAACCCCGCTCGACGCCAATACCCCACGCCCACACCGCTGCCCGCGACGTACAACTCCCCGACCACACCGGGAAGCACCGGCCGCAACCACCCGTCGAGGACAAACAACGCCGCTCCTGTGACAGGTGAGCCGATCGGCGGCGCACCCGAACCCGGCACCAGCGGAGCACTTCTCGATGCGCAGATGGTCGTCTCGGTCGGCCCATAGCCGTTGAGCATCACCCGACCCGGCGCCCACCGGTCCACCAACTCGGCGGGGCAAGCCTCGCCGGCCACCAGCAGCGCCATCGATTCCAGGCCCTCCGGCGCAAGTGTTCCCAGCGCCGAGGGTGTCTGGCTCAGGACGCTGACGTTCTCGGCGACGAGCAAGGCGTGCAGGTCTTGCGGGGAGGCCGCGACCTCCTCGGGCACGATCACCAACCGCCCACCGTGTAGCAAAGCGCGCCAGATCTCCTCGACTGAGGCGTCGAAGCCATACGAATGCCACTGCCCCCACGCGCGGGCGGACAGATGCTCATCGGGTGGACCAAGTAATCGGGTGAGGCTACGGTGCGTGATCGCAACACCTTTGGGAGCCCCCGTGGTGCCGGAGGTGTAAATGACGTGGGCGATGTCGTCGGGATCGGGTGGCGGCAACGAGTCGTCGGACTCTAACCGCGTCGCCGCGTCGTCGACGTCGATGACCGGCAGCCCGTATCCGGAGAGCGACGAGGCCAACTCAGCGGTCGTCATCGCGGCGACGGGCGCAGCGTCCTCGATGATGTATCCGATCCGGGCCGCGGGCGTCGCCGGGTCAATCGGCAGGTACGCCGCGCGGGTCTTCAAGCACGCCAGGATTGACAGAATCGCCTCGGCACTGCGCGAAAACAGCAGCGCCACTATCTGTCCTGGCCGCACTTTGCGTGAGACCAGCAGGCGAGCCAGTCGGTCGGACGCCTCGTCCAACTCCCGATAAGTCCACGTGCGGTCGCCGCATACCAGCGCGATCGCATCGGGCGTGCGTGTCACCTGCGCAGAGAACAGCGCAGGGATCGACGACGTGGGTGGGGCCGTGGTCAGCACCGCACGATTACCACATTCGTCGAGGCGTGCCTGATCGTTCGATCCGAGGACAGTCAACGACAACAACCGACACTCGGGAGCGGCTGCCATGGCCGTCAACATCCGTTGCAGACGTTCGGCCAGATCCGGTGGCGTGAAGTCCGCAAACGGTTGCCCTGCCCCCGCCGAAAAGAATGACTGCTGATCACCGACTCCGACGAAGAACAAGCCGAAGTGCCCGACCGGGCCGAATGTCGTGTACGTTGCCGTCGCCGGCACACCGGCGAGGTTCAGCGACAGGCGGGAGGGAACGAAGTTGAGCACGACCCGGTCCGGCACTTGTCGCAATCGGCGGTGGTCACCGCCGAGCTCGAGGGATCGCACCGGAAAACGTTGATGAAGCAACATTTCTCGAGTTCGCTTGTCGACCTGCCGGCAGAGGTCGGCGACTGTGGCGTGCGGCGACATTTTCACGACCAGCGGGACGACTCCGGCGAGCATTGCGGGAAGCGTTTTCGTCTTTGCATCCACCCGCCTGCTGACCGGGAAGTCGAGCACCACCTCCGAGTCGCCGTGGCTGCAGCCGCGCACCAGCAGCGCGCACGCCGCAGTGAGGACGGACGACCGCCGGATGCCCAGTGCCTTGGCCAACTCTTTGACGCAACCGGCGACCGCCGGATCGAGGTGGATCGAAGGGGATGGCCGGTGCGAATCGGTCGTGCTCTCGGTTCGCGGTAGCCGGAAGTCTGGTGCGGATTCCGACGGGAGGTTCTCCCGCCAGTACGCTTCGTCATCTTGGTAGTCGGTCGACGACTCGTACTCCAGCTCGCTGCGCACGAAGTCCCGAAGAGAGCCGAAGAAAGCGGGCGAGGCGGGCGCGCCTGCGACAAGTGCTGAGTAGATCGCGGCGATGCGCCTGCCCACCAGTCCCATGCTGATGCCGTCGATGACGATGTGATGACAGCATGCGAACCAGTAATACTCGTTGGGCCGCGTTGCAAACAGCGCAAACTTCATCAGCTTGCCGTCGAACGGCATCGGGGTGCGTTCGATCGCTGTCGCAATCTGCCGGGCTTCCTGCTCAGCGTCGTACGAGCCGATCAGGTCGTAGCGAGCCAACTCGACGTCGGAGTAGTCGATCGCTCGCTGGACTACTTGACCGTCCTTCTCGAAGAAGGCGGCGCGAATCGGTTCGGCTTCCTGCAGCCCCAGCCTGATCGCCTGTTCGAAGACGTCCGGCTGGATGGCGCCCTCGATTTTGACGAACATGCCGAGCTGCCACTCGGTGCCGGAGTGGCCCGACTGTTGGGCAAGCCAAATGTCAAGTTGCCGGCGCGTCAACGGCAATGCCTGGTTGTCAAGCTCCATTCGAGCCCCGCTCCAGAAGATATTGAAGGGAAGCAGATCAGGCTTGGTGTGCCCTGAGCCGCGTGCGCAGGCTCTTCAGCCGTGTTTCAGACCAGTTCTGTTCGAGGTAGTCCAGACACGTAACGCGGTCCGCTCCCCCGTGAACCACCCTCCAGCCAGCTGAGACCGCCGCGAAGGCCGGCCACACGCCGTGCTGCGCCTCGTCGTTGACCACGACGAGCAAATTGCCGTTTTCGTCGTCGAACGGGCGCTCGCTCATCGGTTCTCTCCAAACCCCCGCTTGAGTAAAACCAGTTCGACGCTAACTCGTCCTCGACGCGCTTATGCAGTTTCGGCAAAAAATTGTCGTCTCCGTAAGTAGCGGCTGATCCGCGATTTGTGGTTACATCAGCTAGCAAACGCCAGGACATGCGGGAGCGCTTCGCTGGGGGTCTAGAACCTGTATTGGAAGAGTCGATCGTAATTTCGGGTCGTGCGGATCAGGCTCTGTATCCGGTACAGAAGTCGCGGGGTCGTGAGCGGTATTTTTTCGAATCCAGCGATGACCGAGCTGTCGTCGATCAGGCGTAGTCGGGCATCCCACCGGGTGATCTCCCGACCGTCGCGCGTGCCCCATTTGATAATGCCCGATCTGGACAGTCGAGGTCCCCAGGGCGACAGGAGGTCGGCGAGGAGCTCTCCGCTATCGAAGCGATCGAGTAGCTGGGGCAGCAGCCGCTTCAGGTCATCCGGCGTGAGATACATCAGAACACCCTCTGCGACGATCAGAGCGGGACCGCCTTTCGGGATCTGGTCAAGCCACAACGGGTCGGTGACCGACGAACCGATCATGTGATAGCGACCGGACTCGGCGTACAGCTGCCGACGCAACGCGATCACTTGCGGCAAGTCGACGTCGAACCATCTCACGCCAGGGGGTATTGTCAAACGTGTTGCGCGGCTATGCAATCCACAACCTAGATGCAGTACGGTGGCATTCTGATGGGCGGCCAGGTAGTTGGTGACCAGTGCGTCGAACTGCGCGCCACGCAATGCCACGCCGAACTGATTGATCGCCGGGCGTACGGCACGGTGGACACGCTCCCAGTCGTAATCGATGCGTGCGACGTGCTGTGCGGCGAGCTGGTCGTCCAGTATCGGTTGGGCCGATCGGCTCTCGCAGGCCCGCAGGTAAAGCATGCACAGTAGCGTCCACTCGACCGATCCCCAACGCACGCCGGTGAAGTCGACCCTGCCGCGATGAGCGTCGACCGGCTTTGGCGTTCCGGGATTCGTCGCGTCCTCCCTCGGCTCGCTCTACGCTTCTTGTCCCTCGGCGTTCGATGTGCTTGCCGCGTGGTCAGCGTAACGGCTTACGGTCGACGGCAGGTGGCACTTGCGACGAACCGTATTCGGTGGCTGGGGGCGCCATAACCTGGCTGCGGCGTTGCTCCCAATCTCTTCTCGGTGATTCTCGCCGTCGTCGAACAGGATCTTCCGGCGTTCCTTTCGGAGACGTACGGGCGTTTGCGGCGGGTCGGGCGAATATTCATCGACCACCGAATTCCACGATCCAGCGGGTGACGGCGGAGTTCCTCCGGCACCAGCGGTCGATCGGCAACGATCTGTCCACCCCGCGGCCCGAGTACCGCTTCCTCGGCCTGCGGCCCGGCGACCTCGGATCGCTCTAGCCTCTTCCGTCGCGCGTCACGCCCTTCGGTACGGCGCGCGGTGGGTCGGGAAGTCGATGTCGCGCTCTGGCGGCGGCTTCGGGAGCGGGAGGACCACCGCATCGTTGTCGACGGTCACCGGCTGACCGTGGTGGGTGAGGTGTACCGGATCACCCGACTGAAGGCGATACGTCGCCTCATGCGCGGTGACTTCCACCGCTAGGCAACTGTTGCGCCAGGTGAGCCTGAACGTCAGCCGGTTCAGCGCCGGCGGAAGTGCGGGGGCGAACGTCAGCTCGTCTCCGCGACAACGCATTCCGCCGAAGCCCGCCACGCAGACCAGCCACGTCCCGGCGAGCGCGGCGATGTGCAGCCCGCTGGACACGTTGTCGTGGAGGTTGTGCAGGTCGATGAACGCCGTCTCGACCAGGTAGTCGTAGGCGAGCCGCAGCTGGCCGACCTCGGCAGCCAGCACCCCTTGTCCGCAGGCCGACAACGATGAGTCCCGGACGGTCTGCGCTTCGTAGTACTCGAAATTGCGCAGCTTTTCCTGCGGAGTGAAGGCGTCGCCCCGCAAGTACATCGCCAGCGTGAGGTCCGCCTGCTTGACGACCTGTGTGCGATACAGCTCGAAGTACGGGTAGTTCAGCAGAAGCGGGTACGCGCTCGGCGGCGTCTCGGCGTAGTTCCACAGGGCCATCCGGGTGAAGCTCTCCGACTGCTCGTGCACTTCGAGGTCGTCGTTGAACGGCACCACCATGTGCGAGGCCGCGACGCGCCATACCGCGGTCTCTTCCGCGCTCACGCCGAGGCGGCGGGCCACCACCGGATTGCGCTCACAGGCGGCGGCGGCTTCGGTGAGATTGTGTTGGGCCATCAAGTTGGTGAACAGGTTGTTGTCCACCAGCGCGGTGTACTCATCAGGTCCGGTGACGCCGTCGATCCGGAACTGCCCCGTTGAATCGTGGTGACCGAGGCTGACCCACAGGCGTGCGGTCTCCACCAGCAGCTCGACGCCGTAGTCGTTCTCGAATTGCCGGTCTCCGGTCGCAGCGACGTATTGCGCTGTTGCATAGGCGATGTCGGCTGTCACGTGCACGGCCGCCGTCCCAGCCGGCCAGTAGCCGGAGCACTCGTCACCGTTGATCGTCCGCCACGCGAACATCGCTCCGTCATGGGCGAGTTCGCGAGCCCGTCGCTTGGCGCTCGGCAACGTGGAGTGCCGCCAGCGCAGTGCAGCGGCCGCCGCTTCCGGCATGGTGTGGATCAGCATGGGCAGCACGTAGATTTCGGTATCCCAGAAGGCGTGTCCGCCGTATCCGGTTCCGGTGAGGCCCTTCGCCGAGATGGGTCGGCTTTCACCGCGGGCCCCCGCCTGCAGCACTTGGAACAACGCGTACCGGATCGCCTGTTGGAGTTCTGGATCGCCGTCGATCTCGATATCGGCGTGGGACCAGAACGCATCGAGGTATTCGCGTTGCGCTGACAGAAGATTGTCCCACCCGGTCTGTTTCGCCTGCGCGAGCGCGGCCTCCACCTGCGCCCGCAACGCCTCCGTCGAGCGTCTGCTCGACCATCCGTACGCGATGAACTTCGTCATCCGCAGTACCTGGCCCTTGGCGACGTCGACCGCGACGGTCATGCGCGCCAGGTCGTCTTCGGCGCGAATATCGCACGCGCTGCCGGACGGAAGGTCGAGCTGATGATCCATGCCGGCGGCGACACGCAATCCGGAATGTCTTGTGTGATGGACGAGCACTGCGGAACTTCGCTCTGCGAACGCGAATTCAGCGACCAGGGGATGATCCAGTGCGGCCGCCAGCCGCGGATCGTCACTCGCGGTGACCACCGCCTCGTTGGCCAGCAAGTCGGACTGCACTGCCAGTTCCAAGGACGAGTCCAGCGGCTCCACCTCGTAGCGGATCGCGGCCACCGCGCGCTGGGTGAACGAGACCAAGCGCTCGGAGCTGATTCGGACGCACCGTCCGGTCTGTGACGCCCAGACGGTGTTGCGGCGCAGCGTTCCGGTCCGGAAGTCGAGGATGTGTTCGTGTTCGACCACCCTGCCGTAGCGCATATCCATCGGCGAGTCCTGGACGAACAGCTGGATGATCTTTCCATCGGTTACGTTCACGATGGTCTGGCCATCCTCGGGATAGCCGTATCCACCTTCTGCATAAGGCAATTCGTGGTTCTCGTAGAACCCGTTCAGAAACGTGCCCGGTGTGCCAACCGGCTCTCCCTCGTCGAGGGATCCACGCAGACCGATGTGGCCGTTCGAGAGGGCGAAGATCGATTCGACGTCCGGCAGCAAATCGAGATCGAAGCCGGACCACCGCAGTTCCCAGGGGGCAATCTCGAACTCAGGATGGGCTGCCATGACGCCATTATCGCCACACCTCGGCGATCGCATGCCGTGATCGGCGAACGATACGGCGTTCTGGAGCGGTCGCCTTTCGACGCGCGGCGTCGTGAAATCACCGCGGAGTCGTGGTCATCCCCGCGATAATCGACCACAGCGTGCGTCAGACCACCTCGGAACGCCGTACAACAAGCGCAGGTGAAACGATCGAAAGTCCACAGAATGTCTGAAGCAACACTGAGCTTGGTGATCGTCGGGGTCGCCGTCGTGTTGTTCATCTGGAACCGGCTCCCCGTCGAGGTCGTCGCGATCGGTGTGGCGTTGCTGCTGTACTTCACCGGGCTGGTCGACACGAGGACGCTGTTCAGCGGATTCGGCGATGCGGTGATCGTGTTCATCGCGTCGCTCTTCGTGGTCAGCGAGGGCCTCGAGGCATCCGGGGTCACCGCCTGGGTGAGCCGGACGCTGACTCGGTTGGCAGGGCGGGCATACGCCCGCTTGACGGCCACCGTAATGTCTCTCGGCGCAATGGTCAGCGCGGTGATAACCGTCAACGGTGCGGCCGCGGCACTAGTCCCGGTGACGGTGTCGGTGGCGCGACGGGCGCGGATCGCGCCATCGAAAGTATTGATTCCGTTGGCGTTTGGCGCCAGTGCGGGGGCGCTGCTCACGCTGGGCGGCAGCCCGGTGAACGTCCTCATCTACGACGCATCGCGCGACCACGGCGGTTCCGGGTTCGGCTACTTCGAATTCGCGCTGGTCGGTGTCCCGCTGGTGCTCGTGACGGTGCTGGTTGCGGTGGTGTTCGGCCGTCGGTTGTTGCCGGAGCGGGAGTCGACCACCCTGCCCAGCGACTTCAGCGGGTACCTGCCGCGCCTCATGGAGCACTGGGGGCTGAATCGCCGCCTCTTCCGGCTCACGATCGATGAGGGGTCGGCTGCAGTGGGTGTGCCGGTGCGCGACGTTGTCAGTCCGCACGGTGCAGACTCGGAGCCGACCGGCGGGAATCTGATATTGGTGGCGGCGCAATCGCGCGGCGGTCGGATCGTTGACGACCATCACCGGCTCGAGCCGGGAGATGTGCTCACCGTGGACGGGAACGACGAGGTAGTCGCCGCATTTGGGAAACGCACGGGGGGCTCGGTTGAGCATCTGCCGGGTGGACAATCCGACGACCTGTTGGGCCCCGACACCGGGCTCGCCGAGCTGGTGGTTCCACCCCGGTCGGACTGGTTGGGGCAGCAGGCTTTCCCCGGGCTCGCCTGGAGCGGACTCACCGTCCTGTCCGTGCACCGGATGAACTCCGATGTGGGCGCCCGCGTTGTCGAACTGGCACAGGGCGACACCATCCTGGTCCACGGCCGATGGGCGGCGATCGACCGCTTGACATCATCGGGCTTGCTTGTCGTGGATTCCACCGAAGAGGTGAGGCGTCAGACGGTTGCGCTGAACCGCACGGCACCCCGGGCGCTTGCTGTTCTCGCGGCGATGATCGTTTTACTCGTGACGGGAATCGTGCCGCCGGCGGTGGCGGCATTGCTGGCCGCACTGGCGATGGTGGCGTCGCGCGTGGTGCGCACGGACCAGGTGTACCGCGCAATCCCATGGCAGACGATCATTCTCATCGGTGCGCTGATCCCGTTGTCCACTGCGATCCAGGCCAGCGGGGCGGCAGAGCAGATCGCCCGTCCGATCGTCGATCTGGTCGGCAACCGCAGCCCCTACCTGTTGCTCGCCGTGCTCTTCGTGCTCACGGCGGTCCTCGGACAGTTCATCTCCAACGTTGCCACGGTGTTGGTCGTGATACCGATCGCGGTGGCTGCGGCCACCGACAGCGATATCTCAGTGCACGCGACGCTGATGCTCGTGGCGCTCGCGGGTGCGGCATCGCTGCTGACTCCGATCGCCACACCGGCCAACATGATCGTGCTGAACCCGGGTGGTTACCGCTTCGGCGACTACTGGCGGCTCGGCATCGTCACGATGGTGGCGTGGTTCGCGGTCGCGATGGTGGTGATTCCGGTCTGGTGGCCGCTGTATTGACTCCTGGCCGGAGGACGGAAAGCCCGGCGGCAGGCTCATTTCCGTCCTATTTCCGTCTGGATCCATCCGGAACAGGCCCGCATCGTCGACTATGGAGCCATGAGGAAGACATCGCAGGGGCTGTCGAACAAGGTCAGCATCGTCGGGATGGGCAGCGTCGGCACCGCGATCGCCTACGCCTGCCTGATCCGGGGCTCCGCGGGTGCCCTGGCGCTCTATGACATCAACGCCAAGAAGGTCCGCGCCGAGTTGCTCGACCTCAATCACGGCAGCCAGTTCGTACCTCACTGCCCCACCATCGGCTCTGATGACATCGGCATCACCGCCGGTTCGAGGATCATCATCGTCACGGCAGGCGCCAAACAGGACGAGGGGCAGACCCGACTGGACTTGGCGACCACCAATGTTGCGATGGCGCAAGCGTTGACGCCACAGCTGCTCGAACAGTCACCCGGCGCGGTCATCGTGTTCGTCACCAACCCGGTCGACGTCGTCACCTACGCCGCGGTCGAGGCGGCGGGCACTGACGATGGCCGGATATTCGGGTCCGGGACGGTGTTGGATTCCAGCAGGTTTCGATATCTGATCGCTCAGCAGGCTGATCTCGCCGTCGCCAATGTGCACGGCTTCATCGTGGGCGAACACGGCGATTCGCAGATTCCGCTGTGGTCGAGCGTGTCGATCGGCGGGGTGCCTGCCGAGAACTTCCGCATCGACGGCACTGTGGTGTTCGACGAACCGACCCGTAACGAGATATCGGCGGCCGTCGTCAACGCGGCCTACGAGGTCATCGCCGGTAAGGGCGCGACGAGCCTGGCCATCGGACTGTCGACCGCCCGGATCATCGAGGCGATCCTCTACGACCAACACCGGGTGTTGCCGGTGTCGACCGTGCAGCGCGGCGCCTATGAGATCACCGATGTCTGCCTGTCATTGCCGACGGTCGTGACGGCCGCGGGCGCGGGCCGGGTGCTCGAAGTGCCGCTGTCGGTCTCCGAACTGCTCAGCTTGCAGGGTTCTGCGGCGACCCTCAAGCAGGCGCAGACGTCGCTGGGTCTGTAGTCGACTCGTCGGTGGAGCCGCGGTCGCGGGGCGTGAGGGCGACCAACACCGCACCGGCGCCGAACAGCAGCGTGGCGAGCAGCGGAAAACGCCCATCGGGCGCAAAGCCGTTGACCGTGAACAACAGGGTGGCAGCCGACGCGATCAACGCCCCGGCGAACAAGGCCGCGGAACCCCAGCGTCCACCGAGCGGTATCACAAGGGAGGGCAACGGCGCGGCGAACAATGCTCGCTGCCACCACAGCAACGTCATCAGCGCCACCGCCACAATGGAAATCGCCATAACCCAGACCAGGCGAACCAGCCACCATTCGGAGGTGCCGAGAGGCGGTTGAGGCAGGAGCCCCGTCGGATACCCGGCCAGTGCCACGATGACGACGGGCACCATATGCCACAGGTACAGCCCCATCACCGCGCTGTTGGCCGCCGCCAGCGGACGCTGCGCGCGGATCCTCTTGAGCCCACGATCGATGAACGGTGCGGCGGCCAGGAGAAGCCCGGCTTGAGCCGCGGCGAACGCCACCAAAGCCAGGGAGGGCGGAGCGGTGTTCTGCAGGTCCTCGCCCGGAATGCCGATCATGCTGACCGGATACGGGCCCCACGCGAGCAGCACCGTCAGCACAACGGCCGAGACCCCTCCCAGCGCTAGCGGTCGGTAGCCCGCCAACCTACCGCTGTGCCAAGCGATCCCGAGTTGATAACTCACCGCCCAACCCAGCACATAGTTGAGATAGCCGACGTAGGGTACGTCGGCGCCGATGTAGGCGACGTCGATGGCGCCGACCGCGATGGCCAACGCGGCCGGCACGGCAAGCCCCCATCGGTTGTCGGCGGCCATCGCCGCAGGCGTCGCCAAGATCACGAGCACGAAGGTGACCAGGAACCACAGGTGGTAGGCGACCGCCCACCCGCCGAACGCCAACTTCGAACTGCCCACACCGATTCCGAGCAGTACCAGCACCACGATCAACACCGCTGCCACGTACGCCGCAGTCGGACCCAGCGTCCTCGACAGCCGGTACCGCAACCACGTTTGTGGCGGCTCCACCCCGGCATTCTGCCGACGCGTCCATGAGACCGCGCTCGCGTAACCAGCCATCAGGAAGAAGGCGGGGATCACCTGGAACAGCAACGTCAACCACTGCGTCCACGGCAACTCCTCCAGCAGGTTCTGCAGACCGAATTCACCGTCGTGATAGGTCGCAGACGCAGCAAGCCAATGCCCAACCACGACAAGTCCTATGGCCGACACGCGATAGAAATCCACGGACAAGTCACGTTCGGTCATATCCACCTCCGTGCGCCCCTACCACGACATCGCCCACGGCATATATCTGCGGCCCACGCATTTGGCTGTCTCGATGGTCAGAAAGACCGTGATGGACAACGCGATTGCGACCGCCCATCCCCGGAATGTGATCGGTGCCGAATGGAACCAGGTGTTCATGAACGGTGCGTAGGTGAACACGATCTGCAGCACGATCATGGCGCCGGCCATCCGCCATACCCATGGGTTGCCCCGAAACACCTGGGGTCGAAGGCTTGACGAGGTGACGAACCGGCAGTTGAGCAGGTATGCCAGCTGGCCGAGGGCCAACATGTTCACCGCGGCGGTCTGGGCGACGGCCAGTGGGTACCCGCCCGCCCGCGCGACGAAGAACTCCGCGAGCGTCGCGCCTGCGACCAGTACCGACACCAACGAGATCATCGCGAGGTCAGCCCGGTTCACCAGCGCCTGGCCGGCTGTGCGGGGCGGGCGCTCCATGAGGCCCTCTTCGGCTTTCTCGAAAACCAGCGCGAGCGACAAGGTCACGGACGTGACCATGTTGATCCACAGGATCTGCACCGGCTCCAGCGGGAGCGAGAATCCCAGCAGAATCGCGACCAGGATGATCAGCGATTGCGCGCCGTTGGTTGGCAGCATGAACAACACGGATTTGCGGATGTTGTCGTAGATCCGCCTGCCTTCTTCGACGGCCCGCGCGATGGTTGCGAAGTTGTCGTCGGCCAGGACGATTCCCGCGGCCTCCTTGGTGGCTTCGGTGCCCTTGATGCCCATCGCCACGCCGATGTCGGCGCGGGTGAGCGCCGGTGCGTCGTTGACGCCGTCCCCGGTCATCGCGACCACCTTGCCCTGCGCCTGCAGGGCGCTCACGATGCGCAGTTTGTGCTCCGGGCTGGTGCGTGCGTAGACATCGACGTCGTCGGCCACCTGCCGCAGCCGGGTCTGGCTCATGGCCTCCAACTCGGCTCCGGTGACCACGCGCGGCTCTTCACCGGTTGCGACGATGCCCATTTCGCGAGCGATGGCGCGAGCGGTACCGGCGTGGTCGCCGGTGATCATCGTGACCTGGATACCCGCGGTATGGCAGGTCGCGATGGCCGAGATCGCTTCTGGCCGAGGCGGATCGACGATGCCGACGACGCCCAGGAATTCCAGTCCGGCGCTGACGTCGTCGAGGTCCGGAATGTCCGCATCCGCAGGTCGACGAGCGGCGGCCAGTACCCGCAGCCCTTGGTCACTGAGCTCGTCGATGCGCGCCTCCCAGAGTGGGCGGTCGAGGGGCTCAGCGGACGTCGGGCCCGCCTGGGTGGCGGACCGGTCGAGAAGCCGATCCGGTGCACCCTTGACGTAGAGGTAGCGCTCACCGCCCGGAGTCGCGTTGAGGGTGATCATCAACTTGTTGACCGACTCGAACGGCACCACACCGAGCCGGGGCCAGCGCGCGTCGTCGAGCCCGGCCTTTTGCGTCAACGTGCGCAGCGCACCCTCGGTCGGCTCACCCACCACCCGCCATTGCCCGTCGGCCTCGTGCAGCCGCGCGTCGTTACAGACGGCCATCGTCGTCAACACCGCCGCCAGGTCCGGATAGTCGTCGGGCGCGACCGGCGCGCCGTCGAGTTCGATGCCGCCCTCGGGGCGGTAGCCGGTGCCGGTGACGTCGAACCGGTGGCGCGCGGTCACCACGGTGCGCGCGGTCATCTCGTTCTGGGTGAGTGTCCCCGTCTTGTCCGAGCAGATGACGTTGACCGCGCCGAGCGCCTCGACGGCGGGCAGCTTTCGGGTGATCGCTCTTCGGCGTGCCATCTGCTGCACACCAAGGGCCAGCGTGATCGTGACGACGGCGGGCAGCCCCTCCGGAATGGCGGCGACAGCGAAACCTATTGCCGCCGTGATCAAGTCGCTCACCGAGAACTGGTGCAGCAGCTTGCCGATGATCAGCATCACCGTGGCCATGCCTAAGATGGCGACCGACAATTGACGGCCGAACCGAGCCAGCTTGCGGGTCAGCGGTGTGTCGATGGTCGCGACGTCGGCGATCAGCGACTGGATGCGGCCGATCTCAGTGCTGGTGCCGGTGGCGGTGACGACGCCGGTACCGGCGCCCGCCGCGACGATCGTGCCCGAGTACACCATCGACATGCGATCACCGAGACCGGCGTCCGCGCCGACTTGTCCGACATCCTTCTTGGCAGGCAGGGATTCACCGGTGAGCGCCGATTCCTCCACGCGCAGATTCGCCACCTCGAGCAGACGCATATCGGCCGGGATCCTGTCGCCCGACCCGATGCGCACGACGTCGCCGGGAACCAACGTCTGTGCGTCCACCTTCTCCCAGTCCCCGTCGCGGCGCACTTGTGCGGTGACGGACAACATCCCCCGGATACTGTCGAGCGCCCGTTGAGCCCTGCCTTCCTGGATGAAACCGACCGATGCGTTGATTACCGCGACGGAGATGATCACCACGCAGTCCACCCATTCGTTGAGGATGGCTTTGAGCACGCCCGCCGCGATCAGGATGTAGATCAGGACGTTGTTGAAGTGTGCGAAGTACCGAAGAACAGCAGGCCGCGGCTTCTTCTCCGGAAGTTTGTTCGCGCCGTAGACGGCCAGGCGCTCGCGCGCGGTGTCCCCGTCGAGCCCGTCGGGGGAACTGCCCAACAGCGCAAGGACTTCGGCGGCGCTACGGGAATGCGCCAGCGCGCTGTCCAAGTCGTCTTCTGTGGGGGCGGTTGTTTCCGCCATATTCGGATACTGCCCGGCCACACCATGTTGCGCAATCACGAGTTTCGCATCATGGCCGCCCTTTTAGTCGCGCATGACGTCAGCCAGGTGACGATGGTCCCACCACTGCTGTTCGACCGGTCGCTGAGCGTTGTTCTCGATGAGCGTCGGGTAATGCGCGAGATCGGTGAATCGCAGTTCGCCGGACTGAAATCCGAGCATTGCGCCGGCGCGGCCACCGGACGAGAGCTGTTCTGAGAGGAATCCGATACAGCGGGCGGTCATGATCGTCGCCTGCACCCGGTCGAACGGCGACGGGTTGCCGCCCTCCTGGACGTACCCAAGAACCTCCTCCCGCGCATCGAACAACTCCGCGCCTTCTTTCTCGAACAGTGCGGTAATGAATCTGGTGGTGTAGACGCGGTCGGAACCTTCGCTGCGCACGATCAGGCCCACCCGCTTGCCGGCTCGGAAACGGTCCGCGAGCGCGTGGACGTCGGCGGTCAGGGCGTTCAGTGTGATGCCCTCCTCCGGTAGGTAGACGCGATCTGCACCGGTGGCCAGCCCGCTGACCAGGGCAAGATAACCGCAGTCGTGGCCCATCACTTCGACAATGAACACTCGTCGCGTGGCGACCGCGGACTGCCGTATCTTGTCGACGTCGGAGACGATGCTGTTCAGCGCGGTATCACTGCCGATACTCAGTTCACTTGCCGGGACATCGTTGTTGATGGTCATCGGCATGCACACGAGTGGGATGTCAAGGGCGTCATACTCCTGCCGATGCCGATAGAGCTCGTGAGCGGCCCGGTAACCCGCCCATCCGCCGGCGACGATGAGCCCGTCGATGCGGTGAGCGGCTATCTGTTCGGCGATTCGGGCGATACCGGCCCGGTCGGGCACGTAGCGATTGGTGCCGATCTCGGCGCCCCCCTCGGACACCCAGCCGCTGACATCCATCCAACCCATCTCGTGTATGTCACCGTTGGCTAATCCCCGAAACCCGTTCTTGACCGCCAATACGGTGTGGCCGCGATCCAGGCCGAGTCGGACGGCGGCGCGCACCGCGGTGTTCATCCCGGGCGCCGGTCCGCCGGCGTGTACAACGGCGATCCGGAAGCGCTTCGCCTCGGCGGGCCGCGGCGCAGCCTGTTGGATGGTGTCCAGGACCCTGCACGATTCCGCGAAATGCCCCCCGCGCGCCTGAATCGCTCCCGCATAGTCCCGTGACTTCATACGTGTGGCGACTTCTTGGGTCCGCTCCACGCACTCCATCAGCGGCGAGGCGACCACGCGGTTACCCCGCAATCCGATCAGTTGCGCGGGCGCGTCGGGCGTGTCGGCAAGCAGTCGTTCCACAGCCAGAAAGCCGAAGTGCGTTGCCAGGTAGCGGTCGAAAGCGCTTGGCGCACCGCCACGTTGAACGTGACCCAAGACGGTGATGCGGACATCCTCACCGAGTTCGTCCTCCAGCAGTTGTCTGACCTGTTCGGCCGTGATCCGGTTGCCGTCGCGGTCGTGGGCACCCTCGGCGACGACGACCACGCTGTGTCGACGGCCGATCGATCGGCCCGCCTCGATGTCGCGACACATCTGCTCTCGCCAGCCCTCGCCTGGCGGTTGTTCGGGTATGAGGACCCAACTCGCGGCGGTCGCCAGCGACGACATGAGGGCGAGGTAGCCGCAGTTCCTGCCCATCACCTCCACCACGAAGGTGCGCTGGTGGCTGGCAGCGGTGCTGTGCAAGGCGTCCAAGGCCTCGATGATCCGGTGCAACGCCGTATCGGCGCCTACCGTCATGTCGGTGCCTGCCATGTCGTTGTCGATCGACCCGACCAAACCAGCAAGTCGCAGAAAAGGATGTTCATCCGCCAGGTCCTGCGAGATGTCCCCGGCCTCAACCAATTCAGCGAGCAATCCCGACCACTCCTGACGGAACAGGTTTGCCCCTGCAAGACTGCCGTCGCCGCCGATCACCACGAGGGCGTCGATACCGTGCTCGACCAGGTTGCGCGCGGCCGATCGTCGGCCTTCACGAGTTCTGAACTGCTTCGATCGGGCGGTGCCGATGACAGTACCGCCCTGGTGCAGGACTGCCTCGACATCAATCGGTTCCATGCGCCGGATGAGGTCACCACCTGTGACGAGCCCGTGGTATCCCTCGTGGACCGCGTACACGTCGATGCCGTGGTGCGCGGCGGTAAGCACGACGGCGCGCACCGCTGCGTTCATGCCGGCGGCGTCGCCGCCGCTGGTCAGGACACCAATACTGGATGGTGCGGACTGGACTTCAGGCATGTACCCGCCTCCGTGCCGTTCGGGGATGCTCCACGACCATCTTGCACGGCTGGAGCCGACATGAGGACCGGACCAACCCACGTCGGCGTAATCTCCCGCTCGAACCACAGGCGTCACATCAGCGTCACCAGCGTTGGGCCCGCTCATCGACGGTGCTGGGCACGTGCGCTGACTTTGGCGAGAACCGCTTCTGCTGGACCGCCCCGTCATACCGTGACATCCATGGCAGAACAAACCCCCGCTGTCACGGCGGCGCACCCGTCCGACAGGGTGCTGCGGATCGTGAACCCCTTGATCGGCAGGTTGCTGCGCACTCCCCTGGCCGGACCACTGCGCAGCCGCATGATGGTGGTCAACGTCGTCGGCCGCAAGAGCGGACGCCGATACTCAATCCCGGTGAGCGCCCATCGAATTGACGGCGAACTGTATGCGTTGACCTCAGCGGGATGGAAGAACAACTTCCGCGACGGGGCGACCGCGGACATACTGCTCGACGGTAGGACGACGACGATGCGCGGTGAACTGCTGACCGACACCGCGCTCGTCGCCGAGTTGTCGCACCGCTGCGCG
Organism: Mycobacterium sp. 852002-51152_SCH6134967; assembly: GCF_001667105.1. Lineage (NCBI taxonomy): Bacteria > Bacillati > Actinomycetota > Actinomycetes > Mycobacteriales > Mycobacteriaceae > Mycobacterium > Mycobacterium sp. 852002-51152_SCH6134967. The sequence goes on along the minus strand of NZ_LZIK01000001.1, from coordinate 6,837 downwards.
AAAGCCTGGGGTGCCAAGCGTGCCCCGACGATGATGGGGCTGAAGTTCCGCGACGACGGCATACCGTCGGCCGAGGATTTCGCGGATGTGGTTCGCCGGGAACGTATCGCGGCGGTGCGGTTCAGACCGGCGTGAAGCGTTATCAGCCGCCGTCGGCCGAAAGGCTCTGCTCGAAGGCGAACACATTCTGAGGGTCGTATTTCGCCTTGATCGCGCGCAACCTTTCGACGTTGTCCCCCCAATACGCCGATTCCCATTCCGGCATACCGGCATTCGGGACATTGACGTAGGCACCACTCACATACGGCTGCAGGGCTTCTCCGAATTCGGCGCACCACCTCAGACACTCGTCCGTCAGCGGATCGTCGGCGGCCGGTATTCCGCCGCGAACACCCCACCCCGCGCCGGGCTCGGCGTAGAACAGCGCATCGCGATGCGCGAAAGCAGAACCGCCGGGCGGCTCACTTGCTCGCACTGTGCCACCGAAGGCGTTGGTGAAGTAGTTGCAATCCGGCGTCGGGGCCTTCGCCATGAACGATGCGACGAGGTCGATGGCTTGCGGCGGATACGGTGCATAGACGAACTGCGACAGGAATTTCCAGTTCGCGGCTTCATCGGCTGGTGGTATCTGGAAGCCGGCGTAGACATCGGCCCACCGCGCGTCGTCGGTCGAGACTTGTGGCTTGCCGACTGCCAGGATCGGCGCCAGTATCTGCTGGGCCTCGGCCGAGGACCCGTCGACCAGCACCGCGACCAGCACCACCTTGTCGGGGCGGATCTCCAACTGGCTGGTGAGCCGATCGTCGGCATGTGGGGCGCTGCGCTGCCAGGCCTCGAAGACGGGCGAAAGCTGCTCGAGCCCCGGCCACGTCGCCACGACATGGATGGTGTGCGTCACGGGATGGATGCGGTACGTCAGCGACGTGACGATCCCGAAATTGCCGTTGCCGGCTCCCCGTAACGCCCACAACAGGTCCGGGTTGTTCTGCTCGTCGGCGATGATCGCCGTCGCGCCGCCGTCGGCCGAGGCCACGACGACCTCCGCCGCGAGCAGATTGTCAGACGCCATGCCGTACCGGCGGGTAAGCAGCCCGAAGCCGCCGCCCAGCGTCGCGCCGACCAGCCCCACAGTGCCCTCGGTTCCCGTCGGCGCGGCGAATCCGGCCGCGCCGAGCGCGGTGACCGTTTCCAGCTGAGTGAGCCCGGCACCGACGGTGGCAGTCCGGGAGGCCGCGTCGATCATGGCCGACTTCATCCGGCTCACATCGATCACCAGGCCCTCGTCGGCAGCCGACCAGCCCTCGAGGCAGTGGCGTCCGCTACGCACCCGCAGAGGCAGGCCGCTGCGCCGTGCCCATGACACGGCGTCGACCACCTCCTGTGTGTCGGCGCAGAACACGATCGCGTCGGGTTGCGGGGCAAACAGTTGGTTGTAGCCCATTCGGGCCGCGTCGTAGCCCGAGTCTCCAGGTCGCACAACGTCTCCCGTCAACCCCGAGGGAGCGTTTGAGTTCCGGCTCGTAGCCACAGTCCTCACCGTTTCGTCTGCGTCTGTTTCGTCCGGTGCAACCTCTGTCATGACCGTTGACCTTCCGACGACTGAGGACAGTTCTCCGAACGTACAGATCAGCGGCGAAGATAATCACCGAATTGACGACCGCGGAATATCCGGTGCCATACTGTTCACCTAACTTCAGAAGGGATGGGTGGATGACCATAGAGGGCGTCGTGCAGGGTCAATCCGCCGATGACGAGTCTCGAGAATGCGGTTATACGCCCGAACTGAAGCGGAGTCTCGGCTCGTTCCAGGTTTTCGCGATCTCGTTCGCGTTCATCTCGGTTGCGGTCGGCGTCTTCGCCAGTTATGGCGCGGTGCTTCAGAGTTCAGGACCCGTCGGCATCTGGCTGTGGTTGGTCGCGGCGGCCGGGCAGACCCTGGTGGCACTTGTCGTCGCCCAGTTCGCCGCTCGGATCGCGCTCAGCGGCTCCTCCTATCAGTGGGCATCGAGGCTGGCGAACCCGAAGGTCGGCTGGTTCTTCGGGTGGTTGACGTTCTGGTTTCTGGCCATCGGCGTGGTGGCCATGGACAACGCGCTCGCCAGCCAGGCGCTCATGCCGCTGCTGGGTATGGCGCCCGACGAGGATGTGGCGCGGGTGATCACGCTGGCGGTGTTGGCGACGCAAACGGTGCTCGTCATTGCCTCGACCCGACTGCTCGGAATGGTCACCTCGACGGCGGTGGCCCTGGAGCTGACGATCGTCGTGGTGCTGGTGCTCGCGCTCGGTGCGGTGATGATGTTCAGCGGCAGCGGAACCGTCGACAACGTGGTCTCGCAGGGCATCGCCGCCGGCTCACCCGACTACTTCGCGATCGGCGGCGGCTTGATGGCCGGGATGGTCATGGGACTGGTGACGCTGGTCGGCTTCGACTCGGCGGCCAACCTGGCCGAGGAGGCCAAGGACCCCTACCGCAGCGTCCCGCGTGCGATCGTCACCTCGGTGCTGGCATCGGCCGTCCTGGGGTTCATCTTCATCTTCACCCTCACCGTCGGCATCAAGAGCATTCCGGAGGTCAGCAACAGCGAATCGCCGGTGGCGACGATCATCCGCGATCAGCTGGGATCCCTCACTGAGCGAATCCTGTTGTCGGGAATCGCGTTTGCGATGTTCGGTGCGGGGATGGTGATGTTGGCCTCGTGCTCTCGCATCGTGTTCGCCATGGCTCGTGATTCCCGCTTCCCGGGCTACACCTTGTTCCGCCGAGTCAACCCGCGCACCCGCACGCCGATTCCCGCGACCGTGCTGATGTTCGTCGTAGGCGTCGCTCTCATGGTGGCGCTGCCGGGTCAGGCCTTGCTGCAGCTGATCGTCGGGTCGACGATCCTTCCGGCGCTGATCTACGGAGCCATCTCCGTGTTGTACCTGTCGGTGCGAAAGCGGCTGGGCCGCAGGGAGGGTGCGTTCGGGTTGGGACGCTTCGAGGTGCCCGTGGCGATCGCCGCCATCATCTGGGTGGTGTTCTCGTTGGTGGCGCTGATGTCGCCCTCGGACTCACTGGTCCCCGACCTGATCGTCCTAGGCGTCGTGGCGGCGGGCGGGCTGTACTTCGCCAAGATGTTGATCTTCAACCGTGAGGTGCTCGAAACCGAACCCGGTGATCCCGACGCGTTCTGAGTTGCGACCCTTACCTGGCGGATAGGAAAGGCTTCCGAACGCGGAGCCGAAACTGGCTCAGCGGCCATTACGCGCGGGGCGTTTGACGCCGACGATTGGTCCAAGACCAAGCGAAGGAACTGACGATGTTCGAAGCGACGTACTCCGTTGAGGATCAAACCGTGGACTGGCTCGCCCTGGCGGACCAGCTTTTTCCTGCCGAGGCGCTGGTCACCACTCGGCCGGCTTTCGGTTCGCGGGTGGCGCCCTAGCGCCGAGTTTGCACACCGGGTTGCTGCTTCGGCTTTGCAGCAACCCTGGTGGCAATGTCGCCTACGGTTGCTCCAACAACCGCAACGGGTGCAGACCGTCGACGGCGCCGACGAACGGCGGATGAATGCTGTAGCCGATCATGCGCCGAATGTCGTCGGAGACCTCTCGCGCCGTGTCGCGGGAGATCGAGAGGGTGAAGGCCTCCATCGGCCGCAGCCACGGCTGGCAGTACTGGGCGGTGACGGCCAGTCGCGCGTTGTCGGTGGTGTTGGCGCCGCCGCCGTGCCAGAGGGTGCCGACGAAGAAGACGCACGAGCCGGCAGGCATCACGACGGGGATCGCGGGGTCGCCCCGCTCGGGCCGTCGCCTGCCCCAGCGGTGACTGCCCGGGTAGAGGACCGTGGCGCCGTTGTCGGCGGTGAAGTCGTCGATCGCCCAGATCGTGGCGGCGGCGAGCGGAGCGCGGGGCCGCGGAATCGGATAGAACCCGTCGTCGTGATGAGGCAGTTGCGCGGTCTCGCCGGGCTGGATGTTGATGGCTTGTAGGGCCGACAGTAGGTAGTTGTCCATCAGCAGCCGGTCGAGGACCGCGAGCACCCGCGGATGGTCGACGAGTCGGTCGCACATGCGGGTCCTGCTCAGCAGGCTGTAGATGCGCTGGGTGCGGTGCCCTTCGAAAGAGTTGCGGCCGGTGTGCGAGAGCCAGGGTGCGACCGTCGCTTTGATCTGCCGGCATTCGTCGGCGTCAAGCAGGTTCTCCCAGATGAGGTAGCCGTCCCGGTCGAGGGCCGCCATGTCGGCGTCGACGACCGCCGGGTCCACCGAGGCGCCGCCGCTGGGTGTCCATTTGTGCCGGCGAGCCAGATCGCTGCGCAGATCGTCGAGCGTGGTGACCGGATCGTCGTCAATGCTCATGAGCAGTCCTCACTGGCCGGTGCGCGGTTGGCGGCCTATGCAAACAGTGAACCTCGCGCGGGCACTGGTCAAGGACCGGGCGCCGTGGGGCCTGTCCCCCATTTGTGCGTCTGACGACGATTTCGGCCCAAGTCCGTCGTCAGATTCACAAACGGCAGCTGGGCCGTGGCCGTTTCAGCGGGAAAGCGGGGCGAAGTTGCCGTGGAACCCCTGCGGGATGTGGTGGCGCAGGTTGGCGGCGGCGATCGGGCCCGCGGCGATGTCGGCGGCGTCGAAGATCACCAGGCGCGACGCGTGAGTGCGAGATTGGTACTCGACCGAGAGCACCCACCCCTCGTCCTCCGCGGTGGCGTTGGGTTTGGCGACAAATACCGGCTCGCAGAAGCTGTTTCCGGCCTCGGGCGAGGTGTACGTCGCCGCCGAGGAGTCGGTCAGATCGAGTCGGGTGATCGAATCGTAGAACGAGACGAGATTGTGGCGCGTGTTGAGGTAGGCGTACCGATGCTTGCGACCCTCGAATGCGTCGTTGTGGCGGGGGAATTCGCAGGGGATCTCGGAGAGAGGTTCGGCGAGGACGCGTCCCGATCGCGTGATGCGGTATCGCATGAACGTCGAGGGTGCACCATCGAGTGGTGCGACGTGAAATCGGTTGAGCCGCCCCAGGAGTCGCCCGTCGTCGTAGGTAATCGCGTCGATGACGATGTCGCCGTCATCGTCGTGGGCGTTACTGAGGTGGAACATCAAGACGGCGTCGTATTCGATGGTGCGTATCTTGCTACCGTCCCGCGGCACCAGGACGAACACGCTGCCCCGCTCGGGTCGGTATCGCATGGCGTCGCCCATCGGCTTGAGCCCCAACAGCACCGGTAGCGCTGCCGGGATGATCGGTGAAACCACGAACACCAGGTGGCTCTCCGTCATCGCGAAATCGTGAACCATGGCTACGAAGGGCAGTCGCGCCGAGCGGAAGTGCTTCAACCGCCCCGTAGGATCGGTGCGATAGATCCGCAGGTGTGGCCGCGGGATGAATTCGACGCCGAAGTTGTACATCTCCCGGGTGCGCGGACAGAAACACGGATGTGCCGAATACGAGCCCACCCAGCGCAACTCGCCGCCGAATCGGCGGACGCCGACGGTTTCCAGTGTCTCGGGGTCGATTTCGTGGGGCGGTCCGCCTTCCCACAGTGCGTACAGCCGACCGGCGTGTTCAACGACGTTGGTATTGGCCAGATTTGGTGGAAGACGACCGATGTTGGATTTGATGCCGCCGGGCGCGGCGGTGCCCATGTGGTTCAGCCCGGTCTTGCCGAGATAGTGGTTGGTCCGCACGTACCTGTCCTTGTAGTGGACCGAGCCGTCGGCGATGGTGAATGCCGAGAGCATGCCGTCGCCGTCGAAGAGATGGTGAAGAGGCCGGCCGCTGTGGTCCTGCCACCGGCCCGGCCCGTTGCGGTACAGGGTCCCGGCGAGGTCCGGCGGAATGGTTCCGTCGATGTCGTCCACCCGGTAGTCGTATTCGGACAGTTGTGGCTCGCTGACTCCGAGGCTTCGAAGGTCGGCGTCGCTGAGCGTCGCGAGCTGGGCCATCAGCTGGTCGCGCTCGCTGACCGGAAGGGTCGCGAGGTATCGGTCGAGTTCGGGCAGCGCGGGTCCATCGGTTGACAAGATCGGAGTCTGGGTCACCGGTCGCGCTCCTCTACTGAGACTGATCGCCAATCTAGTCTCAGTTTGAGGTCGGCCGCAATGGTGCTGCGGTAGAAAGAGTCGTGGCCAGGACTCGTTCGTCGTCACAACTGGTGCAGGCCGCACTGGACCTGATCGCCGAGGGCGGCCTCGATCGGCTGACCTTGAGCCAGGTCGCCGAGCATGCCGGCGTCTCGCGGGCCACGGCCTACCGCGAGTTCGGTGACAAAGACGGGCTCCTGGGCGCGATCGCTGAGCAGGAGATCGGCGCGATGATCGCCGCGACGCTCGCAGCCTTCGACCCGCAGGCCGACCTCCCTGCGCAGACGGCCGCGATCGTCACCACCGCGCTGCGCTACCTCCGCAATCACAAGGCGTTCGTCTACGTTCGCGACCACGAACCCCACTGGTTGCTTTTCGCCGGACTGCCCGTCGGCAACAACCGAATGAATCTGGTGCAGACGGTGGCGGCGATGGTCGCGCAGGCGATACCGAGTTCAGACGAACTCGCCCTGACTCCGGTCGCCGCCGCCGAAGTCGTCGTCCGGACCGTTCTGTCACACACGCTGATCGAGGACAGCGCGCTGACCGAAGGGGAAGTAGCCGAAGTGGTCAGCCGCGCGATCACGCGGCGCTGACGATGGGGATCGCCCGACGGCTGCGCTTCGCGTCAAGTCGATTTGGCTTCGCACTCGGCACTAAGGACGGCAGCCGTCTCAGAGCAGAGTGGCAGGTGCAGTGTCTGATTCCACGACATAGTTGGCAGCTGTCTCGCGACATAGTTGACACCTCAGCTCAGCCTGGAGGTCGGCT